>NZ_JAXDPY010000118.1:0-7415 GCF_034668105.1 Paraburkholderia sp. | reverse complement strand
TCTGCTGCTTGCCTGCGTAGCCTTCGTTACGCCGAGGGTCGCGGCACATGGCGTGTTGCAACCCTTGTCGCTTACTTGTGCTTCGCGTTGATCACGGCTTCCGCCACGTTGTTCGGCGTTTCAGCGTAGTGCTTGAACTCCATCGTGTAGGTCGCGCGGCCTTGCGTGGCCGAACGCAGCGAGGTCGAATAGCCGAACATCTCCGCGAGCGGCACTTCGGCGCGCACCAGCTTGCCGCCGCCACCGGCGATGTCTTCCATGCCTTGCACCATCCCGCGCCGGCTCGACAGATCGCCCATCACGTTGCCCATGAAGTCTTCCGGCGTTTCCACTTCGACGGCCATCATCGGTTCGAGCAGCACCGGCTTGGCCTTGCGCATGGCGTCTTTGAACGCCATCGAGCCGGCCATGCGGAACGCGTTTTCGTTCGAGTCGACGTCGTGGTACGAACCGAAGGTCAGCGTCACTTTCACGTCGACCACCGGATAGCCCGCCAGCACGCCGGCCTTCAGCGTTTCCTGAATGCCCTTGTCGACCGCCGGAATGTATTCGCGCGGAATCACGCCGCCTTTAATAGCGTCGACGAATTCGTAGCCCTTGCCTTGCGCCGACGGTTCGAGCGTGATCACCGCGTGGCCGTACTGGCCGCGGCCGCCCGACTGCTTGACGAACTTGCCTTCGACATCCTCGATCTTGTTGCGCACGGTTTCGCGGTAAGCCACCTGCGGCTTGCCGACAGTCGCCTCGACGCCGAACTCGCGCTTCATCCGGTCGACCAGAATTTCCAGGTGCAACTCGCCCATCCCGGAGATGATGGTCTGGCCGGATTCTTCATCCGTCTGCACGCGGAACGACGGGTCTTCCTGCGCCAGACGATTGAGCGCGATGCCCATCTTTTCCTGGTCGACCTTGGTCTTCGGCTCGACGGCCTGCGAAATCACCGGTTCCGGGAAGATCATCTTTTCAAGGATGATCACATGTTGCGGATCGCACAGCGTGTCGCCCGTGGTCGCTTCTTTCAGGCCGACTGCCGCCGCAATGTCGCCGCAGTAGACTTCCTTGATTTCCTTGCGCTCGTTCGCGTGCATCTGCAGGATCCGGCCAAGGCGTTCCTTCTTTTCCTTGGTCGCGTTGTAGACGGTGTCGCCCGAATTCACCACGCCCGAATACACGCGGAAGAAAATCAGCTGGCCGACGAACGGGTCGGTCATGATCTTGAAGGCCAGCGCCGAGAACGGATCGTCGTCTTTCGGATGACGCTCGATTTCGTTGTCGTGCTCGTCGTGACCGGTAATCGCGGGGATGTCGAGCGGTGACGGCAGATAGTCGATCACCGCGTCGAGCATGGCCTGCACACCCTTGTTCTTGAACGCGCTGCCGCACAGCATCGGCACGATCTCGTTGGCGATGGTGCGCACCCGGATGCCGTGCTTGATTTCCTCTTCGGTCAGCGTTTCGCCGCCCAGGTATTTGTCGAGCAGTTCCTCGCTGGCTTCAGCGGCGGCCTCGACCATCTTGTCGTGCCATTCCTTCGCGGTATCCACGAGTTCCGCCGGGATGTCACGGTACTCGAACTTGATGCCCTGGTTCTCTTCGTCCCAGTAGATCGCCTTCATCTTGACGAGGTCGACCACGCCCTGGAAATGATCTTCCGCACCGACCGGGATCTGGATCGGCACGGCGACGCCCTTCAGACGGTCGCCGATCTGCCGCTGCACGCGAAAGAAGTCCGCGCCAACGCGGTCCATCTTGTTGACGAACGCAATGCGCGGCACCTTGTACTTGTTCGCCTGACGCCACACGGTTTCGGACTGCGGCTGCACGCCGCCCACCGAGTCGTACACCATGCAGGCGCCGTCGAGCACGCGCATTGAACGTTCCACTTCAATCGTGAAGTCGACGTGGCCCGGGGTGTCGATGATGTTGATCCGGTGTTCGGGATAGTTGCCGGCCATGCCTTTCCAGAAGGCGGTAGTGGCCGCCGACGTGATGGTGATGCCGCGTTCCTGCTCCTGTTCCATCCAGTCCATCGTCGCAGCACCGTCGTGAACCTCGCCGATCTTGTGGGTCACGCCTGTGTAGAACAGGATGCGCTCGGTGGTGGTGGTTTTGCCGGCGTCGATGTGAGCGCTAATGCCGATATTCCGGTAGCGCTCGATGGGAGTCTTGCGGGGCACGTGAACCTCCTTGGAATGGCGCGCCTGAAACGCTTGCCGGGCGGCAGTCTGTGCTGCCCGGGGAGCCTGGGTGCTGCTTTACTAAGATTACTAGGATAGCGCGTCGGCCCGCCTTTTGCAGGAATCTTGCCAGCCGTCCGTGAAGGCCTGCTGACATGGGCTCAACGGGCAGCAAGGGTCGTGGCCGCGCGGCGCCGGACGGTGTCGCGAGTGGCTGGCGCCGCGCTGAATGCAAAAAACCGGTGCCTCGTGAAAGGCACCGGTTTTTTTGAAAAGCAGCGTTGAAGAATCGAAAAAGCTGTCGCGGCAGTCGACGCGCTCTTATTGCGCGGCCGGCAAGCCCTGGATCTTCATCCCCGGTTTGATGCCTTTCGACGAGAACCAGCCCTTGCTCATTTCCAACGCATACACGCCGTTGTTTCTCGGGCAGTGATTGTTGGTGGTCTCGGCCTGCATTTCGTCGATGTCGGTGACCGTGCCGTCGGCGCGCATGAACGCAATCGACAGCGGGATCAACGTGTTCTTCATCCAGAAGCAATGCACGGCGTTTTCGTTGAAGACGAACAACATGCCTTCATTCGGCGCGAGCGTCGTGCGATACATCAAGCCTTGTTCGCGGTCGGCGTCGTTGGCGGCGACGGCCGCGTCGATCACGAACATGCCCGCGGTCAGCTTCGCGCGTGGAAAGTCGCCGGGCTGCTTCGCGCCGGCCGGCATGTCTTGTGCGTGTGCGGGGGCAGCGGTCGTGGCGACGAACGACATCGCGGCGAGCGGCAGTGCAATGGCAACAGCGAAACGCGCAATCAACGAGCGCATGGGAAATCGCACGGCATGACTCCTTGCTGGAAATTAATCCGCGAATGTTACGCGAGCGCGTCAAAAACAAAAAGGCAGATCGCCTTTCGGTGATCTGCCTTTCAACGCCGTAAGAGCGGCAATGAAGCTAGTTCTTGACTGCGTTTTTACAACAAACTTACTCCGAAGCGCCCGAAGCTGCAGCAGCAGCTGCTGCCTTCTTGTGCGACTTCTTGTGAGCGTGCTTCATGGTCTTCTTTGCCGACGAAGCAGCCGCTGCCGGAGCTGCCGAAGCTGCTGCCGGTGCCGAAGCTTGTGCGAATGCTGCCGTTGCGAAGAGGCCTGCGACCAGAGCGGCGATCAGTTTGTTCATTTTGTAAATCCTCAGCTTGAGTTAATTAACCAAATGACCCGGTTATATGTAGAGTCATGTCGGTAAACGTGCCATCCACCTTTCGGTTGACAGCCGCATCGAACAAATTTTCGACGCGTCTGCTTAGCGCTCAGACTCCCTGTACTTACCGCGAACGCGGCTTGCGCAAAGGCCCTTAAGGCTGAATGCCGGATAGCTTCGGGCGGCATCTGCGTCGAATAACGCGTGAGCTCGCGCACCGGTTGACGTGTTTTTTCGGGAAATCAGTTAAGCCGATGTGCTGATGCAAATGAATGACTGTGCAGCGCTTACCGATGGATTTGTTTCACGCGTTTTCCGTATTGGTTTCGCGTGCTCTTTTGTTTGCGGATACAACGAGTTAGCTTTTTCTGTGAAGATCGAAATATGCGGCCGATGCGGATTCGGCGCGCACGTGGCGCGCATGTGAATGCAATCAGGCGACACCTTCCCACGGCGCCTTCAGCGGTAATTCGACACTCTCTCCCGGCTGCAATCCGAGCGAAAAAATATCCAGGGCGCCGACTCCGGCGCGCACGAGACGCAACGTCGGAAAACCGACTGCGGCAGTCATGCGCCGCACCTGACGGTTCTTGCCTTCGGTGATCGACAACTCGATCCACGTGGTCGGAATCGCGGCGCGATAGCGGATCGGCGGTGTGCGCGCCCACAGCGAGTCGGTCGGTTCGACGTATTCAGCACGACAGGGCCGCGTCACGTAATCGCCGAGATCGACGCCGCGCGCGAGCTTCTTCAACGCGGCATCGTCGACCGCGCCTTCCACCTGCGCCCAATAACGTTTGACAAGTTTGTGACGCGGCTCGGCGATGCGCGCTTGCAGCGCGCCGTCGTCGGTGAGGAGCAGCAGGCCTTCGCTATCGGAATCGAGCCGGCCCGCTGGGTAGACGCCGGGCACTTTCACCCAGTCGGCCAGCGACGCCCGCGTCTCGTGCGGCGAAAACTGGCAGATGGTGCCAAACGGTTTGTTCAGGGCGAGAAGTCGCATAAGGGAACCGATGAAGGTCGCGCGGCGCCGAGTGCTTGGATCTGCCCACGCCGACCGGGAGGGGCGCCGCCTCTGCTTCGACAGTAAATAGTAAAGGGCGGAATAATAATGCATAACGCTCCGCCTCCAATCCCTTGTCTTATATAAGACATATGAGTCGCTGACTTTCTGATTCTGATTTCGGTAATGTTGGAAAACCCCGAGCCGCTACTGCCTCGTGGCCGCGCCGGTGTGGGCTAGAATAGGCCACCAGGTCGGTCGCGGGCTTCCGGCATTGCGCGTAGCGAGGAGCCACCCGTTTCCGCAGTCTCCCATCAGCTTTCAGCACAGCCTTCACTGGAGTCCGATCATGCCGTATCAGCACATCAAGGTCCCGACCGGCGGTGACAAGATCACTGTCAACGCAGATTTCTCGCTCAATATCTCCGACCAGCCCATCATTCCGTATATCGAAGGCGACGGAACCGGTCTCGACATCACGCCGGTGATGTTGAAGGTAGTGGATGCCGCGGTGGAAAAAGCCTACGGGGGCAAGCGGAAAATCCATTGGATGGAAATTTACGCGGGCGAGAAGTCGACCAAGGTGTATGGCCCGGACGTATGGTTGCCGGAAGAAACGCTGCAGGTGCTGAAGGAATACGTCGTTTCGATCAAGGGTCCGCTCACCACGCCGGTCGGGGGCGGTATCCGTTCGCTGAACGTCGCGCTACGTCAGGAACTCGATCTGTATGTTTGCCTGCGCCCGGTGCAGTACTTCAAGGGCGTGCCTTCGCCCGTGCGTGAGCCGGAGAAGACCAACATGGTGATCTTCCGCGAGAACTCGGAAGACATCTATGCCGGCATCGAATGGCCGGCCGAGTCGGAACAGGCCAAGAAGGTCATCAAGTTCCTGCGGGAAGAAATGGGGGTGAAGAAGATCCGCTTCCCGGAAACCTCGGGCATCGGCATCAAGCCGGTGTCGCGCGAAGGCACGGAGCGCCTGGTGCGCAAGGCGATCCAGTATGCGATCGACAACGATCGCCGCTCGGTCACACTCGTGCACAAAGGCAACATCATGAAGTTCACGGAAGGCGCATTCCGTGACTACGGTTATGCGCTCGCGCAGAAGGAATTCGCCGCGGAGTTGATCGACGGCGGCCCGTGGATGAAAATCAAGAATCCGAAGACGGGCGGCGACATCGTGGTGAAAGACGTGATTGCCGATGCGTTCCTCCAGCAGATCCTGTTGCGCCCCGCGGAATACGACGTGATCGCCACGCTGAATCTGAACGGCGACTATGTTTCGGACGCGCTCGCCGCGCAAGTCGGCGGTATCGGCATCGCGCCGGGCGCCAATATGTCGGACTCGGTTGCCATGTTCGAAGCGACGCACGGCACTGCGCCGAAATACGCTGGCAAAGACTACGTGAACCCGGGTTCGGAGATTCTTTCGGCTGAGATGATGCTGCGTCACATGGGCTGGACTGAAGCGGCCGATCTGATCATCAAGTCGATGGAAAAGTCGATTCTGCAAAAGCGGGTCACGTATGACTTCGCGCGCTTGATGGAAGGCGCGACCCAAGTGTCCTGTTCCGGCTTTGGGCAGGTGTTGATTGAGAATATGTGAGCGATTTCGCGCTGGATTCTCTCGCTCGAATTCCAAACCCCGGCGCCGTGAGGTGGCCGGGGTTTTTTCCTGCTGCCGCTGACGGCCGAGCATCCAAAACGACCGGAACGGCGTTTGAGCGTCCGTTACTTGGGATATTTTTTTCGACGTCTCCCGCCGTACTCGCGGGGCGCCTCGAATTTAAATCACCCACCCAAAAAAAAGAAACCCGGCACGAAGCCGGGTTTCAAAGGATCGGGTAACGAACCGTATCAGGCAGGTGCCTGGATGTTCGATGCCTGTTTGCCTTTCGGGCCTTGCACGACCTCGAAGGTTACTTTTTGACCTTCCTTGAGGGTCTTGAACCCATTCATCTGGATGGCCGAGAAGTGTGCAAACAGATCCTCACCGCCCTCGTCAGGCGTGATAAATCCGAAACCTTTTGCGTCATTGAACCATTTGACCGTACCAGTTGCCATTCCAACTTCCCCTGTAACTCATGTCACTACCACGAGCCCTCGAAAAGCTCGACGACCGCGCGAGGCAGCCGCTCCCTCCTCACAAGCTCACCATCGGCATTTTTTCGATTTATGGCGCAGTGAAAAAAGTGCCAGCTTGATTGTTGAGGCTCTTTATTCGAGTGTCAAGAAAATTTTGAGATGCCGTTGTCGCGTTGCAAACAGGCGTTTTCCAGGGTTTTTACGGCTTTTATTTTCTTATGTGCGCTTGCCCAAGCGGGCTGTCTTGAAAAGTCGCATAATCGACTCACATGCTGTTCTGCGGGTCGCGCATGACCGGCTGGCGGGGCAAGGGCCGCGAGCCAGCCTGCATCGGCAGGTTGTGCGATACTCGATCCGACTGCGGCGCGGCATAACCGCGACGCATCACAGGATAGGGGGCCGGCTCCGCAAACGGCTCGTCGAATGACGCACCGCTTTGGGGTAATTACCCATCAGGCGGAAGCGAACGGGCTCACCGGCTGGTTGGCCGGGTTTTGACAGGATTGCGGGCCTGTCCTAGTTGTTTAGAATGGGTGTATGGCGATTATCCCGGACAAGCAGGACGGCACCGTACTGGAGCGGCAGGAAAAGAAGCTGAAGCCGCCGTCCATGTACAAGGTAGTGCTGCTGAATGACGACTTCACGCCAATGGAATTTGTCGTGATGGTCGTGCAGGAATATTTCAATAAAGATCGAGAAACCGCAACGCAGGTTATGTTGAAGGTGCATCGCGAAGGCAGGGGAGTTTGTGGGGTCTATACGCGGGACATCGCGTCGACCAAAGTCGAGCAAGTCGTTACCCACGCACGGCAGGCCGGGCATCCGCTGCAGTGTGTGATGGAGGAAGCATGATTGCCCAGGAACTGGAAGTCAGCCTGCACATGGCGTTCATGGAAGCACGCCAGGCGCGGCACGAGTTCATAACGGTCGAACATCTTTTGCTGGCACTGTTGGACAATCC
>NZ_JAXDPY010000117.1:0-9050 GCF_034668105.1 Paraburkholderia sp. | reverse complement strand
TTGACCTTGTCGCCTTCCTTCAGCACGTTGCGAGCATCTTCCACGCGGTCTTGTGCGATTTCCGAAGCGCGCAGGTAGCCTTCGACTTCCGCCGACAGCTGAACCACTGCACCCTTCGCGTCCACCGTCTTGACCACGCCGTCGACGATCGAACCCTTGTCGTTCATTGCAACGAAGTTGCTGAACGGGTCGCCTTCGAGCTGCTTGATACCCAGCGAAATACGTTCCTTCTCGACGTCGATGCCGAGAACGATCGCTTCCACTTCGTCGCCCTTCTTGTACTTGCGAACTGCTTCTTCGCCCGTTTCGCTCCACGACAGGTCCGACAGGTGAACCAGACCGTCGATGCCGCCCGGCAGACCGATGAAGACGCCGAAGTCGGTGATCGACTTGATTGCGCCTTGCAGCTTGTCGCCCTTCTTGAAGTTGCGGCTGAAGTCGTCCCACGGGTTCGGCTTGCATTGCTTCATGCCGAGGCTGATACGGCGGCGGTCTTCGTCGATTTCGAGAACCATGACTTCGACTTCGTCGCCCAGCTGAACAACCTTCGACGGTGCGACGTTCTTGTTCGTCCAGTCCATTTCCGACACGTGAACCAGGCCTTCGATGCCCGATTCGACTTCGACGAATGCGCCGTAGTCGGTGATGTTGGTGACCTTACCGAACAGGCGCGTGCCCGACGGGTAACGGCGGGAAATGCCTTCCCACGGATCGTCGCCCAGCTGCTTGATACCCAGCGAAACGCGGTTCTTCTCTTGGTCGAACTTGAGGATCTTCGCGGTGACTTCCTGGCCAACCGACAGCACTTCGCTCGGGTGACGCACACGACGCCATGCGATGTCGGTGATGTGCAGCAGGCCGTCGATACCGCCGAGGTCCACGAACGCGCCGTAATCCGTGATGTTCTTCACCACGCCTTCCACGATCGCGCCTTCCTTCAGCGTTTCGAGCAGCTTTGCGCGCTCTTCACCTTGGGTTGCTTCGATCACGGCACGGCGCGACAGCACGACGTTGTTACGCTTGCGGTCGAGCTTGATGACGCGGAATTCCAGCGTCTTGCCTTCGTACGGGGTCGTGTCCTTGACCGGACGCGTGTCAACCAGCGAACCCGGCAGGAATGCGCGGATGCCGTTGACCATGACGGTCATGCCGCCCTTAACCTTGCCCGTGATCGTGCCGGTCACGAGTTCGTTGTTGTCGAGGGCCTTTTCCAGCGACAGCCACGAAGCCAGACGCTTCGCCTTGTCGCGCGACAGGATCGTGTCGCCATAGCCGTTTTCCAGCGCGTCGATCGCGACGGAAACGAAGTCGCCCGCCTGCACTTCTACCTCGCCCGCGTCGTTCAGGAACTCTTCGAGCGGGATGTAGGCTTCGGACTTGAGACCAGCGTTGACGACCACGAAATTGTGGTCAACACGCACGACTTCGGCGGAAATCACCTCGCCAGCGCGCATGTCTTGCTTGGTCAGCGACTCTTCGAACAGAGCCGCAAAAGATTCGGTATTCGGGTTGGAAGTTTGCAGGTCGGACATAAAAATCAAATTTTGCATGGTGCTCGCGGTGCCCGGCTGGCCGGGACGGTCAGCAACTTCGGCAGAATGCGAATGCCACGCGGGGTTAAGGGGTTGATACACGCTCCAAGCACACGTGGAGCACCTACTGACAACGGTACTTCTACTGCGCCCACTGCTCATATGGCTATAAGCAGTGATCAAACATGCGGGACCCATGCTTCATACCACTGCACCACCTGTTCGACCGCCTGGTCGACGGACAATGCGGAGGTATCCAGCAGCTTCGCATCCGCTGCGGGCTTGAGCGGAGCGGCCGCGCGCTGACTGTCACGCTCGTCGCGCTCACGCAAATCCCGGAGCAAGTCATCTATATTAGCAGAAAATCCTTTTTGGATCAATTGCTTATGCCGGCGCGCCGCGCGGGCCTCGACGCTGGCGGTCATGAACACTTTCAGCATGGCATCCTGGAAGATCACCGTGCCCATGTCCCGACCATCGGCGACTAGCCCGGGTTCCTTACGGAAAGCCCGCTGACGGGCCACCAGCGCGGTCCGCACGGGCGCGTGCACCGCTATCGCCGAAGCGCGGCTGCCGACTTCTTCCGCACGAATGTCGGCTGAAACGTCGGCGCCGTCGAGTTGCGCCAGCCCCTCGCGAAAGGTGATGTGCAGGTCGTCGATCAGTTTGACGAGGGCGTCGACGTCGTCCGCGACAATGTTATAGCGCATGCTGGCCAGCGCGGCCAACCGGTACAGTGCGCCGCTATCCAGCAAGTGGAAGCCGAGGCTCGCAGCAACCAGCGCGGCCACCGTGCCTTTGCCGGAGGCGCTGGGGCCGTCGATTGTAATGACGGGCGTCTGGTGAAAGGGACGGATCGGTTTCATCGAAAAAGTCGCACGTCAGTCGATTCGGGAGCGAATCAGGGTTGAGCCAGCGCGGTGAAGCGCTCGAAATAATCGGGGAATGTCTTGCCGACGCACTTCGGATCGTTGATCCGGATCGGCACGCCGCCCAGACTCACGAGCGAGAAGCACATCGCCATGCGATGATCGTCGTAGGTGTCGATCGCGGCGTTCGGAATCAGCTTTTCGGGTGGCGTCACGACGAGGTAGTCTTCGCCCTCCTTCACCTTGGCGCCGACCTTGCGTAGTTCAGTTGCCATTGCGGCGATCCGGTCGGTTTCTTTCACACGCCAGCTGGCGATGTTGCGCAACGTGGTCGTGCCGTCCGCGAACAGCGCGGCGACGGCGATCGTCATCGCGGCGTCCGGAATCAGGTTGAAGTCCATGTCGATCGGATCGAGCTTGCCGTTGTCGTTGCCGACGCCGCGCACTTCGATCCAGTCATCGCCCATTTGCAGGTTCGCACCCATCTTGATCAGCGCGTCTGCAAAGCCGACGTCGCCCTGGATGCTGGACCGGCCGACGCCCTCCACTTTCAGCGGACCGCCGCCGAGCGCGCCGGCCGCGAGGAAATACGACGCCGACGATGCGTCGCCTTCCACCATGATCGTGCCCGGCGACTGATAGCGCTGCCCGGCCGGCACGATGAAGCGGTGCCATTCATGGCGCTCAACCTTGATGCCGAAGCGCTCCATCAGCTTGATCGTGATCTCGATGTACGGCTTCGAGATCAGTTCGCCGTCGACCTGCACGGTCGTCACACCGCTTTCCGTGCGCAACAGTGGCAGCGTCATGAGTAGCGAAGTCAGGAACTGGCTCGACACGTCGCCACGCACGTGGATCGGCGCGTCGGCCAGAATCCGCGCCGGGCGGATCCGCAGCGGGGGATAGCCGTCATTCTCTTCGTAGTCGATCTTCGCGCCGATCTGCCGCAAGCCGTCGACCAGATCGCCGATCGGCCGCTCGTGCATGCGCGACACGCCGTGGATACGATAGTCGCCGCCGTTCACCGCGAGCGCCGCCGTCAGCGGACGCACGGCCGTGCCCGCGTTGCCAAGGAACAGATCGGCGGTACGCGCCGTGAACGCGCCGCGCGTGCCGGTCACCACACAGGTGTCGCCTTCGCGAGTCAAGCGCACGCCCAGCTTTTCGAGCGCTGCGAGCATCACGCGGGTGTCGTCGGAGTCGAGCAGGTTGGTGATCGTCGTTTCGCCTTCAGCGAGCGCGGCGAGCAGCAGCACACGATTCGAAATGCTTTTCGAACCGGGCAAACGAACCGTGCCAGACGCACGGGAAAAGGGTCCGAGATCGAGGAATTCCATGATTGAGTCCAATTCCGGTTATTTCGAAGCGTCGCCGAGGGCCGCCCCGGCAGTGCGCTGTTCCTGCCATTCGTTACGCGCGACGCGCGAGCGCGCGAACACGGCTTCGAGCGCGGCGCCGTCGCCGGCGTCGATCGCGGCGCGCAAGCGCGCGAGCACCGCCGTGTAGGTGTCCAGTTCGTCGAGCAGCGCAACCCGATTGGCCACGCACACGTCACGCCACATTTCCGGGCTCGATGCGGCGATCCGCGTGAAGTCACGAAAGCCGCCGGCGGCGAATGACAATTTCAACGCGGCATCCGGCGAAGTGAGAATCTGCTCGACCAGCGCGAAAGACAAAACATGTGGCAAATGGCTGACCGACGCGAGCACGCGGTCATGCTGCTCGGGCGTCATGTCCCGCACACACGCGCCGGTCGCGCGCCACATCGCGGCCACGCGCTCGACCGCTTCCGGGGCGTTCTCCGGCAGCGGACACAACACGACGTTGCGGTTCACGTACAGATCGGGCAACGCGGCATCCGGGCCGCTCGCCTCACGGCCGGCAATCGGATGCCCCGGCACGAACTGGCCGATGCGCGCACCGAGCGCCGCGCGTGCCGAAGCGACCACGTCGGACTTGGTGCTGCCAGCATCGGTAACGATCGTGTTGGCATCGAGAAACGGCGCAATGCGTTCGAGCAACGGCTGGGTCTGCGCGACAGGCGCGGCAAGCAGCACGAAGTCGGCGCCGGCGAGCGCATCGCGCAATGCGACGTCGTCGTTCAACGCCGCGGCGCCGTCGATCACACCCAACGCCAACGCACGCGCCGTCGACGCGGACGAACGCCCAACCCCAATCACCGCGCGCGCACCAGCCGTCTCGCCCCGTTCGCGCAGCGCGCGCGCGAGCGAGCCGCCGATCAGGCCGACACCGAAAATCACCAGCTTGTTAAAAGAGAACGCGGCCACGTCGGTCACAGAATAAGCGCGCCTTCCATCGAGCAAGGCGCGCGGGTCAAGGTCAACCGCTTACGCGGGCGCGAGCGTCTTTTCGAGCGCCGCGATGAACGCTGCGTTTTCTTCCGGCAGGCCGATCGTGATGCGCAGCCATTGCGGCAAACCGTAGTTGCCGACCGGGCGCACGATCACGCCCTGTTTCAGCAGTTCCAGATTGACACGGTTGCCGGCTGCGTTGTCGTTGCCGACGCGCACCAGCACGAAATTGCCGTCCGACGGCACATACTCGAGACCGAGCCTGTCGAACGCCGCGGTCAACAGGCGATAGCCTTGCGCATTCAAGGCCGCGCTTTTTTCCAGAAACGCCTTGTCGTTCAGCGCCGCGATCGCTGCGGCTTGCGCCAGCGTATTCACATTGAATGGCTGACGCAGACGGTTCAGCAGATCGGTCAACTCCGGCTGCGCAATCGCGAAGCCCACGCGCAAGCCAGCGAGGCCAAACGCCTTCGAGAACGTGCGCGACACCAGCAGATTCGGATAACGGCGCACCCACGCGATGGAGTCGTAGCGCTTTTCTTCCGACAGATATTCCGTGTACGCCTCGTCGAGCACGACGGCGACATGACGCGGCACCTTGTCGAGAAACGCCTCAAGCTTTTCGCCTTCGATGAACGTGCCGGTCGGATTGTTCGGGTTCGCGACGAAGATCAAACGAGTGTCGTCAGTGATCGCGGCGAGCATGCCGTCGAGATCGTGGCCGTACTTGACGGCCGGGACGACGATCGCACGCGCACCCAGGCCTTGGGTGGCAAGCGCGTACACCGCGAAAGAATATTGCGCGTAGACGATCGACTGCCCCTTCTCGACGAACGCATGCGCCGCCATCTCGAGAATGTCATTGCTGCCGTTGCCGAGCGTGATCCAGTCGGCCGGCACACCGTAGCGCTCGCTCAGCGCCGCCTTCAATTCGAATGCATTCGCGTCCGGATAGCGGCCGAGTTCGCTGGCCGCCTGCGCGATCGCACGTTGTGCCGATTCCGGCATGCCAAGCGGATTTTCGTTCGACGCGAGCTTCACGATGGTCGCTTCGTCAAGGTTAAACTCGCGGGCCACTTCCGAAATCGGCTTTCCGGCGATATAAGGCGCAATCGCGCGCACATAGGAAGGACCGAAAGACGTTGTCATGAAAATCTCCGAACGACTAATTAGCAGTAAATGAAGGTGCGGCAGGCGCGCCCCGCTGGCATGAGCGCGCCTCGACAGACATTAGCGGGCGCGCGGATACGAGCCGAGTATCTTCAGGAACGCGGCCTTCTCGCCAAGTTCGGTGAGCGCGGCGGCGACCGCCGGTTCGTCGCGATGGCCTTCGACGTCGATATAGAAGTAATACTCCCACGTGCCGACGCGCGCCGGGCGCGACTCGAAACGGGTCATGGATACACTATGGCGCGCCAACGGCTCCAGCAACTTGAACACGGCGCCCGGCTCGTTCGCCACCGACACGATCAACGAGGTCTGGTCGTGTCCGCTCATGCCGGTGCGCTCCTGGCCGATCATCACGAAACGCGTGCGGTTGTGCGGATCGTCCTGGATCAGCGCGTACGCGACTTGCAAACCGTAATGCGTCGCGGCGCGATCGCCGGCAATGGCTGCGACAGTTGGATCTTCCGCCGCCATGCGCGCGGCTTCGGCATTGCTCGACACCGCCTGGCGCTCGAGGTGCGGCGCATTGGTTGCAAGCCAGCGCTGGCATTGGGCGAGCGCTTGTGCATGCGCGCATACGCGCGTCACGCCGGTGAGGCCGCCGTTCAGCGTCAACAGGTTATGGTGAATCGGCAAAGCCAATTCGCCACCAATAGTGAGCTGGGTTTGCAGCAACAGATCCAGCGTGCGCGATACCGCGCCTTCGGTCGAATTTTCGACGGGTACGACGCCGAATTCGGCGGCGCCCGCCTCGACCGAGCGAAACACTTCGTCGATCGACGGACACGGCAGACCTTCGATCGACTGACCGAAGTATTCGTGCATCGCCTGTTCGCTATAGGTGCCGACCGGACCGAGATACGCGGCCTTGATGGTCTTCTCGAGCGCGCGGCTCGCGGCCATGATCTCGCGCCAGATCGCACTGATATGCTCGCCGGCCAGCGGGCCGTCGCTCATGTCCTGCAGGCGCGCGATCACCTGCTGCTCACGCTCGGGGCGGAACACCGGCGCGTTGAAATGCTTTTTCACCTCGCCCACTTCGAGCGCCACCGCGGCGCGCTGATTGAGGAGCGCGATCAGCTGCGCGTCGAGCGCGTCGATGCGTTCGCGAAGGGGTTTGAGTCGGGTATTGAGTTCGTCGTCCATGCGTGAAAACGGCCCTGCCGGTAGCTGCTGCACAAATGCGTGCTGGAAAGGATGCGCGCGCCTGAATGCCTGAGACGATCAGGCGCTGCGCTGTTCGAATTCCTTCATGTATTCGACAAGCGCTTTGACGCCTTCGAGCGGGACGGCGTTATAAATCGACGCCCGCATGCCGCCGACGGACTTGTGGCCCTTTAGCTGCACCATTCCCCGCGCTTTCGCGCCGGCCAGGAAATCTTCGTTGCGCGACTCGTCGGCGAGGAAAAACGGTACGTTCATCCGGGAGCGCGAGCCACGCTCGACCTTGTTCAGATAGAAGCTGCTCGAATCGATCGCGTCGTACAGGAGCTTCGATTTTTCGAGGTTACGCGCTTCCATTGCGGCAAGGCCGCCCTGCTTCTTCAACCACTTGAACACCAGCCCTGCGACGTAGATCGCGTAGGTGGGCGGTGTGTTGTACATAGAATTGTTCTCGGCAACGGTTTTCCATTCGAACGCCGACGGGCAGATCGCCTGCGCGCGATCCAGCATGTCTTCGCGCACGATCACGACCGTTACGCCCGCCATGCCGATGTTCTTCTGCGCGCCGCCAAACAGCACACCGTATTTGGCAATGTCCATGGGCCGCGACAGGATGTGCGACGACGCATCAGCCACCAGCGGAATATCGCCGAGATCCGGGATCTCGAACGTCTCGACACCGTGGATTGTTTCGTTCGTGCACAAATGCACGTACGCCGGATCGTCCGACAACTGCCATTCCGAGCGCGCCGGCGCGCGCGTGAAGCCCTCAGCCGTCTGACCGCTGGCCGCCAGATGCACGGTGCCGTACTTTTGCGCTTCTTTCAGCGACTTCTGCGACCACGAACCCGTCACGATGAAATCCGCGCGCGGTTTCGCGCCCATCAGATTCATCGGCACGATCGCGTTTTCACCCAGGCCGCCGCCTTGCAGAAACAGGATGCGATGGCTGGCGGGCACCCCGAGCAACTCGCGCAGGTCGACGAGCGCCTCCTCGTGGATCGACATGAATTCTTTGCCACGATGGCTCATTTCCATCACGCTCATGCCGCTGCCGTGCCAATCGAGCATCTCGTCGGCCGCTTGACGCAGCACTTCTTCGGGCATGGCCGCTGGGCCGGCGGAGAAATTAAAAACGCGCATCGTGAGATCCTGGAAGCTGGCGCGAAAAAAGAACAGATCGCGCAAAAATCGGCGAAGCCGGCAACCGCTGCAACGGCAGCCCCGGCAAAGTTTGTGACGCGAACTCGACGACGCGAGTTTAACGGCGCACGTCTGACAACGATTTCGCGCCCAAAAAGAAAATGGCCGTCCGCGCGTGTGCGCAAACAGCCATTATCGCATTGTCGCCGCTAACCCGCCAAACCCCGCATACCGTATAGCTTGCCGAGCAGCGGCCAGGGCGATGTCAGCGCAACTTTTCGACCTTTTCAGTTAAATCAGCCGGCTCAGCGAGTAGGCCTATGACGAGCCCACTCACTTCGTCAAAACTTACTTAGCCGGCTTGATCGAAGCGACTTCCTTGTCAGCCTGGTCACGCGTTGCCTTGATCGATTGCGGCATGTACTTTTGCATCAAGCCGTTCACGACGTCGCGGCCAACCTGGTCCTGGACCTGGATGAACTTGCGGCCGGTCGGGCTCTTGTAGAACGCGGTCAGATCCTTGATTTCCGACGTGCTGTAGTACTTCGCATAAGCGTCGTACTGAGCTTGCATTGCGTCCTGGCGGAAGCCGTCCGTTGCGAACACCTGGCCCGCGCCGTCAACCAGCTTCGGTACCGAGTTCTTTTGCAACGTGGGGACGGAAGCTTGCTTCTGCTTGTCCGTCATCGTCTTGTTTTCGCTCAGGGCATCCGACAGGATGGCCGGAACCAGCTGCTTCGCTTGCATTTGCGCGCTGTTGCCAATTGCGCCGACGAGCTTCTGTGCGTCGATTGCGTCCAGCAGGTCCTTGATTGCAGCCTGCTTGGCCGGATCAACCGGTGCTGCGGCAGCAGCCGGAGCCG
>NZ_JAXDPY010000116.1:0-3061 GCF_034668105.1 Paraburkholderia sp. | reverse complement strand
GGCGGCGGCGCCGAGCCGATAGGCCGCGTCGCCCGCCTGCAGTGCTTCGCTCGGATCCGCTTTCTCGGGCTGATCGGCCGCGCGGGCATGGTCCGTCAACGCCGAAATCGAGGCATCCGCGGTTTGCAGAAAATCCTCGTAGGCGTTCGCGTTGACTGTCAACACACCCAGTTCGCGCGTCAGGGCGATGCGGGTCGCGCTGATCGCTTGCGCCTCCATCGCGCCGGCTTCCCAAAGCATTTCCGATGCCTGGGTGCCCGCCACGTGCCAATCGACCGTCAAACCATAGTCGTGCAGCACCTCGACCTGGTCGGCATCTTCCGCCGCCGCGCCGAACAACGCATAGTCGCGCCACAGCAGCGCGAGCGTCGCGCGCACCAGCGAACGCGGCGCGCGCTCGATGCCACGCGCGTGATCCGCCAGCGCGAGGTTACAGCGCGCATAGAAACGCCGTGCGTCGGCTTCTCCCGTGGCGCGGCCGCTGACGCGCAGCGCCTTGGTACAGGCTTTGGCGAGCCGCCAGAAATCGTAGGGGTCCGGGCCGGAGAGTTCGGTGAGAACGGCGTCCAGTTCATCCAGCGCGGCGTTCGTGAAAGCGAGCGCGGCGCCGCTGCTATCAGGCTGCGCGCGCAACACCGGCAACAGCGCGCGTTCATAACGCGCCCGCAAATGGGCCAGTCGATCCGCGGATTGACTGTGCAGCGATACCGGGGGCACCGGGCGAGCATTGAGTGCGAGATCTTCGAACGCGACGGTCGAGCCGGGCGTGTGCTCCGACAGATGGATACAGAGCGCGCGATAGTGATTGAACAGCGTGGGCGAGCAGGACAGCTCGCGCAGATTGTGACGCTCGAGTGCCGTACGGAAATCACGCAATGCCGCGCCGAACACGGGCCGGGCACTATCCGCGGCAACCGGATCGCCCTCGGCTAACGGCGACAACCGCACCAGCGCGTCCGCGAAGCGCTGCGCGCTCAGCCAGCCGGCCTCGCGCAATGCGTGCGACGCACGCAGCAACGCCGAGGTGCTCTCGCTGTGCTGCTCGAATGCCAACAGCGCCTCGGCCAGCGCCAGCTCCGCCGGACGGACGGCGCCGCCGCGCGGATTCGGCAAGGCGTCGAAGGAATCGGGTGCAGCGGATCGAAGAGTCATGGGCAGGCGACAGGAAGCTGACGGGCCGCCGCTCAAGGTCGCACGAGAGACTGATCGACTAACGCGCGAACGAGCGACAGGACAATGACAGACTACCGCTGCGACACGGCGCAACCTGGAGGTTCCGCGTCGACGCGTTGGGGCTGCGTTCCGGGCACATGCAGCGTTCGATACGGCGGACGCCGCCTGCGAAATGCCGCGCCGCAGGCACCCGGCATGACGACCGGCCGGATCGCGCCCGTGGCCCCAGGAACCTTAGATCTGGACCATCTCGAAGTCTTCCTTGCGCGCTCCGCATTCCGGGCAGGTCCAGTTAATGGGAACGTCCTCCCAGCGGGTGCCCGGCGCAATACCTTCGTCCGGCAAACCGGCTTCTTCGTCGTAAATCCAGCCGCAAATCAGGCACATCCAGCTTTGATATTCCATTCTTGTGTCGCGTCGTAGAGTCCGTGGAAACGGGAGCCATGATGGTACCGTGTTGCCGCCCCAATGCCTAGCAATCAGAAACGCCGAATCGCAACGTGCAGCGGCCTCGGGCGATGCGGGCCGAGTCGGTTTGCGCCGTACTTGCGGCGCAGTGCCGCGGCGTGGCTGCCCCGGTCGTGCGCGGCGCTCGCAGCGGGTCTGGCGCTTTTTTGCCGATGGCGGCCGCCCATGCCGACGCGCGACTGCCAATGACACGGGTCTTGCTTGCAGCAACGCTCCGGAGAATGCGAAAAACCGCCCTCATAATGGTTTAGGCCGCATAATTGAGCCGATTGCGCACCCTCTGCGCCTAAATACAGCTCCTTTTTGTAAATCTTCATGCCCAGCGACACGCCTCCGATCGTCCTCACCTTCGGCCTTTCCGATCCCACCGGTGGCTCCGGCCTGCAAGCCGATCTGTTGACCCTTGCCAGCATGGGCTGCCACGGCGTCTCCGTGCTAACGGGCTATACCGTGCGTGACTCGGCAAGCTGCGACGAAGTCACCGGGCTCGACCCTGAAGTCGTCGCGACTCAAGCTCGAATGCTGCTCGAAGATATGCCGATCGCCGCTTTCAAGGTCGGCGCCTGCACACGCGCGGAAGTCGTGAGCGCGATTGCAGAGGTCGTCGCCGATTACGACGACATCCCGCTGATCCTCGCCCCCGATTTCACGCTCGACGACGAACACGTGCTCGCCGCCGACGAACTGCGCGAAGCGATCGCCGACCTGCTGGCGCCGCAAACCACCTTGCTGGTCGCCGATTCGGCCACCCTGCTCGCGCTCGCCCAGCCGGACGGCGATGCCGAAGCGCCGAGCCTCGACGCGGCGATCTCGCATCTGCTGTCACAAGGCTGCGAATACATTCTGTCGACGGAAACCGGCACGCACCGGCTCGTCAATACGCTGTTCAGCGAAGACGGCCAACTGCGCCAGGATATGTGGGACCGCGGCAGCCATCGGATCATGGGCATCACGGATACGCTCGGTGCCGCGATTGCCGCGTTGCTGGCGAACGGTCAAGAGCCGGCGGAAGCCGTGCGCGAAGCGCAGGAGTATCTGTATCAGGCGGTGCGCAACGCATTCCGGCCCGGAATGGGCGCGTATATGCCGGACCGCTTCTTCTGGGCCCGCAGCAGCGACGATGAAACGCCGCCGACTGCCGGCAAAGACGCGGCGCCGGGCGAAGCCCGGCATTGAGGATTGGTGCGTGAGGTAGCGCGCGCCCATGAACAGCGCCCATAAACAGCATCCATAAATAGCACGCACAAACAGCGCCCACACAAGCGCCCATAAAAAAACCCGCATCTCTGCGGGTTTTTCTTTTGGAAAGCGCGCCTGGCGGCGCGCTCCCCCATGTGTTTCGAACTGAGCCTCCAATAAGAGAGGCCCAACCGAAATTACATGTCCATGCCCATGCCGCCCATGCCGCCGGGCATACCGC
>NZ_JAXDPY010000115.1:0-4671 GCF_034668105.1 Paraburkholderia sp. | reverse complement strand
CTCGGCGCGTCGGCGTATTTCGAGGAAGGCGCGCAGCAGGTGATCGCGAGCCGCGGCACGTACGAGATGATCGTCGAGCGCGGTGAAGCGGATATGAAGTCGGAGATCGAACGCTTCCCGCGTCTCTGTGCCGGCGTCGAAACGGTGCCGGGCCTGACGTGGCCGACACTCGTGTTCGAAAAGGAAATGACGTTGTTCCTCGGCAAGCTCGAAGTGCGTATCGCGCATCTGGGCGCGGGTCACACGAAGGGCGATACGGTCGTCTGGCTGCCGTCGCAAAAGGTGTTGTTCTCCGGCGACCTGGTCGAATACGACGCAGCCTGCTATTGCGGCGATGCGCAACTCGAACACTGGCCGGCTACGCTCGAAGCGCTGCGCGCGCTAAAGGCCGACAAGCTGGTGCCGGGCCGCGGTCCCGCATTGACCACGCCGGAAGATGTCAACAAGGGCCTCGATTACACGAAAGATTTCGTCACCACGCTGCTGCAGCAAGGCCGCGAGGCCGTCGAGCAAAAGCTCGATCTGAAGGCCGCCATGGCGCACACCCGCAAGGCGATGGACCCGAAGTTCGGCCACGTGTTCATCTACGAGCACTGCCTGCCGTTCGACGTTTCACGTGCCTTCGACGAAGCGAGCGGCATCACGCATCCGCGCATCTGGACCGCGCAGCGCGACAAGGAAATGTGGGACGCGCTGCAAGCCTGATAACGGCCTCGAAAGGCCGCAAGGCGTCAAGCAGAGCAGAGAAGGACGGAGACACAAGATGAGCATCAACTACCAGACGCTGTCGTTCGAGTACAAGCCGTGCCGCGAACAAAGCGAACCAGGCGGGCAAGGCGATGCGGAGCACGCGCCTTATCCCGTGATCGTGGTCGGCGCGGGGCCGGTGGGCCTCGCTACCGCGATCGATATTGCGCAGCAGGGCGTGCCGGTCGTGCTGGTGGACGACGATTGTTCGCTCTCTACCGGTTCGCGGGCGATCTGTTTCTCGAAGCGTTCGCTCGATATCTTCGACCGGCTCGGCTGCGGGCAGCGTATGGTGGACAAGGGCATCAGCTGGAATGTCGGCAAAGTGTTCCTGAAAGATGAACTGGTGTACACGTTCAATCTGCAACCGGAAGCGGGCCATAACCGGCCCGCGTTCATCAACCTGCAGCAGTACTACGTCGAAGGCTTTCTGCTCGAACGCGCGCGGGAGATGCCGAATCTCGAGATCCGCTGGAAGAGCAAAGTGGTCGGCGTGCAGCAGAACGGCACGCGGGGCACCCCTCAAGCCAGCGTGACGTTGACTGTCGATACCCCCGACGGTCAGTACCCGTTGCGCGGCCGCTATGTGGTCGCCGCCGACGGTTCGCGCAGCCCGATGCGCACGCTGATGGGACTCGACAGCAAGGGCGTCACATTCAAAGACCGTTTCCTGATCGCCGACGTGAAGATGGAAGCGGAGTTTCCGACCGAGCGGTGGTTCTGGTTCGATCCGCCGTTCCATCCGAATCAATCGGTGCTGCTGCATCGTCAGCCGGATAACGTGTGGCGGATCGATTTCCAGTTAGGATGGGACGCCGATCCGGTGCTGGAAAAAACGCCGGAACGTGTGATTCCGCGCGTGCAGGCATTGCTTGGTCAGGACGCGAAGTTTGAGCTGGAATGGGTCAGCGTCTATACGTTTTCGTGTTTGCGCATGGAGCGGTTCCGGCACGGCAATGTGTTGTTCGCCGGCGATTCCGCGCATGGCGTGTCGCCGTTTGGCGCACGCGGCGCGAATAGCGGCGTGCAGGATGCGGAAAACCTCGCATGGAAACTGGCGATGGTGCTCGAAGGTCGAGCGTCGGATGCGTTGCTCGACACCTATGCAAGCGAGCGCGAATTCGCCGCGGACGAAAACATCCGCAACTCCACCCGTTCAACCGATTTCATCACGCCGAAGAGTCCGGTTAGCCGCGTGTTCCGCGACGCTGTGCTGAAGCTCTCGCGGCATCACCCGTTTGCGCGGCAGTTGACGAATAGTGGCCGCCTGTCGGTGCCGGCGGTGTTGCGTGATTCCCCGCTGAATACATCGGACGGCGACAGCTTCGACGGATTGATGGTGCCGGGTGCATCGTGCGTCGATGCGCCGGTTCATGTGGGCGGACAACCGGCATGGCTGCTTCAGCAACTCGGCCAGCAATTCACGGGCGTGTTGTTCTGCGGCTCGCAAGCTATCGATCAGGCGACGCGAGCCGCGTTGGATGCCTTGCTTAGCGGTCCGATTCCGCTGAAGCTGGTCGTTGTGACGAGTGGCGATGCACAGGCCGCCGCGGCTTCGGGTGCAAAGGTGGTGCACGACATCGAGGGTCTTGCAGCCGCGCGTTATGACGCCAAACCCGGCACGTTCTATTTGATCCGCCCGGACCAGCATGTCTGCGCGCGTCGGCGGCAACTCGATGCGAGCGTTGTGATGGATGCGTTGAAGCGGGCGTTGTGCGTGGAAGAGGCGGCCTGAGCGTCTCGGCACATGCGGCACATCGGCACATCGGCACATCGGCAAAAGAAAGAATAGCAGGAGACAGTGATGACATTGAACACGCAACCCAATCTCACGCGCCCCGACGATTTCTACGAGGCGCTGATCGACATGCATCGCGATCTGGACGATGCACAGAGTCAATCGGCCAATGCGCAACTGATCCTGTTGCTCGCCAACCATATCGGCGATCACGCGACGCTGCTCGAAGCGATGCGGCACGCACGTGAGGGCGTGGTTGACGGCATGCCGAAGGACGCGAAGCGCATCTGAAGATCGGATCGGACATCATTTCGGGTACAGTCGCGCATATTCCCTTGCGACTGCACGTTCAACATCCGAACCCTCGCGATGTATTCGATCGAACCTATTCCATTGCCGCACGACGGCCCGTCCGACATTTCGTTGTGGCGGGTCGATTTCGCTTTCGGCACGCCGTTGGAGGATGCTGCCTTCGCGCCGCTCAGCGACGAAGAACGCGCGAGAGCCCAAAGCTTTCGCCGCCACGAAGACGCATTGCGTTTTGCAACGGTGCGCGCGGCACTGCGCGAGCAACTCGCGCGGCGTCTCGGCATCGCGGCATACGCCGTGCGGTTCAATCTCGATGCGAACAGCCGCCCTCATCTTGCCCATTCCAACGCCTACGATTTCAACGTCTCCCATGCAGGCGCGCATGGATTGATCGCGATGTCGCCGTGCCGGCGCGTCGGCGTCGATATCGAGCAGTACAGCGATAAATTCGATTGGCGTTCGATCGCGTCGTTGACGCTCGATGCCAGCGAGGCGGCGTGGATCGAGCAACTAGGCGTCACGCAGCAGATCGCCGCGTTTTATGACGCATGGGTCGCCAAGGAAGCGCTCGTCAAAACCACGGGTGTGGGTATCACACGCGGCTTGCAGCATCTGACGGTGCTGCCGCGTGACAGTGCCGAGGTGAGGCTGCGCAATCAGATTCCGGATGACATGCGCGAGATTGCAGCGCAGTGGGTCGCGGCACCGCAGGCTTATGCCGCATGCGTGGCGTGGTCGATCACCACGTTCCCTTGAGACATCCTGGGTCGAACGCGAGCCGCGTTGCTCGATCCGCCCAACACGTGGCCGACTGCATCGCCGCGCAGCGCGTCAATCCATCCGATTCGCAATAACGGCACGCCACACTATGCAGCGGGCTTGCCAAACACCAACGCCTTAGGCCATCCGAAAGCATGCACGTGCGTGACCGGTTGCGCGAGTGCAACCGCCGCGCGAATCTTGCCCGACATCGGCAGATCGAGCACATGCCACTGGCCATGGTCGGCAAGGTCGAACGCGCTGGCTGTGACATCGCTCGACAACAGACTTCGACAGCCACATCTCGCCTTCCTGTACCGCCACCGGCAGCCATTCGCAACGGAACCGCCACAGGTGCAACTCGCCCGCGCGTGGCACGGCAATGCTGCGCGGATAGTGGCGAGTCAGCGAATGCGAGGCGAATTGCGGCGCGGTCACGCCGACGATAACGTGTGCGTGTCGAACAGGTTGATCGGCTTGCGAGCCATTCGCGTGATTCGTTGCCTGCGAGTCGACGCTGTCACGCACACGCGGCAGCGAGAGATAAGCGAGTTCCAACGTCATACGCTCGGGTCCTCAATGCATATACGTGACGCGGCGCGCTTGCACGTCGAGTTCGATGCCGGCGTCGAGCAGATCGATGGCGAACCAGCGGATCAGCTTCAACACGCCGCTGACGGCCGGCGCCGGCAGCCATTCGTTCAGCATGCGCAACGCAGCGCCGCTGTGCGTTTTTTGCAGCAGCGCGATGGTTTGCAGAATCACCGCTTCGTCCTTGCCGAGATCGCTGGCGCAGCGGCATCGCATGTCGAGCGGACGATAGGACACGTGCATCAGCGAACGCATCAGCAGGTCGAAATGTTCAATGCCGTCTTGCCGCAAGCCCACGCCGCTCAGGATCTCGCGCCAGTGCACGCTGCCGCGCGCCGTTTCACACGCCGGCCGCAGCCACGTGCGTACGGCGCTGAGGACCGTGCGGTCGGGGGCGTCGGCGGTATCCGTGACGTGATCGTCGACCAGTTCGGGACGGCTGCTGTGCTGAGAGCGGAAATCCATGGTTGCTCCTGAATGGACATGGTCCAATGAATCGCCCGCCTGATCGGCGGAGTGCCGCGTCG
>NZ_JAXDPY010000114.1:0-4166 GCF_034668105.1 Paraburkholderia sp. | reverse complement strand
ACGACGCAAACAAGTCCGTCAATGATGCGATCAAGATCGTGCAAACGAACTGCCCGCCACAGGTTTTCTCCACTTTCCGGCGGGGAATGGCAGACGTCGTCTATGAGCTCGTTGAGAAAGCAATCGTTCCGATTTGCAAACAACACCCGGGGCTGATACCCGAAGGAGAAACGCTCGACCGGATCGAGCGCTAGTTGATTTAGCGGTGTGTGCGGGAAACGCAGACTTGAAGTAGGAAAGGCGCGAAAACGCTCGCGCCTTGTTGAATTGCCCGCAGTGTAGTGGCCGCCAGTTTGGCGAGTCTCCCGCGCCACGCTCGCCTATGTCCGCCCTCTTCGAACCGCGGAATCCACACTCTCTCCATACATCGCCATCCCGCTTTCAGCCAGCACCTCGGTCAGCGACCGGCGCAACAGTTCCACAGGCCGCATAAGCCGCCCCGGAAGCGATCCATGAATGAACCACACATCGATGCTCGCGCGAAAGTCCGAGGTCTCGACGATCCTCAGTTCCGAGCGATGCACCGACCGATCCAACAGATCCGGCGTGACAAGTCCAATGCCCATACCGCGCGCAACCAGCGAGAGCTGCAGCTCCGAGCCAAACGCTTCGACGGCCACATTGAACGGAAGTCCCGCTGCCCCTAGCGCCAGTCTCAGTGCCGAGCGCATTCCGCAGCCATCCTGATTGAGGACCCACTCGCGCCGGGACAGTTCCGCCAGCGTCATCGGCTTGTCGGGTAGACCGAGCGAGCGCGCCGCGACGATCACAGTCGGCAGGAACGCGAGCGGCGTGGCGTGCAACGTTTGAGGTGGCGTGAAGCTGGACGGCATCAGCACGATCGACGCGTCGAGCGACGCCCGCTCGACACTCTGCACGAGACCAGGCGACCAACCCGCCGTGACACGCAGCGTAAGCCGCGGAAAAGCACTGCGAAGAAGATCGACAGGTTTTTCCAACGCCACCTCCGCAAGAAACGGCGGCATGCCGATTCTCAACTCGCCCGCCGGCTCGCTCCCCGGCGACGCAACCGACAACAGATCGTCCACCGCGCGCAACACGGTACGCGCGAGCGCATAGACCTCGTTGCCTGCGGCGGTCGGCTTGAGCGGCTTACTCTGGCGATCGAGCAACTCGTTACCCAACGTGCTCTCAAGGTTTTGCACCCGGCGTGTCAGGCCAGGCTGCGTGAGATGAAGCTTTTTGGCGGCGCGCACCATCGAACCGCTTTCGACGACCGCAACGAACGCCTCCAGATCGCGCGTATTCACAGTTAACTCGCATAATCATTATCAACATATTTCAATTGTCGCATATTGAGCGGCTCATTAGGATGGCTTTTTCACATCCGTCCCGAGAGCGCCGTTCGATGAACCCATCCGCCGAAAACCCCGCGCGCGTTGTCGCGACGCAGGAGGCTGAAGCCCCACAGGAACTCACCCCGCTGCTAACCCTCTTTTTCGCGACGGCGGTGGGCGTGATTGTGATGAACCTGTTCGCCGCGCAGCCGTTGACCGGTTCGATCGGCCGCAGTCTGCACCTTGCTCCCGAGTTAGCGGGTCTCGTCGCCATGCTTCCGCAACTCGGCTACGCAGCCGGGCTCGTGCTCCTCGTGCCCTTGTGTGATTTGCTGGAGAACCGCCGCCTGATCGTCCGGACACTCGCGTGCTGCGCCGTCTTTCTCGCCATCGCGATGTTCACCGATTCGCGAGGCGTGTTTCTGCTCGCCATATTCCTGGCCGGCGCGGCGTCGAGCGTGATTCAGATGCTGGTGCCAATGGCGGCCTCGATGGCATCGGAAAGCCATCGGGGAAGAGCGGTCGGCAACGTGATGAGCGGTCTGATGTTCGGCATCCTGTTGTCGCGCCCGGCTGCGAGCGTGATCGCAGGGGCGATTGGTTGGCGTGCTTTCTACGGCTTTGCCGCGCTAATCGATGCATTACTCGCCGTGGTTCTCTACCTGAAGCTGCCCGATCGCCTGCCGGTTGTCGCCACGCGCTATCCGGCGCTACTGCGCTCGCTGTGGACCTTGTTGCGCACTGAGCCGGTATTGCAACGCAACGCCGCATCGGCTGCATTGGTGATGGGTGCATTCAGCGCGTTCTGGACCGCGATCGGTTTGCGGCTTGCGCAGCCGCCGTTCAGCTTCGATATGAACGGTGTTGCGTTGTTCGCACTCGCCGGCGCGGCGGGTGCGATCGTGACGCCGCTTGCGGGGCGTGCGGGCGACCATGGGATGGAGCGCAAGGCGCTGATTGCGGGCCATCTGATCATGCTCGTCGCCCTCGTGGTAATGGGTGTGGCGGGCGCTGGGTGGGGCGGCTTTTCAGTAAGTACCCATCCGGCGCTGGCGGTTGCGTTGCTGGTCGCCGGTGCGGCCGCACTCGATGCCGGCGTGGTCACTGACCAGACGCTAGGCCGGCGCGCGATCAACCTGATGGATCCGGCCGCGCGCGGAAGGCTCAATGGACTGTTCGTCGGGGTGTTTTTTGTCGGCGGTGCATTGGGTGCGATGTTCTCGGGGGCGGCGTGGTCGCTGGCGGGTTGGACCGGCGTCTGTGCGGTGGGCTTCGCGTTCACCGGTGTCGCATTTGTCCTCCGGCTGATCGGGGCGGTTCGCGGGACATTGCGCGTGGCACGCCGGCCTTCCCCAACGAGATAGCGCATAGTTTTTGCTTGAAAGACAGTGCTTGTCGGGAGCGCGACGCGTGATAAAGCCGCCACGTGGCCACAGATCCCAGCCGATCCTCGAGGAGTCGCCATGCGTGGAATAAATGACACGGTACGCGCTGCAATTTTTGCTGTCGCAATCTCAGTGTTTTCAGGTTGCGGCGGGGGTGGAGGCAGCTCGAGCAACAGCAGCAGCACAGCCACACCGGCGGGCGGCATCAATCTGCAAATTGTCTCGTTCGGCGACAGCCTTTCAGACGTCGGTACCTATGCGCCGCTCGCGAGTGCGGTGGGCGGCGGGCGCTTCACGACCAATCCCGGACAAGTGTGGAGCCAGGATGTCGCGCAATACTACGGCGATACGCTAACCGCCGCGTTCACGATCGACTTCACGCATAAACTCACTGCGCAGAGCGGCCTTGGTTATGCGGAGGGGGGCGCCACGGTGGCGACGCCTGCCAACCAGTCCGATTTTCTGACCAACGTGATCGGCAACGTCGAAATGCCCGTCAATCAGCAGGTATCGAGTTATCTGAGCGCTCACGGGAGCTTTAAAACCAATCAACTGGTGCTCGTGTGGGCAGGTGCGAACGATGTACTGCGCGCCGGGGCGCCGCCGGCCGCAACGCAGACCGTGCAGACGGCCGCCACCACGCTCGCTCAGGTCGTTGGGCAAATCGTTCAGAACGGCGGAACGCATGTGGTGGTGGTCAATCTTCCGAATATTGGACTCTCGCCGGACGGCCGCGCCTCGTCCGATGGCGGGGCAAACTTCACTCAGTTGTCGGGGCTCTTCAACAGCACGCTGACTACGGCTTTGCAGACCAACGGTCTGCAATCCAAGGTTATCCAGGTCGATGCATATACGTGGTTGAACCAGATCATCGCGAACTTTCAGGCAAATGGCTTCGCGGTGTCGAATACGGGCCAGGCGTGCGACCCGAAGAAAACGCCCGATAACACGTCATTGCTATGCTCGCCCGCAACCTACGTGAGCGCCAATGCAGACCAGACCTACATGTTCGCCGATGACCTTCATCCGACGACGCACCTGCATACGCTGTTCGCCCAATTCGTCGAGCAGCAGATCGCCAAAAGCGGTCTGGGACATTAGGCACCGAGGAAGCCCTGAAGACAAGAATGTTCAAAAGGGAAGGATCGTTTCAGGGTTCACGTCGTACTGCTTGCCGACGAAGGGCTGCGGAGAACGTATCGGCCCCCCATGACTCTGAGAGCGCCTGGGTAAACAACATTTGCTGGCTTTGCGGCGCAAGGCCGCCAACTGGCGGGTCATTATCGAAGTTCGTGGGAAATGGATATCCTTGCGCGCACGACGCAATGACCGCATCGACTTCGACTTCGGACATCGTGCGGGTCGTGAGTTGATCGAGCAGAACTGCGTGCTCAGCTTCTGTTCATTACCGCATTCGCGGGTCTATTGTTGAGCGCTTGCGCGCAGACCGGCCCCGTCGAGTTTTCCGCGTCGGGTGCCAATG
>NZ_JAXDPY010000113.1:0-2967 GCF_034668105.1 Paraburkholderia sp. | reverse complement strand
AATGCAGCGAGGAGCGTAAGGTCAAGGAGCGCGAGATCGAAGTGCTCGTCGAGTACGTCGGCGTCGCTCGGTACGCGTATTGCCGCACGCCGGGCGTTTGAGCAAACACACCCGGCGCCGATTTCATATAACTCGACTCAGCCCGCGGTGCCGTTAGCAACGGCACCATTCTGCACGGCCTGCGCCACGCCATAAGTCTCGCTGACGATACTGCCGTTCTCCAGCTTCAACACGCGATCCGCGAGATGGAAGTAGCGATCGTCGTGGCTGATCACCAGCACGGTCTTGCCACGCGAACGCAATTCCGGCAGCAATTGCTCATAGAACACGGCCTTGAACTGCGGGTCCTGATCCGCGGCCCATTCGTCGAACAGGTAGAACGGCCGGTCTTCCAGATACGCGACCACTAGCGCGAGGCGCTTCCTCTGACCAGTGGAAAGCGCGCGTGTCGAGAATGCGCCATTCACCACCTGCACCTTGTGGTCCAGCGCGAGCTTCGCCACCAGCGCGTTGGCGCGCGCGTCGGCCTGCGCTCGCGATGCATCGTTCGGATCGACGATCCCGAGCAGCGCGTCGAACAGATGGAAGTCGTTGAACACGGCGGTGAAGCGCTGCCGGTACGCGGCGCGTTCGGCGAAGCCGACCGGCTTGCCGTCCAGTTCGATCGTGCCGTCTTCCGGTTCGTACAGGCCCGTGAGCACCTTCGCGAGCGTCGTCTTGCCGCTGCCGTTGCCGCCGACGATAAACACCAGTTCACCCGGCCGGAAAGTCAGAGTGACGGGCCCGACGCGGAACATCCGCTCATCGCGTTCATGGAAATACGAGTGCGTGACGTTGCTTAGCGTGAGCGTCCGGTACGGCGCGTGCGAGGCGTTTTCATCCGGCGCCGGGGCGGTGCGCAGCGCGCCGAACTCGCCCATCACCTTTTCGATCCGGTCGAGCGACACGCGCGCCGCATTCAGCGTCGGCACGTTGTTGAGCAGGCCGTCCAGCGGCAGCAGCATGAACAGGAACACCACCACATAGCCCGATGCCGACGGTGCATCGGCATGGACGCCCAGCGCGGGCCAGAACGCCGCGACGCCCAGAAACACATAGAACAGGAACACGATCCAGCCCACCCCGACCGCATACGCGCTGAACGCGCGGCGCCGATGGTCGCGCACCTCGTCGATCGCAGAACCGAGTTGGCCGTCGACGAATTGACGCGAGCGCGCCTGATGCAGCTTCAGTTCCTTGGCGCCCGTAAACAGCGCGCCGAGATAGCCGAACAGTTTGTCCTGCGAGCGGCCGGCGGCTTCGAGCGAGGCGATTGCCCGCTTGTCGCCCGCGTGATAACCGAGCGAGCCGACCAGAATCGCGGCGAGCGCGAGCAGGCAGACCGGCCACGACAACCACGCCAGATAGCCGAGGCAGCCGAATACGATCGAGCCGTGCATCACCAGATTGGGCAGCGCGAAGAACAGCATCGAGACGTTGGTCGCATCGTCGGTGAGGACCGACTGCACGGGCGCTGCGCCGATCCGTTCGACGTCGCGCAGTTCGGCCTCGGCGACGCGCCGCGCGACGTGCTCGCGCAACTGCGCCATTGTGTCCTGCGAGAGACGCGCGAACAGCACGCCGGTAATCACGCGGGTGACGAGCGCAAGCACGGCGCATAGCGCAAAACGCATGGCGAGCGACATGTCGGCGGCACCCGGTTGCGACAGCGCGCGACTCAAGGTCGCGACAAGCAGCACGCTCGCGATGCCGTTCAGCACGCAGGCAGTGAGCGCGATCGCTAAGGCACCACGCGAGCGTTTGAGCAGCGCGACGATCAGACGCATGGCGGGCTTTCCGGGCGCATGAGCGGCAGTGTGATCGGCGGTTGAGGGAGAAGGCGAGGGTGGCGCGTCGTAGCGCTCGTTGGCAGCGGTCATCGGCAATGGGTCGCAGTGGGTCGCAATGGATCGGTGAAATGCAGCGCACGCGGGCGGCAAATCAGCGGGACGCAAAGACGCGCCCCTCGCCTGATAGACGAACGGGCGTTGCAAACATTTACCGCATGACGCCGATTGGACCTCCATACGACCGTCCGTGACTAAAAAGATGCAGTCCGAATAAATCGACAACGGCGGTAAAGATTTGCGATTGCGGATCGTCACACCAATGAAGCGGCCCATTGCGGCCTGCGACTTGGCCCACGCGGCCAGTTCTAACGGATTTCACGCCCATGACGAGCTTCCCGATTGCCTTGCACCATCGAATCCGCGCTTGGGCGCGTATCGAACCCGATGCACCCGCACTTGCATCGTTCACGCCGCATACCGTGCGGCTGACGCGCGGCGAGTTGGACGGCCGCGCGGCGCGCCTTGCCGCACAACTGAGGGCGGCAGGCGTCACGACCGAGATACGCGTGGGGGTATGCGTCGCGCGTTCTTGCGATCTGTTCGTCGCGTTGCTGGCGGTGCTGAAGGCGGGCGGGGTGTTCGTGGCGCTCGATCCGCGTCATCCGGCGGTGCGCCTCGACTGGGTTGTGCAGGATGCCGAACTTGCGCACGGCATTGTCGATGCGTCCGCCGATGCGGCCATGCGCGCACGTTTCGCGCAATGTTTCGATGTCGCGAGCGCTGCTTTGACAGACGCAGAAGCAGACACAGCGCGTTTCGATGGCGACGAGCCGGTGCATCCGCGCGCGGCCGCCTACCTGATCTACACGTCCGGCTCGACGGGCACGCCGAAGGCGGTGGCCGTCGAACACGGACCGCTCGCCGCGCATGGCGACGCGCTCGCCGAATCCTTGCCGATCGACGGTAGCGATCGCGTGTTGCATTTCGCCTCGGTGAATTTCGATGTGTCGATTGAAGCATGGCTAGTGCCGCTCGCCGTGGGCGGCAGTGTGGTGATCAGCGATCCGCCGCCGTTTGCGCCGGAGGCCACGCATGCCTTCATGTTGCGCGAGGGCGTGACCAACACCACGCTGCCGCC
>NZ_JAXDPY010000112.1:0-15528 GCF_034668105.1 Paraburkholderia sp. | reverse complement strand
AGTTCGTAAGCCGTCGCGCCGAAGATGATCGGAATCGCGAGGAAGAAAGAAAACTCCGTGGCGACACGCCGCTCGAGGCCAAACAGCATCCCGCCGATGATCGTCGACCCCGAGCGCGACATGCCGGGAATCAGCGCGAAACATTGTGCGAGGCCGACTTTCAACGCATCCAGCGGGCCTAGATCGTCCACGTTCTGAACGCGCGCCGCAGCGTCTCCCCGCGCGCGCTGGCGCGCTTCCGCCCACAGGATCACCACCCCGCCCGCCACCAGCGCGAACGCGACCGGCACCGGCGAAAACAGCGCCGCCTTGATGGCCTTTTCGAACAGCAGGCCGAGCACGATCGCCGGAATCGTCGCGATGATCACGTTGAGCGTGAAGCGGCGCGCGTCGGGACGGCTGGGCAAGCCGACCACCACACTGCCGATGCGCCGGCGAAACTCCCAGCAGACGGCCAGAATCGCGCCGAGCTGAATCACGACATCGAAGGTTTTCGCGTGTTCGTCCGTGAAATTGAGCAGACTGCCTGCGACGATCAGATGGCCGGTACTCGAGACCGGCAAAAATTCCGTCAACCCTTCGACAACGCCCAGAATCAGCGCCTTGCAAGCCAATAGCCAGTCCATCCGTGACCCTCATCGCTGTAGATAGTCGAAACGAGCAGGGTCGGCCAGTGCGCGCGCGACCCTGCAGGCCGCGCACAGCGTCATTTTTCGACGATTTGCACGCGTATGCCGTTTGTAAGGATGGTGATTGTACCGGGTTCGTAATTCACTCCGGCAAATTGCAACTGTTCGGGCTTGAACGTGTAGATCGGATAGTTGGTCAGTAACTGCGTGGCGAGCGCGGCTGCGGCGGCATTGATCTGCTGCGTGTAGGCTTGCGCCTGCCCGCTTACGCTGACGTTGTCGACGTTCGGCGACTTGAGCACGACCGATTTGCTGGCGGCGTCGTAGGCCAGTTCGCTCGACAGCGTGAAAACGCCATCGACCGGTTGCGGCATGAACGGGCTCGCGAAGCGGGCGTCGAGTTTCACCGAGACGCGGTTCGCATCCGGCAGGAACCCGACCACCGGATTGGTCAACGCGACCTCGAACACTTGCGAGACCGTGCGCTGATACGGGAATTTACGCTGCACCGCGTCTTGAACCTGTTGCTGCGAGAACGTGTAGTGCGAAGGGATGAACGGAAAGGTGGGCGTCGCGCAGGCCGCCAGCGACACCGTGATGCCAAGCGCAGTGGAGCTTGCCAGCGCTGCGAGCAGGAAGCGGCGCCGGGTCGGCGCAGCGAGTCGGGTCATGCGAAATCTCCTGTGGAAGCCTTCTCGAGCATCCGGTTGCGTGAGGTTGTTCTGATTCGGATCGACGGGTGACGCGATGGTTCGCCCGCGTGCGCTATCGGCGTGCCGCCGGTTGCGGCTGAGTCTGCAATTCGAGCTGGGTTAGCCACGCGAGCGCCTCACTGCGGTTCGTGCCACACATATCCGCTTGCGGTTGCAAACCGGAACAGCATGCCGGCCGCTCCGGCTGACCGAAGATCGCGCAACGCAGATCGTCGCCGAGTTGCACGCAGCGCACGCCCGCCGGCTTGCCATCCGGCATGCCCGGAATCGGGCTCGAAATCGACGGCGCGATACAACACGCGCCGCAATCGGGGCGGCACGCATGACCGGCCACATTGAACGGGGATTCGCGCTTCATCACGCTGTTCGGCACATCGCTCACGACATTTTTCCTGAACTCGAAAACATACAACGCCATAGCAGACCCGCATTGTGCCATCGCATCCCGTGCGACCTTTTTACACAATCCGGCAGAGAGTCGCTCACGTAGACTTGATGGAAACGAAAGGCCATGCTCAAGAGGCGTTTGCGCTGTTCGATCCGGTGCTCCGAAGCGCCGCCTGCTCTTGCCTCTTCCCCGGTGGCCGTCAAACCTGAGCGCCCCATGACCACCGCCCACACGCTATTCCGCCCCGATCTCCTCGCTAAATACAGCGCGAACGGTCCACGGTATACGTCCTATCCGACCGCCTTGCAGTTCCGCGACACGTTCGATCCCGCCGACTATCTGCGCGCCGCCGCCGATCCGGGCGCCTCGACCACCGATCTCTCGCTGTACTTCCACATTCCGTTTTGCGACACCGTGTGCTTCTACTGCGGTTGCAACAAGGTCGCCACGAAAAACCGCGCGCATGCGCGTCCTTACGTCGAGCATCTGAAACGCGAAATGGCTTTGCAGGCAGCGTGTTTCGACACGCGGCGCCCCGTGTCGCAATTGCATTGGGGCGGTGGCACGCCCACCTTCCTGTCGCACGACGAAATGGCGGAACTCATGGCGGCCGCGCGCGAGCACTTTACGTTGCTGCCCGACGCCGAAGGCGAATATTCGATCGAAGTCGATCCGCGCGAAGCGTCGCCCGACACGATCGCGCATCTGCGCACGCTCGGCTTCAACCGCCTCAGTCTCGGCGTGCAGGATTTCGACCCGGTGGTACAGCAGGCGATCAATCGCATTCAGCCGCTTGAGACGACCGCATCGGTGATGCAAGCCGCGCGCGATACGGACTTTCACTCGATCGGCGTCGATCTGATTTACGGGCTGCCGCATCAAACGGTGGATAGCTTCAGCCGCACGCTCGACATGATGATCGAGCTCGCGCCCGATCGTCTTTCGGTGTTCGCGTACGCGCATATGCCACAGCTCTTCAAGATGCAACGGCAGATGGACGCGGCCGCGCTGCCCGCGCCTGCCGTGCGGCTCGCAATCCTGCAACGGGTCGTCGAGCGGCTGACGGGCGCGGGCTATGTCTACATCGGCATGGACCATTTCGCGCTGCCCACCGACGAGCTCGCACGCGCGCAAGCGCAGCGTACGTTGCACCGCAATTTCCAGGGCTATAGCACGCGCGCGGAATGCGATTTGATCGGCTTCGGCGCATCGTCGATCGGCAAGGTCGGCGACGTGTATGCGCAGAACGTCAAGGATCTGCCCGGCTACGGCGCGGCGATCGACGCAGGCAAGCTCGCGATCACACGCGGCGTGCGGCTCACCGCGGACGACCGTCTGCGGCGCGACGTGATCACGCAGTTGATGTGCAATCTTGAACTGCGCTTCGACGAATTCGAAGCCGCTTATGGGATCCGCTTCGCCGCTACCTTCGAACCGGAACTGGAGCGCTTGCGCGGCTTCGAGGAGGACGGGCTGGTGTCGGTGAGCGGCAGCAAGCTCGAAGTGCGGATGGCCGGGCGCATGCTGGTGCGCAACATCGCGATGGTGTTCGACCGCTAACTCGGCCAGCAGACGCTCGAACGGTATTCCCGCACCGTTTGAAAACGCTAACCGACGACGCTGAACGCAAAGAAAGCGACCGGCTTGCCCGTCGTCGAATTTTCGGCCATAATCTGCGTCTTCGCCGCGCGCCATGTTCTGACGCGTGCGCTGCAAGACCTGCCCAGGTGGTGAAATTGGTAGACGCAGGGGACTCAAAATCCCCCGCCGCAAGGCGTGCCGGTTCGATTCCGGCCCTGGGCACCAAGTAGTATTCCGGCGAGTTCCGGTGAATTCCTCAAATTTCCACTGAACCCGCAATAAGCCAAAAGCTTTGCGGGTTTTTTGCTTCCCACGGGAGCCGAGATCATCTATTGTCAGTCATGGCCAATCGGGTGATTTTCAGCGGCGCGCCGTCGCAGATCTGCAACCTTCCAGCGATCCTGAAGGGATGTGCCGTCATGGCTGTGATTGGCGGCATCCATGTCTTCGCGTCGAACACTTTCCCGCTTCAATGGCAGGTGCTGCTTGCACAAGCAGCTGCGGTATTGATCGGCGTCGGCCTCCCATTCGTCAAGACCGCTTTCACCCGAATTGTCATCGATACCGAGCAGATTACGTGGACGCAAGGCATCCTGCATCGCCGTGTGTCGAAGCTGAAACTCTCCCGGATTCAACGCATCACGTCGGTTCACCCTTGGTGGCTGCGCGTCTTCGGCGTCAGCACGATCATTTTGACAACCAACGATCTGGCGCATCCCGTGAGGCGTTTGCCGGGCATCAGGCATGCGGATCAACTCTGCAAGAAGCTCAACGAGGCAGTAGCCATGCAGCAGGAACGGGTTACTGCCGCCAACACGTATGATCCGCACGCCCCGGATCACGCTCAGGCACACAGCGTTTGAGCAGGCACTCTCCGTTCAGCAATTGAAGCCGCCGGCCGCTGCTGCGTCGCAAGCGCCGGCTGCAAGATGTGTTCTTTTCTGACTCTACCGCCCGGCTACCGGCGCGCCGCCATGCATTGCCGCACGCCGGCGCTTGAACACATAACCAGCCCACATCACCACCAGCCACGCCGGCACAAGCCACACCGAGACCGACAGCCCTGGCGTCATCGCGAGAATCACGAGGATCAGCGCCATGAAGGCGAGGCAGATCCAGTTGCTGACCGGGAACCAGAACGACTTGAAAACGAGCGTCTCGCCCGCCGCCACCATCGCCTTGCGCGACTTCAGATGCGTCAGGCTGATCAGCGCCCAGTTCAGCACCAGCGCGGCCACCACGAGCGCCATCAGCAAGCCAAGCGCCTCGGCCGGAATCAGATAATTGATGATCACGCAGGTGAACGTAGCGAGCGCCGACAAACCGATCGCCATATACGGCACACCGCGCCGGTCGACCTTCATCAGCGCCCGCGGCGCGTTGCCCTGTTCCGCGAGACCGTAGAGCATGCGGCTATTCGCATACACACCGCTGTTGTACACCGACAGCGCCGCCGTCAGGACCACCACGTTGAGCACGTTCGCGGTCAGCGTCGAGCCGATCTGCGAGAAGATCATCACGAACGGGCTACCGCCGGCCGCTACCTGATTCCACGGATACAACGAAAGCAGCACCGCCAGCGAGCAGATGTAGAAAATCAGAATCCGGTAGATCACCTGATTTACGGCCTTCGGAATGCTCTTCTGCGGATCGTCGGCCTCAGCCGCCGTGATGCCGATCAACTCGAGCCCGCCGAACGAAAACATGATGACCGCGAGCATCATGAACAGGCCGTGAAAGCCATGCGGGAAAAAACCACCATGGGCCCAGAGATTAGTGATCGACGCTTGCGGGCCGCCGTGACCGCTGATCAGCAGATAGCCGCCGAACAGAATCATGCCGATCACCGCCACCACCTTGACGATTGCGAACCAGAATTCGGTTTCGCCATAGGCTTTGACGTTGGCGAGATTGATTGCGTTGATGAGGGCGAAGCACACCAGCGCCGAGACCCACGTGGGCACCCCCGGCCACCAGTAATGCACGTAAGTGCCCACCGCGGTCAGCTCGGCCATGCTCACGAGCACGTAGAGCACCCAGTAGTTCCAGCCGGACAGAAAGCCGGGAAAGTCGCCCCAATACTTGTAGGCGAAGTGGCTGAACGAACCGGCGACCGGTTCCTGCGCGACCATCTCACCAAGCTGCCGCATGATCATGAAAGCGATGATGCCGCCGATCGCGTAGCCGAGAATCATCGACGGGCCGGCTGCCTGTAATACGCTGGCGGAGCCGAGAAACAAGCCGGTACCGATTGCGCCGCCCAGCGCAATCAGCTGGATGTGGCGATTCTTCAACCCGCGCTTCAAGCCGTCTTGCTGCTGTGCACTATTCAAAATCGCGTCCCAGTGTATGGATATCGATCACCCGATCAGACTTATGGTCCGGCCCGGCAGAACCCAAAATTTTACCGTGCCCGAAAATACCTAAATACTGGGAGCAACCCGCGCTTGGTTCTGCGCCGCACTTAACACTGAGGATAGTGGTTGTCACTGGCGTGGTGCTTCTGTATGGTCGCCTAGTCGAGGTGTCAGCCTTCGGAGATTCAACATGTTGCCCAAACGTCTGCTTTGCGCCGCTGCTTTGTCTCTCTGCTTCGCTGGGGCGGGTGCCTTCGCGCAAACCGCGGCGCCCGCGGCAGAACCGGCCGCTGAACCCGCCGCCGTACCCGCCGAGATGCCCGGCATGGAATCGAGCGCACCTGAAGCGCCGGCCCCGCTTCCTGCGGCACCTGCCATGCCTGCCACGCCTGCAGCAGCCACTCCCGCCCCTGCCACACCTGCCACACCCGCCGCACCCAAGGCGACCGCCTCCAGACCTCCCGCACCCGCAGCGGCACCGATGACCGGCCCGGTGCGCAACGTCGTGCTGGTTCATGGCGCATTCGTCGACGGGTCGAGCTGGAACGGTGTCGTCGCGAAATTGCAGCAAAAGGGCTATCACGTGAGTTCAGTGCAGAATCCGCTCACGTCGCTCGCCGACGATGTCGCCGCGACCCGCCGCGTCCTCGCGCGCCAGGATGGCCCGACCATCCTCGTGGGGCACTCGTGGGGCGGCGTGGTGATCACCGAAGCCGGCGCGAATGCGGCGAACGTAGCGGGCCTTGTCTACGTGGCGGCGATTGCGCCGGATCTGCATGAGTCGACGGTGGACCTGATGAAGCGCGCAGCACCGATGCCTGCGGGCGACGGCATCACCGCGGATTCGACGGGCTTCCTATGGCTCGACCGCACCAGATATCACGCCGACCTCGCCGCCGACGTGCCGGAGAATCTGACGCGCGTGCTGTCCGCCGCGCAACAGCCGATCTCCGCGAAGGCGTTCAGCGAAACGGTAAGCCAGGTGGCGTGGCGAGAAAAACCGTCGTGGTACATCGTGACGACGAGGGACCGCGCAGTGTCGCCCGAAGTCGAACAGTTCATGGCCAACCGGATGGGCGCGAAGATCGTGCCGATCTCATCGAGCCATTTGGTGCCGGTGTCGCATGCGGGCGCGGTCGCCGATGTGATCGATCGCGCGGCGCGGGAGTTGAGCCGGCAGCAGTAGCGGGCTTTCTTGCGGATGCGCGAGAGTCATCGCGCATCCACAACTGCAAGCATGCACTAACATCACACGTCCACACGACCGCCATCAAGCCAACGCCGCCACACCCTCAGCGCAAATTCGTCGTCGCCAGTTCGACGACCTCATCGCCGCGGCCATTCAGCACCGCTCGCAACATATACAAACTGAAGCCCTTGGCCTGCGCCCACTGAATCTTCGGCGGCAACGCGAGTTCGTGCTTCGCGGTCACCACGTCGATCACCGCCGGCCCAGGATGAGCGAACGCCTCGCGCAATGCGGGCTCGATGTTTTCCGACAACTCGATCCGCGCGCCGTAAATCCCCGCGCCGCGCGCAATCGCCGCGAAGTCGGTGGCGGCGAGATCGGTGCCGCTTTCGAGGTAGCCGCCCGCCTTCATCTCCATCGCGACGAAGCCGAGCGTGCTGTTGTTGAACACGACCACCTTGATCGGCAGATTCAGTTGGCGGGCAGTGAGCAGATCGCCGAGCAGCATCGAGAGGCCGCCGTCGCCCGATAGCGAAATCACCTGGCGCCCCGGCTCGGCCGCTTGCGCGCCCAGCGCCTGCGGCATCGCGTTGGCCATCGAGCCATGATTGAACGAGCCATGCAGGCTGCGCTTGCCGTTCATGGTCAGATAACGCGCGGCCCAGAGCGTCGGTGTGCCGACATCGGCGCAGAACACGGCATCTTCGTTCGCCACTTTATCGATGATGCTGGTCAGATATTGCGGATGAATCGCGCGGCCCGGCGCGGACGGCCGGGCGAGATCGTCGAGGTCCTTGCGCGTATCCGCGTAGTGCTTGCGGGCGTTCTCGAGGAAGCGCCTGTCGGTCTTGCGTTTCACCAACGGCGACAGCGCCTGCAAGGTCGCCTTGACATCGCCGACGAGGCCCAGCTTCAACGGCGCGCGCTTGCCGAGCGCGGAGCCGCGGCGGTCGATCTGCACCACGTTGCCGTGCGTCGGATAGAAGTTGCGATACGGGAAATCGGTGCCGAGCATCACCAGCGTGTCGCACGACATCATCGCGTGATAGCCGGAGCTGAAGCCGATCAGGCCCGTCATGCCGACATCGAATGGGTTGTCCCACTCCACGTATTGTTTGCCGCGCAATGCGTGCACGGTGGGTGCGCCGAGCAGATCGGCAAAGGCCACCACTTCGTCATGCGCGTCAGCGCAGCCGCTGCCGCACAGCAGCGTCACGCCGCCAGCCTGATTCAGCATCCCGGCGAGCCGGTTAAGATCCGCGCCGGAGGGCACCACCGTCGAGCGTTCGAGCGTCCCTGCCCACGCCGGCGTTTCATCGGGTGCCTCGCCGAGCGCGACATCGCCGGGCAGCACGATCACCGCGACGCCACGCTCTTCGATCGCGGTGCGCATCGCGCGGGCCAGCACGCGTGGAAACTGCGACGGGTTCGTCACCAGTTCGACGTAGTGGCTGCACTCCTTGAACAACTCCTGGGGATGCGTTTCCTGGAAGTAACCGAGGCCGATCTCCGAGGAGGGAATGTGCGCGGCGATCGCGAGCACGGGCTGATGATTACGATGACAGTCGTACAGACCGTTGATCAGATGCAGGTTGCCGGGACCGCAACTGCCCGCGCAGACGGCGAGCTTTCCAGTGGCGGCGGCGTCGGCGCCGGCGGCGAAAGCCGCGACCTCTTCGTGGCGCGTATGCATCCAGCGAATGGAACCGAGCCGTTGCAAGCTATCCGACAGGCCGTTCAGGCTATCGCCCGTCACGCCCCAAATTCGTTCGACGTCTGCTGCCGCCAGGGTTCTGGCCAGATAATCCGCGATAGTCTGCTTACCCATGCTGTACTCCGCTAAGTGAGAGAGACGGTACCTCTGGAATGCCAGAGAGTACCGCTTCCTCGCCAGGCGTGTCAGCACGCAGGCCGGGTTTTATCGAAACGTAAGCATGGAGACCGGCTGCACGTGGCCGGCATTCCTCTTCATCACGTGCTTAGCGCAGCATGAACGACATGGCCGACAGGCAGTTCAGCATACGCACCGTATGTTCCGCCGATTCCGCGCCAAAGCGCAGCGTGACGGCGTCGACACGCGTGAGCGTCGGCCATTGGCAGAACAGATCGGCGAGCGCGGTGGTTTGCACACGCAGTTCGCATTCGACGGGCTTCGCGGCAGCGCGCGTCGCGTGTGGCGCATGACCGTTGTCGACGGAGTGCCGCACCACTTCGCGTGCTGCGATTTCGATTGCATCTCGCGCGCTCGCCGGCGTTTGCGTGACACCGCTTGCATGCCCCGTCGCGCTCTTGGTGACGACAAAACGCGCGCCGGGAAAGCGTGGCCTGGTTTCTTCGGCGAATACGTCGTCGCCCGATAAAAGCGCTACCTGTGCACCATATTCTTCCGCCAGTGCGCCATACAATCCCGCCTCGCCGACTTCGACGCCGTTCAACGAGACACGCGCGAACGCGAAGCTGTTGATCGTGTGCGCAAGGATGCCGCGCGTCTGCGACTTCGCGTGATAGCCGATCATGAACACCAGCGCCGCGCCGTATTCAAGCCCGCCCATCATGCCGAGCGTACGCGGTTTGCCGAGCACGACCTGGGCGCGTGCGTCGAGCAGATCGGGCAACAGATTGCGGAAGCCGCCATGCGAATCGTTGACCCACACATGCGTGGCACCACCGGCGAACGCGCCTTCGATCGCGGCGTTCGCTTCGAGTGTCATCCAGCGGCGCGCGGCCTCGTATTCGCCATTGCCCGCACGGGTTTGCTCGGGATGGAACACACCGGCCACGCCTTCGATGTCGACGGAAATCAGGACTTTCATCAGGAGGATTGCTTGAGAAGTTGAGCGAGATCGGGGGCGGCGTCGTGCAGCGATAAACGCCGATGGCCGTCGCGGCCCGTCACCGACGTGGCGCGCCACAACGCATCGAGAATCGCTTGCTCGACGCTGTCCGCGCAGGCACGGAATAGCGGATCGAGGCGTGCATCGGCGAGCATGGGTGGCAGCGCGATGAACTCGGCGTCGTGCGGCACGGTGTAGGCCGTTGAAAACGCCAACGCGATGTCGCCGCTGCCGTGACCGTACACCGAACCGGTTCGCGCGAGACCGGCGGCTGCGCGCAATGACAGGCGCTTGAGCTGGCGGGCGTCGAGCGGCGCGTCGGTGGCGACGATCATGATGATCGAGCCTTGCTCGGGTTTCGAGGCGGTTCCGGTTGCGGCGGCTTTGGCCGCGCGCTCGGCCAGCACACGGCCGAGCGGCGTGCCGTCGATCGTCAGCATCGGCAGGCGGCCAAAGTTTGCCAGCACGAGTGCGCCGACTGTATAACGCTGCCCTGCTACATCAACGACGCGCGATGCATTACCGATCCCGCCTTTCAGATCGAAGCACGACATGCCGCGGCCCGCGCCGACCGAACCGCTCGCGACGTCAACGCTTGCCGCTGCATACGCGTCGTTATAGTGCTGTTCGCTTACCGCCAAAGCCTGAATGTCGTTCAGGTATCCGTCATTGCATTCGAATACCAGCGGATTGACCGTCGACCATTCGCGTCCGATTTGCGGATTGGCATGAATCGCAGCGCGAATCTGCGCCTGTGCGACCGTGGCCACACCAAAGGTATTGGTCAACGCAATCGGCGTTTCGAGCACGCCGAGTTCTTCGACTTGCACGAGCCCGATGCTTTTGCCGAATCCGTTGATCACGGAGGCAGCCGCGGGCACCCTCTGAAGAAAAGGATCGCCGGGATGCGGACGAATCACGGTCACACCGGTCTGGATAGCGCCGTCATCCAGCGTGCAATGTCCTACTGTCACACCGGGCACGTCGGCAAGCGACCCGCGCGGGCCGCCTGGCAACACACCGATATGTGGCGCGCCCGCACCCACGGGTTCAGTCGCACTCATGGCCGGTCGAGCTTCGGATCGAGCGCATCGCGCAAGCCGTCGCCGAGCAGATTGAATGCCAGCACGGTCAGGAAAATCGCCAGACTCGGAAACAGCGCGATATGCGGCGCCGTGACCATATCGGCACGTGCTTCGTTGAGCATCGCGCCCCACTCCGGCGTCGGCGGTTGTGCGCCGAGTCCGAGAAACGACAAGCTCGCCGCCGTGATGATCGACGTGCCGATCCGCATCGTGAAATACACCACGATCGATGAAATCGTCCCCGGCAGAATATGCCGCACGATGATGGTCCAGTCCGATGCGCCGATGCTGCGCGCCGCTTCGATATACGTGAGCTGCTTGAGCATCAGCGTATTGCCGCGCACGAGCCGGGCAAACGCGGGGATGCTGAAAATCGCCACCGCGCAGATCACATTGATCATGCCGTTGCCGAGAATCGCGACTACACCGATCGCCAGCAGAATGCCGGGGAACGCGAACAGCACGTCGGCGACACGCATCGTGATGCGGTCCCACCAGCCCTCGTAGTAACCGGCCAGCAAACCGAAGAACGTGCCGATCACCGCGCCGATCGCTACCGACAGAAAACCTGCCTCGAGCGAAATGCGCGAGCCCGCCAGAATCCGGCTGAAAATATCGCGCCCCAACGAATCGACACCGAACCAGTGCGCGGCCGAGGGCCCTGCGTTCAACGCGTCGTAGTCGAAGAAATTCTCCGGATCGTACGGCACGATATGCGGCGCGAGAATCGCGACCACGATCAGCAGCAGCACGAAAACGCCGGCGCCGAGCGCCACATGCTGCTTGCGGAACTTGCGCCAGAATTCGCTCCACGGCGTGCGGATCGTGCTTTCTACGAGGGCGGCCTTGGCCGCATTCGCCTCGGTGGCTGAAATGCTCATGCGGGCCTCACTTGAAACGGATGGTCGGGTTGATGACGGCGTACAGCACGTCCACAACCAGGTTGATGATGATGAATTCGAGCGAGAACAACAGCACTTCGGCTTGAATCACCGGATAGTCGCGCATCGCCACGGCATCCACCAGCAGGCGTCCGAGACCCGGCCAGTTGAACACCACTTCGACCACGATCGAGCCGCCCAGCAGAAAGCCGAATTGCAGCCCCATCATCGTAATGACGGGGATCATCGCGTTGCGCAGGCAGTGTTTGACGATTACAAGCCGTTCGGGCACACCCTTGGCGCGCGCGGTGCGCACAAAATCTTCATTCATCACTTCGACGAACGAAGCCCGCGTGAAGCGCGCCATCACCGCCGCCACTGCAGCGCCGAGCGTGAGCGAAGGCAGCACGTAGCTCTTCCAGGTACCGTCGCCGACAATCGGCAGCCAGCCGAGCTTGACCGAGAATATCTCCATCAGCAGCATGCCGAGCGCGAAGGCGGGAAACGAAATGCCCGACACCGCCAGCGTCATGCCGAGCCGATCGGGCCAGCGATTGCGCCACACCGCCGAGACGATGCCGATACCCATGCCGAGCACCACCGCCCACACCATGCTCGCGAGCGTGAGCAGCAGCGTCGGCATGAAGCGCTCGCCAATCTCCTGGCTGACCGGCCGCTTGCTGCGCGTGGATGTGCCGAAGTCGCCGTGCGCGATCTTCACGAAGAAGTTGGCGAATTGCTGCGGCATCGGCTTGTCGAGGCCGAGATCGGCGCGCACGAGCGCAACGGTCGCCTCGTCCGCTTCGGGACCGGCCGCGAGGCGCGCCGGATCACCGGGCAACAGATGCACGAACAGGAACACCAGCACGGCGACGATGAAGAGCGTCGGCAGCAGGCCAAAGATACGTTTGACGAGGAAGTTCAGCATGAAACCCAATCCGGCAATGATGCGGGCAACGAAAGGTCTTTTCGAGCAGTACGGGACCGCCCGGGCAGCGCGTTCGTGAAGAACACACCGCGCCGGACGCTCGGCTCATCACTTGAGCGCGATCTCGTCGAAATTGAACGAGCCGTCCGGCGCGACATACGCGCCCGACAAACGCTTGCTGCGCGCGTACACGACCTTTTCCTTGACGAGGAAGATCCACGGCGCGTCGGCCCAGATGCGTTTTTGCGCGTCGGTGTAGAGCGCGGCCTTCTGCGTGCGGTCGGTGGTTTCGAGCGCCTGCTTCAGATCGGTATCGACCGTGTCGTTCTTGTAGTACGCGGTGTTGACCATCTTCGGCGGGAACGAGACCGATCCGAGCAGCGGCGTGATCGCCCAGTCCGCTTCACCCGTCGATGAAGACCAGCCCGCGTAGTACATCCGCACCGGCGCGCTCGCCGGGTCCTGCGCGCTTTCCACCTTGGCGACACGTTGTCCCGCTTCGAGCGCTTCAACCTGCGCCTTGATGCCGACTTGCGCCAGTTGCTGCTGCACGAACTGAATCACCTTCTGCGCGGTCGAGTAGTTATACGCGGACCACAGCGTCGTTTCGAAACCGTTCGGATAACCCGCTTCCTTCAGCAGTTCACGCGCCTTCGCCGGATCGTAGGGCCAGGGGCCGAGCTTCACCGCGTAATCCACCCCTTGCGGCACCACGCCATCGGCCGGCGTCGCATAACCGGCGAACGCGACCTTCGTCAGCGCTTCCTTGTTGACCGCATAGTTCAGCGCTTCACGCACCTTTGGATTGTCGAACGGCTTCTGGTTGACGTTCATGCTGATGTAGCGCTGAATGATCGACGGCGAAGCGATCAGGTCGACCTTCGGGCTCGACTGCAATTGCGCCGCCTGCTCGAACGGCACCTGAAACGCGAAGTCCGCTTCGCCGGTGCGCATCAACGCAGCGCGCGTGTTGTTGTCGACCACCGGTTTCCAGTCGATCGCATCGACCTTCGGATAGCCCTTCTTCCAGTAGCCGCCGAACTTCTTCACCGTCAGGTCGCCTGCCGGGTCCCACTTCACCAGTTCGAACGGACCCGTGCCGACCGGATGGAACGCGATGTCCTTGCCGTACTTTTTCAGCGCGTCAGGCGAAATCATCACCGCCGACGGATGCGCGAGCACGTTGACGAACGCCGAGAACGGCGCCTTCAGGGTGATCTTCACCGTGTACGGATCGACCACTTCGGTCTTCTCGATTCGGTTGAACATGTTGTAGCGCTTCAGCTTGTTCGCCGGATCGGTCACGCGGTCGAAGTTCGCTTTCACTGCCGCGGCATTGAAGTCGGTACCGTCCTGGAACTTCACGCCGTGACGCAGCTTGAACGTGTAGACCTTGGCGTCCGGGCTTGCTTCGTAGCTGTCGGCCAGCACGTTGACCAGCTTCATGTCCTTGTCGAAACCGAACAGGCCTTGATAGAACGACTTGGCGACGGCTTGCGACAGCGTGTCGTTGGCATCGTACGGATCGAGCGTCGTGAAGGTCGATGCAACGGCCATCACGGCCGTGGTGTCGGCGTGCGCCACATTGCCCGCGAGCATCGCGAACACCACCGCGCCGCCGCTGACCAGCGCGCGCAAACGAAACGGAGAAGACGGGACCAGCAGGTTCATGAGGTTGGCTCCAGGCTGCGAATTGAAACAGGGTTATGTGCTGCGAGAAAAATTCTTCTTCGGGTTGCGTGCTGCATTCGAGGTTGCATGCGAGTCTCCGTGCGCGTCTAGTAAGCGCCACCGACCCGATGCTGCGCCACGAAATGGTCCGGTCCCACAGCGACCAGCGGCGCCACGACCGGTTCATCGTTCAACGAGCGGATCGGGCTCGGAATCTCATCGGCGGCGAGCATGCGTTTCGCGTGACGGCGCGCCGGATCGGCGACCGGCACGGCCCCCATCAGCTTCTTCGTGTACGGATGCTGCGGCGCTTCGAACACCGCGCGGCGCGGACCGATCTCGACGATCTGGCCGAGATACATCACCGCGACGCGATGGCTGACACGCTCCACCACGGCCATGTCGTGCGAAATGAACAGATAGGCGACGCCTAACTCGCGTTGCAGATCGAGCATCAGGTTGACGATCTGTGCCTGCACGGAGACGTCTAGCGCAGAAACGGATTCGTCGGCGATCACGACTTTCGGATTCAGGGCCAGCGCACGCGCAATCGCAATACGTTGTCGTTGGCCGCCGGAAAATTCATGCGGATAGCGGCGCGCCGCTTCGGGCGGCAAGCCGACTTTTTCGAGCAGCCACGCGACCCGCGCCTGAGCTTGCGCGCCCTGAGCGACGCCGTGCACGAGCAGCGGCTCCATGATCGAGAAGCCGACCGTCAAACGCGGATTCAGCGAAGCAAACGGGTCCTGAAAAATAAACTGGATATCGCGGCGCAGCGCTTGCAACGCAGGGCCCGTGAGCGAGCTGATTTCCTTGCCGTCGAATTCGATCGAACCGCTCTGGCTTTCCACGAGACGCAGCAGCGAACGGCCCGTCGTCGATTTACCGCAACCCGATTCGCCGACCAACGCCAGCGTTTCGCCCGGGCGCAGATCGAAGCTGACTTTCTCGACCGCATGCACACGGCCCGTTACGCGGCCGAACACGCCGCTCTTGACGGGAAAGCGCGTGACCAGATCGCGCACGCGCAGAATCGGCGGTGTGCTTTCGCGGACCACGGGCTGGCTTTCTTCCGCTACGGCGGCTGCGGGACGAACGGCGTTATCAGCGCCGGTGAGTGCCGCCTGCTCGACGGTCAGAATCGGGAATCTGGCAGGCTGGTCGGTGCCTTGCATCGCGCCGAGCCGCGGCACGGCGGCAAGCAGCGCCTTCGTATAAGGATGCGACGGCGCGGCGAATAGCGCATCCGACGCACCCTCTTCCACTTTCTCG
>NZ_JAXDPY010000111.1:0-14081 GCF_034668105.1 Paraburkholderia sp. | reverse complement strand
GTGCACAGCGCTGCTTGACCAGTTCGAGGGCGCCGCGGAGCACGTCGTCCCACGTCTCAATCTCGTGATCGTCGCGAAGGCTCCTCTGCCGCGCATTCTTGCCTTTGCCCACGAGCGTGGCTGGCGGCGTCTGCGCCTGGCACTGAGCTCCTGTTCGCACCGGCCGATCCCGGACAAGACTGTCGCCACACCGGTACGCTCGAGCCCCTCTGGAACCTGTTCGACCTCACCCCCGAGGGGCGTGGATCCGACTGGGATGAGCAGTTGAGCTACTCGTGCTGCGCCGGAAATAGCGTAAGGGCATCGCACGGCAACTGAATCGGTAACTTCTTCCCGCCCGCAAAATCCGCCACCTTTGCATCCATTTCCACCCCCGTTGCGTAAATCCCTCAAGGACACGCAACCCCCGCCACAACCCCTCAACCCAAGCGCGTCCCTTGACCAGGAGACGCGCCCATGGCCCACCCCGCACCGACCTCTCCACTACCGCGCGGCTCGCGGGTCGCGGTCATCGGCGCCGGTATCTCGGGTTTAGCCAGCGCCTATCTGCTGGCGCGCAACCACCAGGTCACCTTGTTCGAATCGGCCGGCTACATGGGCGGTCACACCAACACGGTAGACGTGATGCTCGACGGCCACACCCATCCCGTCGACACCGGTTTCCTCGTTTTCAACGACCGTACCTATCCGAACCTGATCGCGCTGTTCGACGAACTGGGCGTCGAGTCGCATCCGAGCGACATGACCTTTTCAGTCTCGCTCGACGAAGGCCGCCTGGAATGGGCCGGCGCCAACCTGAACACGGTATTCGCGCAGCGCCGCAATATGTTCTCGCCGACCTTCATCGGCATGCTGCGCGACATCATGCGTTTCAACAGCAGCGCGCAGCGGAACCTCGAAATCGCGACGCAAACGCGCGCGTCGATGGGCGAACTGCTGACGACCGGCGGCTACGGCGGCGCGTTCCAGCGCCACTATCTGCTGCCGATGGCCGCCGCGATCTGGTCGAGCGCGACCGCCGACATCCTCGCCTTTCCAGCCACCACTTTCCTGCGCTTTTGCCTGAACCATGCGCTGCTTCAGGTGAACCGCCGTCCGCAGTGGAGGACGGTGGCCGGAGGAGGGCGCGAGTATGTGCGCCGTATCGTCGGCACGCTCGACGACGTCCGCGTCGCCACCGCGGTTAGAGGCGTGCGGCGCGATGCCGGCGGTGTGGACGTCTTCACGGACAACGGCGCGGAGCGTTTCGACGCGCTCGTGCTCGCCACCCACGCGCCGACCACGCTGCGGCTGCTCGAAGACGCCGGCGAGGACGAGCGCAGCGTGCTGGGTGCGGTGCGCTACCAGCCGAACGTCGCCGTGCTGCATACGGATACGAATCTGCTGCCGCGTCGTCAGCGCGTGTGGTCGGCGTGGAATTATCTGGGGCGCCGCGGCGTCGACGGCACGCATCCGGTGTGTGTCAGCTATCTGGTCAATCAGCTCCAACCGCTGCCGTTCAGAACGCCGCTTGTCGTCACGCTCAATCCGGTGACGCCCCCCGCGCCAGGGACCGAACTGCGCCGCTTCGTCTACGATCATCCGCTGTTCGATCTGGCCGCTATCGATGCGCAGCACCGTCTGCCGTCGCTGCAAGGCAAGCGCCGCACCTGGTTCGCGGGCGCGTGGACGGGCTATGGTTTTCACGAGGACGGACTGAAATCGGCACTGCGCGTGGCCGCCGATTTCGACGCTTCGCCGGCATGGGCCACGCTATGAATCCCGCTCGCGTTGACGTTGACGTTGACGTCGACGTCGATCCGCCCGCGTGGCTTTTGACGGGCCAGGTGATGCACGAGCGTCTGCGGCCGAAGCATCATCGCTTCACGTATCCGGTGTTCTACGTGCGCTGCGATCTGGATCGCCTGGCGTCGTTCGAGAGTGGCTGGTTCGGCATCGACCGGTGGCGTTTGCTGAGCCTTTATCAGCGCGATCACGGTCCGCGTGACGGCAGCGATCTTGCCATGTGGATGCGCGTGCAACTGTCCGCGGCGGGCCTGGAAGTGGCGAACGGCAGGATCTGGCTGCAGGCGTTTCCGCGCGTGTTCGGCTACGCGTTCAATCCGGTCAGTTTCTGGTTTTGCCACGACCGCGACGGGCATCTGCGTGCGCTGCTGGCGGAGGTGCGCAATACGTTCGGCGATCGCCACAGCTATCTGCTGAGCGCCACGGGCAACGCGCCGATTACAGCCGAGACCACGCTCAACTGCCGCAAAGTGCTGCACGTGTCGCCGTTTTGCCGTGTCGAGGGGAGTTACGAATTTCGCGTAAGAGAGACGCCGAACCGTGCGTCCGTCTCGATCGACTACCGCGACGCCGACGGGCTTCTGATTCGCACGGCACTCGGTGGCCGTCTAAAGCCTTTAACACGTTCAACAGCACTCGCCGCGCTGATCCGTCAGCCGCTCCTGACCGTCGGTGTCGTCGTAAGAATTCATTGGCAAGCGTTGCGCCTCGCCATCAAAAGAGCGCCGTTTCACGGCAAAAATCCTGCGCCGGGGCGCACTGCCGAGGTCGCCACCGACGCATCCACCGACCACGCCGCAGCCGGCCGATCGTCCACCGCTGCGCGCACCATTTCGTCCGATTGAGGAGATTCCGTCATGGCGCTTTCAAGAACCCTGAGCGGGCACCGAACCGTCCCCGCGTCGGGCCGTCTGTTTCTCTCTCTGCTCGAACGGATTCAGGTGGGACATCTGGTGCTGATCACGCCCGACGCTCAGCCGCGCGTGTTCGGCGATCCGCACGCGGCGCCCGGCGCGCGTCTGGAGTTGCGCGACTGGCGTGCCTGTGGGGCGATTCTGCGCAAAGGCGACATCGGTTTCGCCGACGCGTGGCGCTCGTTCTGGGTCGACACGCCGGATCTGGCCGCCTTGCTGCGCGTCGCCATCCGCAACGAACGCGCGCTGCAACGCACCGTTTACGGCGGCTGGCTCGCGCAACTCTGGTACGGGCTGCGTCATAAACTGAGGCCTAATACGCGCTCGGGCAGCCGGCGCAATATTCACGCGCACTACGACATCGGCAACGCGTTTTACGCGCAGTGGCTGGACTCGACGTTCACATATTCAAGCGCCGTGTTCGACGGCAATTTCTATCAATCGCTCGAAGACGCGCAGCATGCGAAGTATCAACGCATCATCGATACGCTCGGTTTGCGCGCAGGCATGCGCATTCTGGAAATCGGCTGCGGGTGGGGCGGCTTTGCGATGCATGCGGCACGCCAGGGCATTCACGTGCACGGCATAACAATCTCACCGGCGCAGCTCGAATTCGCCGCAAAGCGTGTGAACGAAGCGGGCTTGAATGAACGCGTGCACCTCGAATTGCGCGACTACCGTACGCTGACCGGCCAGTACGACGGAGTCGTATCGATCGAAATGTTCGAGGCCGTCGGCGAAAAATTCTGGCCGACGTACTTCCGCATTCTGCGCGAACGCTTACGGCCGGGCGCACGCGCGCTCGTGCAAACCATCACGATCGACGACTCGCACTTCGCGGCCTATCGTGCCACTAGCGACTTCATCCGCGAGTTCATTTTTCCGGGCGGCATGTTGCCGAGTCCGCGGCGTTTCGTCGAAGCGGCCCGGCGCGGCAAGCTCGCGGCGCACACGTCGTTGGCATTCGGGCGCGACTACGCCGAGACGCTGCGCCGCTGGCGCAGTGAGTTCGAAGCTCAGCTCGAGACGATCCGCGCGCAAGGCTTCGATGAGATTTTCGTGCGGACGTGGCGGCTGTATCTGGCGTATTGCGAAGCCGGCTTCGACGAAGGGCGCACGGATGTGATGCAGTTCGTGCTCGCCCCGGCGGACTCACCGCAGGCACTTGCTTGGGATGACGCAGTGAGGGCGCGCGTGACGCGTACGGAGAACTTGCGTATGCCGGAGCGTCTTCGACATGAAACTCGTTGACCGGATGCCGGCGGCTGCTTCACGCCGCCAGGAACGAGGCGTTCAAGGCAAGGCGGATGAAGACCGGGACGGGTGAGCGCGATCGTCATCGCGGCGACCCGTTGCCGGTGCAACTGGCACAGCAGCTTGCGTGTTTCAGGCGCTCATGTTGAGCGTGCCGTTCACACCGTTCGGGAAGAAGCCGCCTTTGGTCGCCACGGAACTCGTCAGATACACGATGTTGAGCACGTTGCCATAGCCGCGGCTGAACGCGAGTCCGTTGCTGTCCAGCGGCACGATGTTCGACGAACCGGCCGTTGCGCCGGTGATGCCCTGATCGTCGTGGCCATTGTTGTCGAGGCTGTCGCGTGCGGCCGAGATCGCGTTGGCGGCCGTGTAGATACTTGCCGTGTCGACGCCTTTCGCAAACAGCACCGTGCGTACCAGACCCGCGTGATACGCCTCGGCCGCGAGAATGCCGGCCGCCGCTTCGAGGAAGGTCTTGTTGGTGATGAGAGGCGAAGCGCCTTTATAGGCCGTCACGCCGACGTCTTCGAAGATGAAGGCGCCGAGCAGAAAGTTGTTGTCGTTCGCGTACGGATTGAAGGCGACGCCGGCGCCGACCAGTCCCGCCGCCCGCGCCGCATTCGAGAAGGCCCCGTTCGGATTGGTGCCGCCGATGTCGATCGAAGGCATGGCCACGGCGGCGCTTCCCAGGGCCGAGCGCAGAAAGCTGACGTGCTCGCGTTCGTCGTTGGCGATCTCGTTCGCGTAGGCCTGGACCACGGGATCCTGGAACGGCACTTGCTGCCCCGGGATCACCATGCCCATCGTGCCGACGCCCGCGGTCATGCTCGCGGGCAGCCCCGCACCCGTCGTCGCGTACGTATAGAACTGCGATTCGAGGTATTCCAGATTCAGCGCGAAGTTCAGGATCTCCGCGTCGGTCGGTGCGCTGGCGGCCGATACGTTCGACCCGGAACCGCCGCCGCACGCACTGATCAGCGTACCGCCGACCAGCCCTAGACCCAGGCCGCCGGCGTTGCGGAAAAACTGTCTGCGTTGCAGGCGCCGTTCGACCCGGCGGTCAAGTGCCTGGATAAGCTCTGCTGATTGAGCCGATTGATTGCTGGACTCCGACATGGCGATGCTCCTCAGATGGTTCGTTGCCAATGCCGCGGACTCGCGCTGCAGAGGCGTGGACGACGGATGTTCACACGCTGCACAAACGCAAAATCGCGGACGCAAAGAGGCCCCGTCCTTCTGAGAAGAACTAAACGATGCAGGCAGAAGAAGTGAGTCCTCAATCGTCTTTACGGAGCGAGTGCGCGGCCAGATGCAAAGCGCCCAAAAGATTTCCGTGTGCGCTCGCAGCATGCGATTGAACGGCCCCCGGCCGCACGACCGCGAACGCGGCACGGCGCCGCGCGCACCGCATCCATCGAACCGCTTCGACCCGGCTCGCGCAGCCCGTCCGTCGATCCTCTGTACAATTGGCCGATCGTCAACACCGATTTACCTCGACCGAATTCATGGCCATTACCTACAAGACTCCCGACGACATCGCCAAGCTACGTATTTCCGGCCGCCTCGCGGCCGACGTACTTGCAATGATCGGCGAGCACGTCAAGGCCGGCGTCTCCACTGAAGAACTCGACGCCCTGTGCAACGACTACATTGTCAATACGCAAAAGTCGATTCCCGCAAACGTTGGCTATCTGGGATTTCCGAAAACCGTCTGCACGTCCGTCAACCAGGTGGTATGCCACGGCATTCCCAACCGCGGCGAGATCCTGAAAGACGGCGACATCATCAATATCGACGTCGCGATCATCAAAGATGGCTACTTTGGCGACACCAGCCGCATGTATTGCGTCGGTCAGCCGAGCACGGTTGCGCGCCAGCTGATCGACACGACCTATGAAGCGATGCTGGCGGGCATCCGCGAGGTCAAGCCGGGCGCCACGCTGGGCGACGTCGGCTACGCGATCCAGAAAGTCGCGCAGCGCGACGGCTTTTCGATCGTGCGCGACTACTGCGGGCACGGCATCGGCAAGGTGTATCACGAAGACCCGCAGGTCTTGCACTACGGTCAGCCGGGGCAGGGCGTGCGCCTGAAGCCGGGCATGGTCTTCACGATCGAGCCGATGATCAACGCGGGCCGCGCCAGCACCGCGGTGCAGCGTGACGGCTGGACGGTGGTCACCAAGGACCGTTCGCTGTCGGCGCAATGGGAGCACATGGTGGTCGTGACCGAGGCGGGTTACGAGCTGCTCACGCCCTGGCCGGACGGCACCGGCGATTACGAAGCGCCTTGAACACAGTAGCCAGCGCGCCTCACGAACCGCTTTTGCAAGACGGTGGGCGCGAAATGCCGCGCGATGGGTGCGCGGCTCCAGGTCATTGGGCCTGCGCGATGGTCCGGTTCAGTAAATAAGGATTTGACTCGCGCGCCGGTTCGGTTAAAGCTACGCCTTAGGGTTTCAAGGGGTTTTCGTCTGCATGAGTCCGTCATTGACCGTTCGCCGTATCGCCGCTGATCAGGGCGCCGTTTTTCGCGAACTCCGTACTGCGTCGCTGCGGGAGGCGCCCTATGCCTTCGGCGAAACGCTAGAGGACGCGTTGTCGGCGGATGCCGCCACGTTCGACGCTACCGCCGCCGAACACGCTGTTTCGTTTATCGCCACCACCTTCATCCTTTACACCGAAGGCCATCCGGCCGGCCTCGTCGAAGCGTATTTCGACGACTCCGCGGCGCGCCGCGCGTTCGTCTGCGAGTTGTGGGTGGCGCCGGCCGTGCGTCATCTGCGAGGCGGCGAGTTGCTGGTCGACACCGCCAGCGCCTGGCTCGCCGGCGAAGGCGCCATGGAAATCTACGCGTGGGTGGCCGACGCCAATCGCAATGCGATGCGCTTTTACGAGGCGCTCGGCTTCGGTCCCACCGGCGAGCATCGGCGCGTCACGCGCGCGCCCGAGCAGGCCGAAAGCCTGCTGGTGCGCCACGTGCCGACCACGTCGCAGGTATTTCAGCAGTGATCCCGCGAGCGGCGCGTCAGCTTGCCGCTCACATCCCATCCGCGTCGCTACAGCGTTCATGGTCCACTCACCGTCCAGGTGAGCAGCCTGAGCGCGGCCTGAATGGCCGGGGCGTGGCCACGTCATGGGTATTCAGGCCGTCGCGGCGCGTTCTCTCGGCAAAAAAGCTCGCCGCCCGCCTGGACGCCTGTAAAATACGCAAAATTTTTTGCCGAACGCTATGTCGCCCAAGAAATCGCCCTTTTTCGAACTCCGCAGCGGCTCTGTCGACACCCTCCTGTTTGTGGTCAAGACAACCGACCTCGACGCGATGCGTGCAGAACTGACCCGGCGCTTCGAGGCGACCCCCGAATTTTTCGCTAACGACGTCGTCGCGATCGACGTGCGCCGGCTCGCCGAGAACGAACGCGTGCCGCTCGCCGCGATCGCGCAACTGCTCGACAGCGTGCGCATGCGCCCGGTCGGCATCGTCGCCAACGCGCAGCAGGCGTGGGCCGCCGAATCCGCGTTGCCGCTGCTCGAAGCGCGCGACCGCCGCGGCGCCACCGCGAAGTCCGCCGAAGAAGACGGAGCCACTTCGGCTGCCGCGGCACCGGCAACCACCGCCGCGACGGCCACGCCGCCGGCCGATCTGTTCGCCGCCGCTGCCGTCACGCCCGTCGGCGGCCTGCCGGGAAACAGCACACCGGCCAGCGCGGTCGCGGTCGACCCGGCACCTGCCGCCGAGCCCGCGCGTCTTGCCACGTCGTCGCAAACCATGGTGGTCGACAAGCCGTTGCGCTCGGGCCAGCGCATCTACGCAAAGGGCGATCTGGTCGTGCTCGGTCTGGTGAGCTACGGCGCGGAAGTGATCGCGGAAGGCAACATCCACATTTACGCGCCGCTGCGCGGCCGGGCGTTGGCCGGCGTGCAGGGCAATCACGACGCGCGCATTTTTTGCACGTGTCTCGAACCGGAACTGATCTCGATCGCGGGCATCTACCGTACGACTGAGACCCCGCTGCCGGCCGACGTGCTCGGCAAGCCGGTGCAGATCTGGCTCGACGAAGAAAAACTGATGATTGAACCACTGCGGCTCACGTGATCGACGTGATGCGCGCGCTGCTCTGAACGTACACGGCAAGCGGCGTTCCACGGCAAATAGAGCCGCACATAATTGACGAATTTGACGAACACAAGGTAAGGGTAATGGCAAAAATCATTGTGGTGACTTCGGGCAAGGGTGGCGTGGGCAAGACGACCACGAGCGCGAGTTTTGCATCGGCCCTCGCATTGCGGGGCAGCAAAACCGCCGTGATCGACTTCGACGTCGGGCTGCGTAACCTCGACCTCATCATGGGCTGCGAGCGCCGTGTGGTGTATGACCTGATCAACGTGATCCAGGGCGAAGCCAATCTGAACCAGGCGCTGATCAAGGACAAGAAGTGCGAGAACCTGTTCATCCTGCCGGCGTCGCAAACCCGTGACAAAGACGCGCTGACGCTGGAAGGCGTCGAGAAGATCATCAACGACCTGATTGCGATGGACTTCGAATACATCGTTTGCGATTCGCCGGCGGGTATCGAATCGGGCGCGCTGCTCGCCATGCACTTCGCCGATGAAGCGCTGATCGTGACGAACCCGGAAGTCTCGTCGGTGCGCGACTCGGACCGCATTCTCGGCATTCTGTCGTCGAAGACCAAGCGCGCGATCGAAAGCAAGGAGCCGATCAAGGAACACCTGCTGATCACCCGCTACAACCCGAAGCGCGTGAGCGAAGGCGAAATGCTGTCGCTCACCGACATCCAGGAAATCTTGCGCATCGATCTGATCGGTGTGATTCCGGAATCGGAAGCGGTGTTGCATGCGTCGAACCAGGGTCTGCCGGCGGTGCACCTGGACGGTACGGATGTCGCTGAAGCTTATAAAGATGTCGTGTCGCGATTCCTCGGCGAGCAGAAATCGCTTCGCTTTACCGATTACCAGAAGCCAGGCCTGCTGCAGCGCCTCTTCGGCACCAAGTAAGGGGAGCGCACGTAATGTCGATTCTTTCGTTTTTGCTGGGCGAGAAGAAGAAGTCCGCGTCGGTAGCGAAGGAACGCCTGCAGTTGATCATCGCGCACGAGCGCGCCGGCGGCCATGCGCCAGCCGATTACCTGCCTGCGTTGCAACGCGAACTGGTGGCCGTGATTTCGAAGTACGTGAAAATTTCCGACGACGATATACGCGTGAGCCTCGAGCGTCAGGACGACCTCGAAGTGCTCGAGGTCAAGATCGAAATACCGCAGGTTGGTTCTGCATGACGTGCCGCGTGTTTTGCTTCCGCGTTCTGCTTCGATACGTCGATGTGATGTGACGAGGTAGAGCGCGGCAGCGGCGTTCTCCACCGGGTTCTTTCTGCTGTTCAAATCGACGCGCGGATGCGAGTTCCACGCGCTGTCTGTCTGATTGTGCCTTTCTCTCTGCTGCGCGCTCGCGGTGTCGTCTACTGACGCGGCGCGCCTTCTTCAGCGGCAGCATCGCCGTCGATCTGATCGACCACGGGGGACCCGGCCGCTTCGACTTCGGGGACTTCCGGCACCGGCGCGGGCGCCGGATCCGGCAGCGGCGCCATATAGCGCTGCGCCAGCGACTCATACAACGGCGGCGCGAAGAACCGCGACACCCGGCTCGCAATCAACGCGGTGGCCATCAGCGAAATCACCAGCGCGTGGCCGTCGATCATCTCCATCACGATCACGAACGACGTAATCGGCGACTGCGTGACGGCGGCCAGATAGCCGACCATCGCGAGGGCGATCAGCATGGGCAACTGCATCGAACTGAACAGCATGTGCAGCAGATTGCCGAAGCCCGCGCCGATCGACAGCGACGGTGCGAAGATGCCGCCCGGAATGCCGGGCAGATACGAGCTGACCATCGAAATCATTTTCAGAAACGGATAGAACACGGAGAGGTGCTCGTGTCCGTCGAGCAGTCCGCGTGCTTCCGCATAGCCGCTGCCGAAAGTCGTGCCGCCGGAGACGAGGCCGACCACCGCGATCACGAAACCGCACAGCGCGGCGAACGCGACCGGCCGCTCGCCGTGCAACTCGCGCAGCGGCGCCGGAATCCAGCGCGCGGTGTTCAGCAGCAACCAGCCGAACACGCCGCCCGCAATACCGGTGACGATAGCCGTGAGCACGACGGCCACCGCCAGCAGATCGGGGAAATGCGCGCCGATCTGAATGGTGCCGAAATAGGTGTAGTTGCCGTTCACCCCGAGCGCGATCACACCGGCGATGATGATCGCCGTAATCAGCACGCCACTCGCGCGAGCCTCGAAGCTGCGCGTGAGTTCCTCGATCGCGAACACGATCCCCGCCAACGGCGTATTGAACGCCGCGGACAAACCCGCTGCCGCGCCCGCGAGCACCAGTTGCCGTTCGATTTGCGCGTTCGAACGCGGATACAGCCGCCGCAGATTGAACATCAGCGCCGCGCCGACCTGCACGGTCGGTCCTTCGCGGCCGATCGTGAAGCCGCCGAGAATCGCCAGAAACGACACCGCGATCTTGCCGAACAGAATCCGGAACGACAGCAGCCGCGCGCCGTATTCGCCGGGCTTGGCGTGCAGCGTGGCGATGACTTGCGGAATGCCGCTGCCTTCGGCGCCGCGGAAGAAGGTGCGCGTGAGCCAGACTGCGAGCGCCGCAACCGCGGGCGTGACGATCAACGGTGCCCACACGTGCCGCTGCTGCATTGTGCGGAATTCGCCGTAACCCCAGTCGATCAGCTTTGCATAGAGCACCGCCACCAGGCCGACCGCGATCGCGCCGAGCCAGAACACGCCGTATTGGCGCCACAGGCGTCTCGCGCGGCGCACGATGCTGGAGGAGAGAAAGAGAGGCGCGGAGGACATGAGGATGCGAGTGCAAAGGGTGAAGTATAAGGTGCGCCGGATCGGTTCAACGGTATGAAAGTAATTTGAAATGCTGTAAAAGGGCTGGCGTAAGACGTGCAATGTAACGCTCTGTATTGATGAGCGCCTTCGCGCATTGCCGCCTTGGGCAAAGATTCTTTCAATCGTCGGCTAAAATAGTTTGACGTTTGAACAACTAACAGGTCCTCAATGAAGCGAGTCCTTATCGTCAAGGTCACTTCGCTCGGCGATATCGTACAGGCACTGCCGGTCGTCGCCGACATCAAGCGCGCCTTTCCCGGCGTGGAAGTCGACTGGGCAGCCGACGAAGCATTCGCCGAAGTGGTGCATTGGAGCGAGAGCGTGGATCGCGTGCTATCCGCACCGCTGCGCCGCTTCAAGAAAGCGCGCCATTGGGGCGATTTCAAGTCGATCGCGGCGTCGATCGCCGAATTGCGCGCCTATCGCTACGACTTCATCATCGACATTCACGGCGTCTACAAGAGCGCGATCATTGCGTTTCTGGCGCGTTCGTCGAAGCGTATTGGCTACCAGTCCCAGGATCTGGGAGAGCGGGGCGCGGCATTTGCCTACACCGGGCGTTTCGGTCCGCGTCCGCAGTGCAATGCATGGCATGGCATGCGCATCAGTGCCGGCGAGGCACTGGGTTATCAAGTCGAAGGGCCGGCTGTCTACAATCTGCGCCTGCCCGATCCGGCTGCTCCTCCGTTCGAGGCAGACAGCGCGCCGGTCGCGGCGCTGTTTCACGCCACCTCCAAAGACGACAAGAAGTGGCCGGTGCCTCATTGGGTCACGGTCGGTCGCGAGTTGGCGGAGCGCGGTTTTCGCGTGGTGTTGCCGTGGGGCTCGGAAGGCGAGCGAGCCGAGGCGGAGCAGATTGCGTCTGAAGTGCCGGGCTCGACCGTGCTGCCCAAGCTGAGCGTCACTGAAATCGCGCAGATGATCGACGCGTGCGCGCTGGTGGTCGGCACCGATACCGGCTTCGTTCATCTGGCGCATGCATTGCAGAAGCGCACGGTGATGATTTTTGTGGCGACCTCGCCGTCGCATTGCGGCATCGAGGCGCCGTTCCGCTCGATCTCGATCGGCGACGGTCAATCCGTGCCGTCGATCGACGAGGCGCTCGAAGCCATCGCCTACGTGAATACGGCGCCAAACGCCGCCGCCATGCAGCACGGATCGGCCGCCGCCTGAACGCAGCTTCGTCGCGCTTTCGCGCAATCGTTTGCCAAAAGAAAAGAGGCGGGACGCGCAGCGCTCAATCCAACAAGCGCTGCCACGGAACGCCTCTAAAAACGCCCGTGTCGGGGAACTACGGGCGGAAAGGAATCGCTGCAATGAACAAACTGACTCAAGCACCGGGCGGTCGCATAGAGCGACGCGCCTGGTTCTCAAGAGACCGCACGCTGGCGGTCGAGTTCAATGATCTCTTCATCGAGGTTGCCGCGCGTATCGGCGGATTTGTGTGCCGTTCATTGACGTCGCGCAGCCGATCGCCCGTCGCGCTCAGCGTCGTTCTCTGCGTTCGGTCCAGATAGGCGTCGTGCATTACACACCTGTTAAATCTGTCGCTTTTCGTTGAGTACCTAATTGGCTACACGTGTTCTTTTGTCCACAACGGCCGACTCATTTATCGCGCATGAACCGCCAACGCCGTACTCGCAATCGTCGCGCCGGTCCGCGCATCCGCCACGGACTGGGCTTGCGCGGAGCGCACATGTTCCAAGCAGTATAGGCGGTGTTTTCGTCTGAAGTGAATCTCTTGTCATCCCCTTTGGGCGAAGCCGCTATCGGGCTGCGCGACGTGTAACACACCGGTGATCTGCTCTTACAACTAGCAACGTTCGTGCGGGGCGGGGTCGTGTTCAATCGAATCATTCGGGAATTCGGCTCGAATGATTTTGACTCGACGGAGAACAACATGAAACGCCTCATCCTCACCCTGATCGCAGGCACGCTGCTCGCAACGGCGCTCGGAGGTTGCATCGTCGCACCGGCGCCGGGCTACTACTACGGCGGCGGTTACTACCATCACGGTGGCTACTACTACCGGTAATGGACTTGTGGCGCCCATCCGGGCGCCCCGTGTCCGGCCGCTCAGGCGAGCAGCATTTCGAAAGCGATGACCGTGGTGATGGCCGCCGCGTTGGCGGCCAGCGCTTCCACGACAATGCCCTTCCACGTCGCGGGACGAAAACGCAAGGCCAGCAGCACCGAACACAGCAACGCCAGTGCGATGATCATCACGACGTCCGCGTTGTGAAGATGAAGGTTCATCGGGCCTCCCTGCTCGCCATAGGGTTATTGATTTCGAGTATAGGCAAGTCAAAAAGACGCGCAAGGCAGGGGATTTACCAGCAAAGTGCGCAAAACGGGAGGTAGGCGCAATGACCGCCGATGCGGCCGCAGCGCGCGTCAAGGCGCGCCTGGCGGCATCGGGGTAAAGAAGCAATCAGACCATCAAGGCAGCGCGTCCGCTTACATCAAGCGTGCATCGCGCGTTTCGCGCATGCACAGCACGCCGATCATGCTGACGGCCGCGGCGATCGACACATACGCGCCCACCCACGGCAACCCGCCGTGCGCGGCCAGCACCTGCGCGATATACGGCGCGACAGACGCACCGAGAATCCCGCCGAGGTTGTACGACACGCCTGCACCGGTATAGCGCACGTTGGTCGGAAACAGTTCCGGCAGCAGCGCGCCCATCGGAGCGAAGGTCACGCCCATCAGGAACAGTTCGATCACGAGGAACAGCAGCACCTGGGGCGTCTGTCCGCTGCCGAGCAACGGCGCCATCGTGAAGCCCGACAGGATCGCCGCGATGATGCCGACGATCAGCACCGGCTTGCGGCCATAACGGTCACTCGCCCAGGCCGACAGCGGCGTGGCGAGCGCCATGAACACCACGGCGATGCACAGCAGGCCGAGGAACGTCGGCCGCGGAATATGCAGCACGGAGACGCCGTACGACAGCGAAAACGTCGTGGCGTTGTAGAACAGCGTGTAGCAGACCACCATCGCGAGCGCGCCGAGCAAAGTCGGCAGCCAGTGTTGCGACAGCAGCGTGGCGATCGGCACCTTCACGCGTTCCTGACGGTCGATCGCCGCCTGGAACGCCGGCGTCTCGGCGATTTTCAAGCGCACATACAAGCCGAGCGCGACCAGCACGGCACTCACCAGGAACGGCACGCGCCAGCCCCAGCTGCGGAATT
>NZ_JAXDPY010000110.1:0-9426 GCF_034668105.1 Paraburkholderia sp. | reverse complement strand
CGTCATGGAGACAATGCAAGGCTTTCTGCGGAACGGCACCGTTCGCGCAATCGGTGTGTGCAATTTCAACGTGACGATGCTGCGAACAGCCATCGAGGAAATCGGCGCACCCATCGCCTGCCATCAGATTGAATACCACGCGTTTCTGGACCAGTCGAAAATGCTGAACTACCTGCGCGAGAAAGGCATTCCACTCGTCGCCTATGCCCCGCTTGCACAAGGCAGGGCAGCAAGCGACCCCGTACTTCAGGGAATCGGCGTCAAGCATGGCGTGTCCGCTGCCCAGGTTGCTCTTGCGTGGCTTCTGGAACAGGACGGGGTGGCCGTTATTCCTAAGGCTCAACGCCGCGAAAGTCAGAAATCCAATCTCGACGCGCTGGCGGTGAAACTCGACGATGATGACCGGCACGCCATTGCGGTGTTGCCGAAAAACCACCGTTTCGTCACTCCGCCGTTCGCGCCGGAATGGGACGCGTAGCCATTGTCTTTGCGTAAGCCGGTAGTCCATCGTAGCTGTCGTAGTGACCGTGACACCTGAGCTCACGTGCGTTACGGGGTGGTGATGGCACGTGCGTTGGATGGAGGCGCATAGGTGGCCGCTGTCACCGAGTTGGCGACAGCGGTTCGTCGAACGGCGGGGGAAATTGCGAACCGGCCACGGTCAAGTACGACCGGACCTGGATGTGCCGGTGCGGCGCCTGGCTTTCGGCGTAGGCTTGTGGCGCCCACCCGTTGCGACCTTCTTGCCCGGCACGGACATAGAGATGTCAGACGGTACCGAAATCGGCGCCACGACGAGCGCAGGCGCTGCGTTACTTCTTTCCTGCGCCAACCACTTCTCTATTGCTTTCGCACGCTCGGAAACCGGAATCGGCGCTGTCTTCCCGTTGCCCTTTATGGCCAATGCAGGCCGGGTCGCGGCCAGGCGGCCCGTCGTGCGTTCGCGTTCCTGCCTTACAAGCTCGGCGTATGAAACAAGAGCAGTCTGGGCATCCTGAAAGGTCGACGGCGTCCCTTTCTGCTTCTGGGCCATCAAGCTTGACTGAGCGGGGGCCGAAATGCTTTCCGGCGTGTCAGTGCGAAGCTTTGCCTGCGAAATGGCCGACACGAACGTGCCCGACTGATGTTCGCCCGCCGCTGATGCCGTCCGATGACAAATTGCCGGAAGGCCCCATTTCTCGCAGACGTAACGCAAAACGCTTGTATGGTCGTACAACGTATGGTCCACCGCTTTGGCTACCCATGGCGATACAAGAACAGCGGGAACGCGCACGCCGAGCTGGTTAAACGGGTAATTGTCAGTATTCTCGTCCGGAGCCACCGTCGCGGGCGGCACGACATGGTCGTAAAAGCCACCGTGTTCGTCATAGGTGACGACCAGAAGCGTCGATTCCCATAACGCCTGATTTGCCCGGATTGCGTTGTACACATCGGCTATAAGCATTTCGCCGGCCATCACACCAGCTGGCGAATGCTGGTCGTTTTCGCCACCCTGTAATCCGTCAAAATACCGGGGCTCGATGAACGAATATGCTGGGAAATCTGATTCCGCTCCTTTGCAGTTGTCAAAGAATGTATCCATCTCCTGGAAGCTATCTGTGAAGTACAGACGCTTCAAGCGGCTCAGCACGATGGATTGCGGTACACCACCGTGGTAAATCTTCCATGAAATGGCCTTGTCATTGAGCTCGTCGTAAATCGTCCGCTGGGTGTACCTTCCGAAAAACATGCGCACAGTGTCGATGACACCGTCTGGCATGAGTACATCCCCAAGACTCGTGCCGCTATGCACGAAGAAGCGGTTTGGCCAGGTTGGTCCCGGCATCGACGAGAACCATCGGTCGCATACCGTGAACGATTTCGCCAGCGCGTGCAACGCTGGCAGGTCGCCGTCCTTGAAATACGCCATCACCTGGTCTGCTTCGGTAGCTGGAGCATTCGGGTTCTCATGTTGGAACTCATCCACAAAGTGCGCCATCCCGTCCGCAATCTGCCTGGTGACGTTCTCAAACTCGTGCGGGACTTTGAAATCTTTGCTGACGAACGGTGCCGCCGTGGGAGTCTGCTTGTGGGGCGCGTTACCTTTTTGGGCGTCAAGATTGACGCCGGGTTTTTGAGGGTCGACCCCATCGATATCCGGATTGAAGACCTGAAGCGCCCCCAGCATATGGTCGAAGGAACGGTTCTCCATCATCAGCACGATGACATGACGGATAGGGTCGTCGGGAAATGCGCTGGCTGCGACGCCTTTTGCCGCTGCAGCGGCAAGCCGTTCAGTTACCCGAAATTTGCGTGAGATCGGTTCATTCTGCATGTTGCTGCGGCGCACGACCCGACCGAGACCGCCTGACTTTGCGTTCAGGCGCTGCCGTGCAAGCGCATCGTTTGCGAAGAACTGGCTATATTGGCCTTTCGCCGGGTCGAAGTAACCAATATATCCTCCCGAGCTGACTCCAAACGATTTCAGGTCGGTACCGCAAAAATCGTTTCGCGCACCGTCCTCCTCGCCCGGTGTGAAATAGTGCGGCAAAACGAAGTTCGAAACAGTCACGCCGTCGATGACGTACGTCTGGGCCTGCACGGCATCGCACATCTCGAAAAAATGGTAGACGGTGCGATTGTTGTCGTTTGGGTCGGGTCCCTGCACAAGCAGATTGCACTGCGGGTCACCGATAAGCTCAAGTGCTTCGTGTGACAAGGTCGTTGACCATTCGTCACCGAGAATCTTGCAGAGGTCCAGATAGACGAATCCATATGGAATTCCGGCCAGATTCTGGTCGTGATATCCGAGCACGTCGTTTGAAGCGGCCGAGTCCAGGAGGTAAAGAATGGCGTCGCCGCGCAATTCCTTAAGCTGTGTGAGGTCGGTGTCCGGGCCAGCGGGACCCTCGACACGGAGCCTGCCGCCAAACGCCCAGTAAGGCTCAAAATCCTCGTCAATCTGCCGATTGATGGCACGGACGACACGATGCATTTCCCGGTCCGCAATGCAACTCGTGCGATTCACAACCGAAATCTGATACATGCCCACCTCCGCCTATCTGATATTTAAAACTTGGCCTGAGCCGGCTCAGGCGTGTGTGCCACGGGCTCTCGAAGTGCCCTTCCTTTTCATGACCGCCGGTGCCACTGTTGGAGCTAGGATGGGCTGCACCGCAGCAGCGAACCCAGCTTGAATTGGAGGGGCGGGAACTGGCAGCACGCTACCAACGTCATTGACAAACTTCGGCGCCAGTTTTTCATATCCTTCGGCAGTCGGATGAATTTCGTTCTCCCAGTCGTTGCTGGCGTCTTTCGCACGGATTCGCTCAAGTCAATGTATGTCGTGTATCGATAACATACAAGTGGTTGTGTTGTGCTCGCTCTTCGACCGAATGAAATCCAGTGCCTTGAATTGAAGAGTGAGGTAATCAGCGAAGTTTTCCCACCCGTCTGCGGCGCAACGCGTCCACAGCATTCATTTTTCGACGCCCAGTTAGCCGACGGAAACACAATCAGACTGGCATTCAAAGAAAGGCTCACTGTAGTGGTTCAATCAGTCCTCTTGGAGCAGGCATGCGGGCAACCGACATACCACTCAAGCCGAGAAGGTCACCCCTACCGAGAAGGTCACCCCTAAATAGAGCCCCAAAGGGATGGTTCGATTTTCAGGCTAACGACACGGTTCCGGAGGTTGTCCGTGAATGAGGTCAAACACAGAATCGATGTGCTGCCCGGCGTCAAAGCCGCTACGGCTCTTTTCAAGAGCCGGCGTCCATGAGCGCTCTTGACAGAGGTACGAGGTGTGATCATTGAGTGCGATACCAACCAGAACCTCCGCGACGACTCGGCCGCCTACGGGTCCAGGATGGTGGCCGCCGGCCTTATCCGAGGTGTCGTTTTTCGGTGGCAACTCAGCTTCTCTGAGGATGTAGAACCAGAGCGGTGCCCTGAATGCAAACGGAAAAATTCCGGTTTGGAATTGTGACGCACAATGGCGAGGCGACGTACGCAATAGCGTTGAACCTGGCGCGGCGCGAGATGCCGCAGTAACTGTGACACCGTTAATTGACATGCAAGTCGACTCCTATCCCTTTGCAAACAGTCACGTTGACTGACCAGGCGTTCCTGAGTGGCCGAGAGGACGGAAAGCGCGTTGCGGGGGAGGGAGAATTGCTGCTGCCGAGTGCCGGCACCGATCGGCTGACGCTCGTTATCATCCTCCATGCTGTCGAACGGCAACATCACTCTCATGCTCGACATGGCGAAGCGGGCCGCGCTCCCTTGAGACGCGATTCCTGGCCTGATCTGTCGCCCGTCACCGGCGGTGCGGTTGCAATTAAAAAAAGGGCCAATGACAACTACATTGAAACGCGCGCTCTCGCCCACATGTGTTGGGTTTGCTTAACCGCAGCGGGCGAGCCGATAGACATGACCAAACCTGAATTTAAAGAGCACGCAAGTGCGCGTCCCGACTTGCTATGTTTCCTGGTGGCGATTGCCGCTGCGTCCTACGCTCTGACGAATGAATGGCGAGTCGACCACGTTGTTGCGTGCTGCCGCCAGTGGCTAGAGAAAAATGAACTGAAGATGGACTGGCTGGACAGGGTTCGTATCGGCCAACTTGCGCTGAAGATTGCCAGGAAGGACTTGCTGGAGGCTGGCGTCGCGGTCCGACTGTCTAGCGTGAATGCGCTCTTCACCAGCGAAATGGAACTCAACGGGTCAAGCACCATGGTCCAGCGGATGATGGCGCTTTGCCACGACGCGCTCTGAACCTATTGCGACTTCGGCTCCCAGCAACGCATTTCATGCCGCGGGCAACAACGACCGGGCCTGCTTGAGAAGCTCATGCGCGGCGGCAAACTCATTGCGGCCGGCCATTGTCAGGGCAGCGTGGCCTGTGCTCGCGAAGAGCTCGTCATTGGAGGTCGCAACAACGTTCAAGCCGAGACCAGGATGGTCGTACCGGCGAAAGAACTCGAGCATCTGGAGCGCATCGAATCGCGAATCCAGCGGACCAGCCTTCGCAAGGATCTCGGCCGCCGCTGCCAGTTGCCGGGTGCTCAGGAGGAATTCAGAGCGGTCCATGACACTATGGCTCCATAGGACAGCATCGCCGGTTGTTCGGCGAGTTGAGCGCGAGTCTTTCCAATGTTGCCAACGGCGGTGGCCCTGCGGGCCGGACGGCCCTTACGACCGAGCTGACGCGTCACGTCCCGCCCCATTCGTATTCCCTTAGGTCAAGGAGAATACGACCGCGGCATCGTCGTCCAGCTGCGCAAAGCTGCGAAAAAATCGGTACGTTCTGCCTTCAACTTCAATCAGGTTCGCCCCCGCCTGCGTTACGTCCTGGATGTCGTTGGCAATCGACGCCTTAATCGTTCCGCGCCGCTTCAAATCCTCCCGCGGTCCCGCTGCGTCGCCTATATAAATGGTCGCAGTATCCCTTGTGTGACGCATGACAATCAGGCTCCCGCCTGCATCGAGCGACAGCTCAAGATATTCGGCTAAAACCAGCAGTGCCTCCGGCGGAGGTGCGTGCTGGCTGGTATTCGCCCCCGATGCGTTTGTCATGTCTATCTCCGTCGCGTTGAATGCGGTCCACAGATAGTTTATCTGACCTTTTCGCCGCCGAGGGTTTGGCCGGCCGCAACTGGCTCGCTCATGCCGGGAGACAGTTGGACAACTAACTGAAATGCGCGCATGCTCACAAGGGCGTTGCGTGGGCGCCGGCGTTGCCGCGTGACGAGCACCTTCCTTCGAGTGCGGGGAGAGACCGATGGCCTTCAAATCTCTACGCGACCTCCAGCAAGCCGAGTCGATTCCGCTTGCGGAACGCGGCCTCCCGACAAACACCTATGAAGCCATTCGGTCCAGCACGCTCGCTCATCCCGACGCAGCAGCACTAAGCTTTTTCGTCGACGCCGGGAAATTCGACCAGACCAGGCGCTGGAGTTACGCCCAGCTATTCGAAGACATCACGCGCGCCGCAAACGCCTTTCATGAACTAGGCATTCGGCCCGACGAGGTGGTCGCTTTCGTTTTGCCAAACCTGCCCGAAACACACTTCACGATCTGGGGTGGCGAAGCGACCGGCATTGTCATGGCCATCAATCCGCTGCTCGATGGGGCTCAAATTGCCGCGCTGCTAGGCACCGCTCAGGCGAAGGTTCTGGTCACATTGGCACCGACACCTGGCACTGACATCTGGTCCAAACTCGCGCCCCATCTTGAGCAACTTCCGAGCGTGCGTGACGTCATCTGGGTGAGTCTCGCCCCCTACGTCAGTGCGCCTAAAGCGCTGGTGCTCTGCTGGTATTGCGGGGGTGTCGGTGGACATCGTCAATGATGGACGTAGGGGTGTCGTAGCCCGCATCAAAGCCGAATCGCGGCAGGACGAGCTTGCCGAACGGCTAAATCTCTACACCTTCCAGATTGAATGGCAGCATGCACAATTGGCCTCGAGCGACCGGTGAGGCCGTGGCATGAACTCCGTCTTCTTTCAGCATTCTTTCACCCGATAGCGCGGCGGCAAGTGCATCCATGCTGGTCGAAGCAACGACTACTTCGCCGCTCTATCGAACGAGAAATCCGTATGTCAACGGGTCTCGTTCATCCACGATCCAGTTGGCGAAGCCGCACACGAATGCATTGCCTTCAACTTCTGGGATAACAGCCTTAAAGTCGCCCACGGTCGTTTCACTCAACACGCGTCCCTTGAACACCGTGCCGATGATGGACTCGTTCACCAACGTCTCACCTTTTCTCAGTTCACCACGTAGATAGAGTTGCGCGACCCGGCCACCCGTGCCCGAGCCTGTCGGCGACCGGTCGACTTCGCGGTCGGCGAATATGCAGCAATTCGCTTGCGTCGAGCCCGCGTGCCGAGGCGAGTTTGCAATGATGGTCCCGTAGATATGGTTGATTTCAGGTATATGAGGATGTTCGACAGGGAACGCCTTGTTGGCAGCGGCCTTAACCTCCGCGCCGAAACGGATGAGTTCCTCTACCGACGATTCGCGCACTTCGAGCCCGTGAGGCTGACCGTCGGTATAGAAATAGAATGCGCCCCCGAACGCAATGTCGCCAGTCACCGGACCGAAAGATGGCGTCTCCACTGTGACGTCCTTCTTCCAGATGAAGGACGGCACGTTGACGAAGCGAACGTTGCCGGCGTGCTCGCCGTCCCATTCAACGAACGCTTCGATGAAGCCACACGGTGCGTCGATACCGACGCGTGTTTCCGGAACCTGACGCTGCACCCAGCCCAGTTCGACCGCTGCTGTGGAAAGCGCGATGACCCCGTGTCCGCAGTGGTCGCTATAACCTTCGTTGTGCATGAAGATGATGCCGAAATCTGCGTTCGGGCTGACCGGTTCCGTCAGGTAACCGCCGTACATATCCGCATGACCGCGAGGCTCAAACATCAGGGCCGTGCGAATTTCGTCTGCGTTTTCCTTCAGCCACGCGCGCCGCTGGACGATCGTATCGCCAGGAAGACGCGGCAGACCGCTTGTAACGATGCGGAACGCTTCACCGCCGGTGTGGACTTCAACAGTTGAAATGGTGCGTGTCATTTTCATATTTGCTTCGATGAAATCGGTGAGTACATAGCTTCTATCCGCCATTCGGAACCGCGAGCGACCAGGTGGCCGCCTCCGGCACGTCAGCGAACATTCGACACTCGTCTGCGTCGAGCGCTTGACGGGCAACGCGGCATGCGGCCAGGTCCCAGGCAGCGCAGCCAACGCTTTTGAACACAATCGGCGCACTCGTCTTCAGCTCGCCAGCTAGTGCATTTGCAAGCGAAAAAACTGAGGTCCAGTCGACCTTGGCCTGAATCAGATTGCCCGCTTCATGCTTTGCGCCAACAGTGTCGTCGACGACCAAAGAACTTCCGTCCACAGTTTCCTTGCCGATTTCAGCGGCGTCGGCGGTGAAAGCGCCGACACCGACGACGAGACGCCCAGCTCGCGCCGGTTGCGTGTAGACCGGAGACTTGCTGGGTGTCAACGTGACGACGACGTCGATGCTATCGGGAATCATATCGCCTTCAACAACGGACAGGTTCGGTGCTACCGATTTGACGCTGGCCGCGAAAGCTTGCGCGCTTGTCAGCGAACTGCCCCGTACGAACAGCCTGGCCTCGGGGAAGATGACCCCGAAGGCTTCAGCGTGATTCGCCGCGTGTTTCCCGGTGCCAACGATCAGAATCTCTCGCGGAGCCACACCATGCAGGGTCTGGATTCCCAGCACGGTGACAGCCGCCGCGGGGCGCCCACTCACGGTTGGCCCGTCGAGGACGAACAGCATCTCCCCAGTTTGCGCATCGCATGCGATGACCTGGCCATGGATGGTCGGAAGCCCGATGCCACGATTTTGATTTGCGAGGCCCCTTTGAGGAGTTCTTCGCGAACGGCCAGGCGCATCGCCTCGACACCATCGACCACCCGGGCAATGGCTCCCTGACGCCCCAGGCACCCGCAGGCATCGTCAAGCTTGTCATTGCGCTGACGGAAGTCGCCGTGCCCACCGGTCTGCGACAGCGCCTTGCCTGAGGACAGGATGCGCGGACCCAGAGCACACCGCCGTTGACAGCGTCGCACATTCCAAAGTCAGCGCCGCCTGCATCGCGAACGGTGGTGAAGCCGCGGTTCAGCATGCCGCGCAGGATGGGGAATGTCTTAAGCGCAGCCAGGAAGTTCGGCATCATCGCATTGGCGCCCAGAGTCGCATTCGACGCGACGACGTGGACATGCAGGTCGATGAAACCCGGCAGAACGATGATGCGCAGGTCTACGTCGGGATTGCATCGATGAACGAGCCGATTCTCGGCGCGAGCCAGAATGTCGAGATGCCGGCTGAGCACGACACGGTGAGGCGAGACTTCACGACGCGAGCCATCAGACTCGACGTCACGCTGGTGCACAGCTCCAACATTCGCCGCACATCCACCGCATAGGTTTCCCCTGCCGGCGTGAGCCTTAGGGTGTTGTGCTCCCGCGCGAATAGCCTGCGCCCCAGGAATGCTTCGAGTTGAGATATCCGACGGCTCACGGCGCTGGTCGACAGATGCAGTTCCCGCCCTGCGCGAGTGAAGCTCAGATAACGGGCGCTCGCTTCGAATGCTTGTAGACAGGCGAGGGGAGGCAACGGAGAGAGAGCCATGGCGTGCGGCGGCCTATCCAGGTTGTAGTAGAGCAGCAGGATAGCCCCTCGACATCGCCCGATGGGTCATGAGGCTCTCACTGCCGTGCAGTCGTTGCCTGGATATTTGCGCCGTACCTCCGCTGGGGAGGTTGGTCACGCCGGGCTAGTATCTGACTCCAACTCAGCTAACGAGTCATCCAGGCCTAGCTGCTGCCGTGCTTTTTCCCAATACTCGTGGGAACGTCCGTCGGGACTGCCGTCGTTCTCCCAGAGATAAAACGCGAGCGTCTGAAT
>NZ_JAXDPY010000109.1:0-11963 GCF_034668105.1 Paraburkholderia sp. | reverse complement strand
CGGTCTTTCGTGGTTACTCGATCGGCGCCCCCGGGCATACGATCGGCGAAGTCGTGTTCAACACCGCTATCACCGGCTATCAGGAAATCCTGACTGACCCGAGCTACGCGCGCCAGATCGTGACCCTGACGTATCCGCACATCGGTAACGTCGGCGTGAATGCCGAAGACGTCGAAGCCACGAAAGTCCATGCCGCCGGCCTGATCATCCGTGATCTGCCGGTTCTCGCGTCGAACTTCCGCATGGAGCGCACGCTCCCGCAATATCTGAAAGACGAAGGTGTGGTCGCCATCGCCGGTCTCGACACCCGTATGCTGACCCGCGTGCTGCGCGACAAGGGGGCGCAGAACGGCGCCATTCTGGCCGGCTCGGATGATGAAGCGAAGGCAATCGAACTCGCGCGTTCGTTCCCGGGTTTGTCGGGCATGGACCTCGCGAAGGTCGTGTCGACCAAGGAAAGCTACGAGTGGACCCAGACCGAATGGCGTCTGGGCACCGGTTACGGCACGCAGAACGCGCCGAAATACCGCGTGGTCGCGTTTGATTACGGCGTGAAGTACAACATCCTGCGCATGCTGGCCGAACGCGGCTGTCACGTGACCGTGCTGCCGGCGCAAGCCACCGCGGCCGACGCGTTGGCCCTCAACCCGGACGGCGTTTTCCTGTCGAACGGCCCTGGCGATCCGGAACCGTGCGACTACGCAATTCGCGCCACCAAGGAGCTGATCGAGCGCGGCATTCCGACCTTCGGCATCTGCCTCGGCCACCAGATCATGGGCCTCGCGCTGGGCGCCAAGACCCTCAAGATGAAAACCGGCCACCACGGCGCGAATCATCCGGTGAAGGATCTCGAAGACGGCCGCGTGGTCATCACGTCGCAGAACCACGGCTTCGCGGTCGACGCCGACACGCTGCCGGCCAACGCCAAGGTGACGCACGTCTCGCTGTTCGACGGCACGCTGCAAGGCTTCGCACTGACCGACAAGCCGGCGTTCTGCTTCCAGGGTCACCCGGAAGCGTCGCCTGGTCCGCACGACATCGCCTATCTGTTCGATCGCTTCACCGCGTTGATGGACACGAAGAAGGCCGGCAAGAGCGCAGCGGCATAAACATAACAGCTTGCGACGCGCCTTTACGGCGCGCGGCTCGCCACGCGAAAGACGCAAATGGCGCAACGAGCGCAAGCAGCGCGCGGCACGGCGAGCAGCACAGACACAGAGCAGAGCGCGCGCAACGGTGAAACGCAGCGCGCCGACGGAAAGAATTCAGGAATACATTAGCGAGAGCGTTATGCCCAAGCGGACAGACATCAAGAGCATCCTCATCATCGGCGCGGGTCCGATCATCATCGGCCAGGCGTGCGAGTTCGACTACTCGGGCGCGCAGGCATGCAAGGCGCTGCGTGAGGAAGGCTACAAGGTCATTCTCGTCAACAGCAATCCGGCGACGATCATGACCGACCCGAACACGGCCGACGTGACCTACATCGAGCCGATCACGTGGGAAGTGGTGGAGCGCATCATCGCCAAGGAGCGGCCGGACGCGATCCTGCCGACGATGGGCGGCCAGACCGCGCTGAACTGCGCGTTGGATCTGCACGCGCACGGCGTGCTGGAGAAGTACAAGGTCGAACTGATCGGCGCGTCGCCGGAAGCGATCGACAAGGCGGAAGACCGCCAGAAGTTCAAAGACGCGATGACCAGGATCGGCCTCGGTTCGGCCAAGTCGGGCACCGCGCATTCAATGGAAGAGGCGCTGCAGGTGCAGGCTGAGATCGCTACGCAAACGGGCAGCGGCGGCTATCCGGTGGTGATCCGTCCTTCGTTCACGCTCGGCGGTTCGGGCGGCGGCATTGCATACAACCGCGACGAATTCGAAGAGATCTGCAAGCGCGGGCTCGACTTGTCGCCCACGCGCGAACTGCTGATCGAAGAATCGCTGCTCGGCTGGAAAGAGTACGAGATGGAAGTGGTCCGTGACAAACAGGACAACTGCATCATCGTCTGCTCGATCGAAAACCTGGACCCGATGGGCATCCACACTGGCGACTCGATCACCGTCGCGCCGGCGCAAACGCTCACGGACAAGGAATATCAGATCCTGCGTAACGCATCGCTCGCGGTGCTGCGCGAGATCGGCGTGGACACGGGCGGTTCGAACGTGCAGTTCTCGATCAATCCGAAAGATGGCCGGATGATCGTGATCGAAATGAATCCGCGTGTGTCGCGTTCGTCCGCGTTGGCTTCCAAGGCGACCGGCTTTCCGATCGCGAAGGTCGCGGCGAAACTGGCAGTCGGCTACACGCTGGATGAACTGAAGAACGAAATCACCGGCGGCCAGACCCCGGCATCGTTCGAACCGACCATCGACTACGTCGTCACCAAGATTCCGCGTTTCGCGTTCGAAAAATTCCGCGAAGCCGATTCGCGCCTCACCACGCAGATGAAGTCGGTCGGCGAAGTGATGGCGATTGGCCGCACCTTCCAGGAATCGTTCCAGAAGGCGCTGCGCGGTCTGGAAGTGGGTGTGGACGGTCTGGACGAAAAGACCGACAACCGCGACGAGATCATCCGCGAGATCGGCGAAGCCGGCCCGGATCGCATCTGGTACGTGGGCGACGCATTCCGTGTCGGCATGACGGCCGAAGAGATTTTCGAAGAGACGTCGATCGACCCGTGGTTCCTCGCGCAGATCGAGCAGATCGTCCTGAAGGAAAAGGCATTGGCCGGCCGTACGTTGGCAAGCCTGTCGAAGGAAGAACTCAAGTATCTGAAGCAAAGCGGCTTCTCGGACCGTCGTCTGGCCAGGCTGCTCGGCGCGAAGCCGGCGGAGGTACGCCAGCGCCGTATCGAGCTGAACGTGCGCCCGGTGTATAAGCGCGTCGACACGTGCGCGGCCGAGTTCGCCACGAAAACCGCCTACATGTACTCAACCTACGAGGAAGAGTGCGAAGCGAACCCCACGAACAACAAGAAGATCATGGTGCTGGGCGGCGGCCCGAACCGGATCGGTCAGGGTATCGAGTTCGACTACTGCTGCGTGCATGCTGCACTCGCCATGCGCGAAGACGGCTACGAAACGATCATGGTCAACTGCAATCCTGAAACTGTTTCGACCGACTACGACACATCCGATCGTCTGTACTTCGAATCGCTGACGCTCGAAGACGTGCTCGAAATCGTCGACAAGGAAAAGCCGGTCGGCGTGATCGTGCAGTACGGCGGTCAAACGCCGTTGAAGCTCGCCCTCGATCTCGAAGCAAACGGTGTGCCGATCGTCGGCACGTCGCCTGACATGATCGACGCCGCGGAAGACCGCGAGCGTTTCCAGAAGCTGCTGCAGGACCTCGGCCTGCGTCAGCCGCCGAACCGCACCGCGCGTGCTGAAGACGAAGCGCTGAAGCTCGCCGAGGAAATCGGCTATCCGCTGGTGGTGCGTCCGTCGTACGTGCTGGGCGGCCGCGCGATGGAAATCGTTCACGAGCCGCGCGATCTCGAGCGCTACATGCGTGAAGCCGTGAAGGTGTCGAACGACTCGCCGGTGCTGCTCGACCGCTTCCTCAACGACGCAATCGAATGCGACGTGGATTGCATCTCGGATGGCGAAGCTGTGTTCATCGGCGGCGTGATGGAGCACATCGAACAGGCGGGCGTCCATTCGGGCGACTCGGCTTGCTCGCTGCCGCCGTACTCCCTGTCGAAGGAAACCATTGCCGAGCTGAAGCGCCAGACCGGCGCAATGGCGAAGGCGCTGAACGTGGTCGGCCTGATGAACGTGCAGTTCGCGATCCAGCAGGTGCCGCAAGCGGATGGCTCGAAAGAAGACGTCATCTACGTGCTGGAAGTGAATCCGCGTGCGTCGCGCACGGTGCCGTACGTGTCGAAGGCGACCAGCCTGCCGCTCGCGAAGATCGCGGCGCGCGCGATGGTCGGCCAGACCTTGGCGCAGCAGGGCGTGACGAAGGAAATCGATCCGCCGTACTTCAGCGTGAAGGAAGCCGTGTTCCCGTTCGTCAAGTTCCCGGCAGTCGATCCGGTGCTCGGACCGGAAATGCGTTCCACAGGTGAAGTGATGGGTGTGGGTCAGACCTTCGGTGAAGCGCTGTTCAAGTCGCAACTCGCGGCAGGTTCGCGTTTGCCGGAGTCGGGCACGGTGCTGCTGACCGTGATGGACGCCGACAAGCCGAAGGCGGTCGTTGTCGCACGCATGCTGCACGAACTCGGTTATCCGATCGTCGCGACCAAGGGGACGGCTGCCGCGATCGAAGCGGCCGGTGTGCCGGTCAAGGTCGTCAATAAGGTGAAGGACGGCCGTCCGCACATCGTCGACATGATCAAGAACGGCGAAATCGCGCTGGTCTTCACGACCGTCGACGAAACCCGCGCGGCGATCGCCGATTCGCGCTCGATCCGCATGAGTGCACAGGCGAACAAGGTCACGTATTACACGACAATGTCCGGCGCACGGGCCGCAGTGGAAGGTTTGCGCTATTTGAAGAACCTGGAAGTCTATGATTTACAAGGCCTCCACGCTCGCCTAAACTAAGGCTTCGAATTCCTGTCCAAGATGTAAGTGCCGCGGTTAAGCGGCGTTCCGCAGGTGCTTGGGTCCGGGCTTTGTCCGGCGCTCTGGCCCCCGCGGAATGCACTTAACCGCGGTGATTTTTTTTACGGCTGTTTTTTGCATAGAGTTGTTTATGAGCACTGTTCCATTGACGAAGCGCGGCGCGGAAATGTTGCGCGATGAATTGCAGCGCCTGAAATCGGTTGAGCGTCCGTCGGTGATCAATTCGATTGCTGAAGCGCGTGCCCAGGGCGATCTGTCGGAAAACGCGGAATACGACGCGGCGAAGGAAAAGCAGGGCTTCATTGAAGGTCGTATTGCCGAAATCGAATCGAAGCTGGCCGGCGCGCAGGTGATCGACCCCGCGGCAGTGGAAGCGGACGGCCGCGTGGTGTTCGGCGCGACCGTCGAACTGGAAGACCTGGATTCGGGTGCGCCCGTCAAATATCAGATCGTCGGCGACGACGAGGCGGACATCGACCACGGCCTGATCTCGATCAGCTCGCCGATCGCGCGCGCGTTGATCGGCAAGTCGGAAGGCGACGTTGCATCGGTGCAAGCGCCGGGCGGCGTGCGCGAGTACGAAATCATCGCGGTTAGCTACGTTTGAAGGCGGCCACGGTGTCCTTGATGCCACATCGACTGTTCCGCCTGCTGACGGTAGTGTGGGTCGGTAGTCTGTTGACTATTGGCTATGCCGTCGCGCCGGTGCTGTTCACATCGCTCGACCGGATGACGGCAGGCGCAGTGGCGGCGCAACTGTTTCGCATTGAAGGCGTGCTGGGCGCGGTGTGCGGAATTTTGCTGCTGGTTCTGGCGAACGTACTGGTTCGCCGCGGCGGCGATGCTTATCGCCGTTCGCGCTGGTGGATCGCCGGTATGCTGGTGTGTGTGCTGGTGGGTTACTTTGCATTGCAGCCGTTTATGAATGCAATGCGCGTGGCCGCGCTGGAAGCGGGCAGTGATGTCGGGCATTCAGTTTATGCGACACGCTTTGGCATTCTGCACGGCGTATCGAGTCTGTTTTATCTGATCGAAAGTCTGCTGGGCGTGGCGCTGGTGTGGAAGCTGCCGGCGAGCGTCGGCAGTTTGACAGCGGAGCAGGGCGCTCGCGGCGCTGCGGGGAAAGTAACCGGTTGAGTAGTGCCGTTACGGCTTGTGCACGCGGGTTTGCCTGTAGACTTGCTCAAGCGGAACGACGCCGGCGAATTTAGCCAGGCAGAATCAACCAGGTAAAATTAACCACGCCGCTGGAGCAATTCACACCAAGGTGCGGACACCGCCGCACCCTCATCATTCGCTTATTTCGACGACTGATGCGCACGCTTCGCGCTGGTCTGGCGCTTCTTGGCGCGCTTGATGTTGCCGCCTTGCGTGACCCGTTCATTGCCCCGCACCACGACCGCTTTTGCCTTCGGCTTGCGCATCGGGATTTCGCTGGGCTTCACCACCGTGACCACGCGCGGTGCGCGGCCTTTACCCGGTTTGGCTTCGACAGCTGCTTCGCGGGCGCTCGGCAGGGCGCCGCGCTTGGCCTTCACAGCCGGTTGTGCGGCTGCTTCCGGTTTCCAGATCACCAGCAGCTTACCGATATGCTGGATCGGTGCTGCATTCAGCTTGTCGCAGATCTGTTCGTAAATGGCGATGCGTTCTTCGCGTTCGTCGCCGAACACGCGGATTTTGATCAATTGATGCGCGCCAAGGTGGACCTTGATTTCCGACAGCACAGCGTCGGTCAAGCCTTCGGCGCCGACGAGCACGACCGGTTTGAGCGCATGTGCCTGGGAGCGCAATTCGGCGCGTTGGTCGGAAGAGACTTTAAGGGCTGGCATGGAAAGTGGGAGACTCGACTAAAATGGCGGCACCTGCATTTCCGAGAGATTTCGGCCAATAGCGCAGGGCGGCGCGTCAGAACAACAGAATCGCGGATAACTGCCAAGTTTGGCGGTGGCCGCGCGAATTAACCGCGTATTATCCCCTAAAGCGCCACATTTCGCAGCAAGAGTTCACCTTTAATGGCAAAAAACAAGTTCAACACGGCGTGGTTGCATGATCACATCAACGACCCGTACGTAAAAATGGCGCAGCGGGAGGGCTATCGCGCCCGCGCAGCCTACAAGCTGAAGGAAATCGACGAGCAGGACAAGTTGATCCGGCCAGGCCAGGTGATCGTCGACCTCGGCTCCGTGCCGGGCAGCTGGAGCCAGTACGCCCGCAACAAGCTGGCCAAGGGCGCACAGCGCGACGCCGAGCGCGAGGGCGGCATCGATGGCACTATCATCGCGCTCGACATGCTGCCAATGGAGCCGATCGCCGACGTCCATTTCATTCAGGGCGACTTTCGCGAAGACTCGGTTCTCGAACAACTGGAAGAATTAGTCGGCGAGCGCCAGGTCGACCTTGTAATTTCGGATATGGCGCCCAACCTGTCGGGAGTGGCGGTGGCGGACGCCGCGCGAATCGAGCACCTGTGCGATATCGCGATGGAATTCGCGCAAAATCACCTGAAACCGGATGGAGCCCTTTTAGTCAAATGTTTTCACGGCAGCGGTTACAGCCAGATTGTCGAAAAGTTCAAACGTCAGTTCAAGGTGGTGGCGGCCCGCAAGCCGAAAGCGTCGCGGGACAAGTCGTCAGAAACGTTTATTTTGGGTAAGCATCTCAAGCGGCCCGCATAGGGGCGCTGCAGGAAGGTTCCGCATCTGTCGTTAATGCGCCCATGGCGCCGGAGATCGGTGCTCTGATAGCCCGCTTCGCTATTTATGTGGTAGCGAAACGTTATGGCAGGGGTCTGCGGACTGGATTAGAATGCTTTCGTGGTGCCGCAAGGCAAATGTAGGCGCCCGTCTAAGTGAAGGAGTGGTGCTTTGAACAACAATATGTTTTCGAAAGCAGCAGTGTGGCTGGTTATCGCACTGGTGCTGTTTACGGTGTTCAAGCAGTTCGACAAGCCCCGTGTCCAGGAAGGTGTTTCGTATTCGCAGTTCATGGACGACGCGAAGAACGGCAAAGTCAAGAACGTCATTGTCCAGGGGCGGAACCTCACGGTCACTCCAGCAGACGGCCAGAAGTACCAGATCGTGTCGCCCGGCGACATCTGGATGGTCGGCGATCTGATGAAGTACGGCGTTCAGGTGAGCGGCAAGGCTGATGATGAACCGAATGCGCTGGTGTCCGCGCTGTACTACCTCGGACCAACGATCCTGATCATCGGATTCTGGTTCTACATGATGCGGCAGATGCAGGGAGGCGGGAAAGGCGGTGCGTTCTCGTTCGGTAAATCCCGTGCACGTCTGATCGACGAAAACAACAACGCAATCAATTTCACCGACGTCGCCGGTTGCGACGAAGCCAAGGAAGAAGTCTCCGAACTGGTCGACTTCCTGCGCGATCCGCAGAAATTCCAGAAGCTGGGTGGGCGGATTCCGCGCGGCGTGCTGCTGGTCGGCCCGCCGGGAACCGGTAAAACGTTGCTGGCGCGTGCGATCGCCGGCGAAGCGAAGGTGCCGTTCTTCAGCATCTCGGGTTCGGACTTCGTGGAAATGTTCGTGGGTGTCGGTGCGGCTCGTGTGCGCGACATGTTCGAGCAGGCCAAGAAGCATGCGCCGTGTATCGTGTTCATTGACGAAATCGACGCGGTTGGCCGTCATCGCGGTGCCGGTATGGGCGGCGGTAACGACGAGCGCGAACAGACCTTGAACCAGATGCTGGTCGAGATGGACGGCTTCGAGGCGAATTCCGGCGTGATCGTGATTGCTGCCACGAACCGTTCGGACGTGCTGGACAAGGCGCTATTGCGTCCGGGCCGTTTCGACCGCCAGGTGTATGTCGGTCTGCCGGACATCCGCGGTCGCGAACACATCATGAAGGTTCACTTGCGCAAGGTGCCGATTTCGAACGACGTCGACGCAGCGGTTATCGCTCGCGGCACGCCGGGCTTCTCGGGCGCCGATCTGGCGAACCTGGTCAACGAAGCAGCACTGTTCGCGGCTCGCCGTGGCAAGCGCATCGTCGAAATGAACGACTTCGAAGACGCGAAGGACAAGATCTTCATGGGTCCGGAGCGCAAGTCGGCCGTGATTCGCGAAGAATCGAAGCGTGCTACGGCGTATCACGAGTCGGGTCACGCGGTTATCGCCAAGCTGTTGCCGAAGGCCGATCCGGTGCACAAGGTCACGATCATTCCGCGTGGCCGTGCGCTGGGCGTCACGTGGCAGTTGCCGGAGCACGACAACGAAACGTATTCGAAAGACTACCTGCTGGACCGCCTCGCGATCCTGTTCGGTGGCCGCGTTGCGGAGGAGCTGTTCCTGAACCTGATCAGCACCGGCGCATCGGACGACTTCAACAAGGCAACGGCTACGGCCCGCGCCATGGTGGCTCGCTTCGGTATGACGGACGCGCTCGGACCGATGGTCTACGTCGACGACGAAAACGACGCTACGCCGTTTGGCCGCGGTTTCACGCGCACCATTTCGGAAGCGACGCAGCAGAAGGTCGACGCAGAAATCCGCCGCGTGCTGGACGAGCAATACAACCTCGCCAAGCGCTTGCTGGATGAGAACCGCGACAAGGTCGAAGCGATGACCGCCGCGCTGATGGAGTGGGAAACGATCGACGCCGATCAGATCAACGACATCATGGCAGGCCGTCCGCCGCGTTCGCCGAAGAGCTCGCCGCCGTCGGCAAGCGACGCCTCGTCGGGCGGCAGCCCTGGCACCGAGGTCAAGCCGGGCAGCGCGACCGCGCCGGCCTGATAGGCGACCAGTAGAAAGTGCGGGCCGGTGTGTTTCACACCGGCCCGTTTTGCATTTGTCCGTTTTATGAGATTGACCGCTACGTGCCGAAAGTCGAAGTTACTTCTCTTCCCCTTCCTGAACCGCTGCAATGCGGCCGTTTCAAGCTGACCTTTGAACGCCCTCTGGTCATGGGCATCCTGAACGTCACACCCGATTCTTTTTCCGACGGCGGTCAGTACGCGATGCGCGGCGACGCGCTGCGCCAGGCTGAGCGCATGTTGCTCGACGGCGCGGACATCATCGACATCGGCGGCGAGTCGACCCGCCCGGGTGCGCCGCCGGTGCCGCTCGACGAAGAGCTGGAGCGGGTGATCCCGCTGGTCGAACAACTGCACGGCGCGAATGTGCCGCTGTCGGTCGATACATACAAGCCAGAAGTGATGCGTCACGCACTGACGGCGGGTGCCGACCTGATCAACGATATCTGGGGCTTCCGGATGCCCGGCGCGATCGACGCCGTGCGCGACAGCGACTGCGGTCTATGCGTGATGCACATGCTCGGCGAGCCGCAGACCATGCAAGTTGGCGAGCCCGTCTATGACGACGTCGTAAGCGAGGTTAGACAGTTTCTCGAAGAGCGGGTGGCGGCGCTGCGGCAAGCGGGCATCGTCCGTGCGCGTATCAGCGTGGATCCGGGCTTTGGCTTTGGCAAGGCGGTCGTCGAACACAATTACGCGCTGCTCGCGCACCTGCCGGACACTGCGCCGCGGGCCGAGCCGCCGTACCCGATTCTCGCCGGCATGTCGCGCAAGTCGATGGTCGGCGCAGTGGTGGGGCGCCCGGCGCCTGAGCGCGTCGCGGGCAGCATCGCCGCGGCAGTGTGTGCTGCCGGGCGCGGCGCGGCAATCCTGCGCGTGCACGACGTTGCGCAGACAGTGGATGCATTGAAAGTATGGGCAGCCATGCGCGAGGCGGCGAATCACAACCGCGCGCGCGGCTAAGCCCAAACAGGAAGGAGGACTATAAAACATGGCACGTCGCTATTTTGGAACGGACGGGATTCGGGGCAAGGTTGGCGAAGGGCCGATTACGCCGGAGTTTGTATTGCGGCTCGGCTACGCTGCCGGCAAGGTGCTTGCGGGCGCCGACCGCTGGGCGAAGACGGGCACGCGGCCCACGGTGCTGATCGGTAAAGACACGCGGGTGTCGGGCTATATGCTCGAAGCCGCGCTCGAAGCGGGCTTTTCCGCGGCCGGCGTCGACGTCATGCTGGCCGGGCCGATGCCGACCCCGGGCATCGCTTATCTGACGCGCGCGTTGCGACTCGCCGCGGGCGTCGTGATCAGTGCGTCGCACAACCCGTACTACGACAACGGCATCAAATTCTTCTCTGCCGACGGCAACAAGCTGCCCGACGAAGTGGAATCGCTGATCGAGGAACAGCTCGATCTGCCGCTGGCGTGCGCGGCATCCGAACAACTTGGCAAGGCGCGGCGCCTCGACGACGCGGCCGGCCGTTACATCGAGTTCTGCAAGAGCACCTTCCCGGCCGCCTTCGACTTGCGCGGTCTCAAGCTGGTGGTCGACTGCGCGCACGGCGCTGCGTACGACGTCGCGCCGCACGTGTTCCACGAACTCGGCGCCGAGGTAATTCCGATCGGCGTCGCACCGAACGGTTTCAACATCAACGACGGCGTCGGCGCAACCGCGCCGGACGCGCTGGTGCGCGCGGTGCGCGCGAATCATGCGGACCTCGGCATTGCGCTTGACGGTGATGCCGACCGGCTGCAGGTCGTGGATGCAGCCGGTCGCCTGTACAACGGCGACGAGCTGCTGTACGTACTGGTCAAGGACCGGATGGCGACCGAGGGCCAAGTGGAAGGCGCGGTCGGCACCTTGATGACCAACATGGCGGTCGAAGTCGCGCTGCAGGAAGCCGGCGTGAAATTCGTCCGGGCGGCGGTGGGCGACCGCTACGTGCTCGAGCAGTTGCGTGAGCACGGCTGGCAGCTGGGCGCGGAAGGCTCCGGCCATATTCTCTCCCTCGACCGCCATTCGACCGGCGACGGCATCGTTTCGGCCCTGCTGGTGTTGGCCGCGATGAAGCGCAGCGACAAAACGCTCGCCGAATTGCTCCATGGCGTGACGCTATTTCCGCAGAAGCTGATCAACGTGCGGATGCAACCCGGCGCGGACTGGAAGGGCAGCGACGCGATCCGTCGCGCGATCAGCAAGGTCGAGCAGGCGCTCAACGGCCGCGGCCGCGTGCTGATTCGCGCGTCCGGCACCGAGCCGGTACTGCGTGTGATGGTCGAGGCGGAAAACGTCAACGACGCGGTTCGGCATGCCGAATCGATCGCCGACGCGGTCAAGGAAGCTACGGCTTAGATAGCCACGCGGTTAGTCGAGGCGGCGGGACACGGCAGGAGGCCGCCCGTCGCCGACGCCGACGCCGGGACGCACGGCAGGCAGCGCGTTCGACCGTGGGTGCAAGCGGCAAACCGTAGCTGGGAGCGTCCCATTACCGTCCAACCTTCCCGCGGACCTTCCCGGCCTTCTCGCAGCCTTCTCCCAGCCTTCGTCCCACCTTCCCGGACATTCCCGAAGTTCCTCAGCCGTCGTCCAGCCTTCGTCCCACCTTCCCGGACATTCCCCGAACTT
>NZ_JAXDPY010000108.1:0-9364 GCF_034668105.1 Paraburkholderia sp. | reverse complement strand
GAACGCTGCTCTCGATGCTCGCGCCGCCCACCAGAAAGCGTGCGACCGCGCTGACGGGTTTTTGCGTGGCGGAGAGGCCGATACGTGGCAGGCGCCGCTGACACAGCGCGTCGAGCCGTTCGAGGCTGAGCGCCAGATGACTGCCGCGCTTGCTGCCGGCGAGCGCATGAATTTCATCGACGATCACCGTGCGCACCGTCGACAGCATGCGCCGGCCGGAGTCCGAACCAAGCAGCACGTACAGCGATTCCGGCGTGGTGACGAGAATGTGCGGCGCGCGCTTTTTTAGCGCGTTGCGCTCCTGTTGCGAGGTATCGCCGGTGCGCACCGCGGTGCGGATGTCGAGTGGCGGCAGGCCGCGCGCGCCGAGCTCCGCGGCGATGCCTTGCAACGGCACCTGCAAATTGAGGCGGATGTCGTTGGAGAGCGCTTTCAGCGGCGAGACGTAGACCACCAGCGTTTCGTCGGGCAACGCGCCGCCGTTGGCGAGGCCTTGCTGCACCAGATCGTCGAGCGCGGAGAGAAAGGCCGTGAGGGTCTTGCCCGAACCGGTCGGCGCGGCGACGAGCGTTGAGCGCCCGCTGCGAATCTGCGGCCACGCGGCGGCCTGCGCGTCGGTGGGAGCGGGGAAGGTCTTCAGGAACCAGCCCGCAACCGCGGGATGGAAGTCACGCAGCGCGTTGGCCGTGAGGGGGCTCACAGCGGCATGGCGAGCCGCCGGCAAGGCCGGATCGAAAGCCGAAGAATCAGGATGCGCCCCCAGGGCGGTGGCGGATGTCGAGGCCGGAGTCATGCTTGCATAGATGGGGACGCGTCGTGCGATATCCAGACTACCAGACCCAGCGCGCCCCCGCATCGCCGGTCGGATCGAAAGGAGTTTGAAACATTTGTCAGGTCTCTCGTGCCAACGCGAGCGACGGTCTGCCCGATCTCGCCAACTGCAGTACCCTGTAGGGCTTATTCCCACACGAATCGATGACGGAGTCCCGACGATGCGATACAACCAGCTAGGCCGTACCGGTGTGTTTGTTTCAGAACTATGTATGGGCACGATGACCTTCGGCGGTGGCGAGGGCATGTGGAAGCAGATCGGCGATCTGCAGCAGGCAGACGCGGAGCGGCTGGTCGGCCGGGCGCTCGACGCAGGCATCAATTTCATCGACACGGCCGACGTCTATGCCGAGGGCCTGTCGGAACAGATCACGGGACAGGCGCTGAAGAACCTCAAGGTGCCGCGCGACAAGGTGGTGGTCGCAACCAAGGTATTCGGCCCGACGGCCGCGTTCCCGAACGCGCGCGGCGCGTCGCGCTATCACATCATCGACGGTGTCAAGGCAAGCTTGAAGCGGCTGCAACTCGATCACGTCGACCTGTATCAGATCCATGGTTTCGATCCGGCCACGCCGATCGAAGAAACCGTGCGCGCGCTCGATACGCTGGTGCAGCATGGCCATGTGCGTTATGTCGGCGTGTCGAACTGGGCCGCGTGGCAAATCGTCAAGGCGCTGGGCGTCGCGGAACGCCTCGGCCTTGCGCGCTTTGAAACCCTACAGGCGTATTACACGCTGGCGGGCCGCGACCTCGAACGCGAACTCGTGCCGATGCTGCAAAGCGAAGGTCTTGGACTGATGGTGTGGAGTCCGCTCGCCGGCGGCCTGCTGAGCGGCAAATATGGGCGCGAGCAGCAGGGCGAGGCGGGTAGCCGTCGCACGACGTTCGACTTTCCGCCGGTCAATCGCGAGCGCGCTTATGACTGTATCGACGTGATGCGCGACATTGCCGAGGCGAAGAACGTGTCGGTGGCGCAGATCGCGCTCGCGTGGCTGCTGCATCAACGCGTGGTGACCTCAGTGATCGTCGGGGCGAAGAAAGTCGAGCAACTCGACGACAACATCGCCGCCACCGGCGTCGCGCTCACCGCCGACGAACTGGCGAAGCTCGACAAGGTCAGCACGCTGCCCGCGGAGTATCCGGGCTGGATGCTGGAGCGTCAGGGTGAAGGGCGCCGTAAACAGCTTGAAGAGGCGCGTCATCCGGTACAACGCTAGGTTGAGATCGCCGCCTGCGCCATCTGCCTTGTAGCTAGCGGTAATGGATTGGGCGTGGATCTTGCGCAGCGGCTTGCCGCGTACAGCGCAAGCGCCATGGCGCGTGGCAATGCGACGGGTTAAATGTGCACGCTATGGTGTGCGTTCAGGCGGCGCGGACCGTGTGCCGCCACGCCGCTTCGCTCCAACCGCTTGCTTCACGCCGCCGGCTTGCTGTCCGCCTGATAAGCGGCGACAGCGTCCATCGTGCGGGCCGAGTAGACCATCGTGGCGCCCGCGTTCATGGCGACCGCCACGCCCAGCGCTTCGGCGATCTCTTCGCGTGTCGCGCCGTGTTTCAGCGCTTCGGCGGTGTGCACGGTAATACAGCCGTCGCATCGCAACGTCACGGCCACCGCGAGCGAAATCAGCTCGCGCGTTTTCGCGCCGAGCAGATCGGCCTTCTGGCCCGCGTTCGACAGCGCCTGATAGCCTCTCGCGGTATCCGGCGACAATCTGGCGATCTCGCCGATGCGGCCGAACAGTTCCTTGCGGTAATCGATCCAGTTCAACATGACAGTGCTCCTTTGTTTGCCGCGACCCGGCGGGTGCCGGTGCCGTTGGACAAAGTATTGCGCTGTGCCGCGATATCCTGAATACTCGCTTCGCTCAACTTTTAGCGCGATCGTCTCATGGACACGCTTAGCCGACTGATCGACGTTGCCAGGCTGCAGGCGAGCCTCGACCTGCGCTGTCTGCTCACGGGCGGCTTCGATATCGACCATGCGCCTCTGGAGGCGGGTATTGCGCCTTTTCATCTGGTGCTCGGCGGTGCATGTGTCGTCGAACCCGCGGGCGGCGCGCGTCTTACGCTCAACGCCGGAGATTTCCTGCTGTTTCCGCGCGGCGTGGCGCATCGGCTGCGCGACGTGGGCCGCGGAGCCGTTACCGCACCGCTAGCGTCAGGTCATGACGGCATGCTGCCTGTGCGCCGCAATGACGGTCGCGCTGAAGGTCTAACTGAAGGTCGTACTGACGGCCGCGCAGATGAGCGCCCCGATCTCGATCTCCTATGCGGCCGCTTTGTCTACGCACCCGGTTCCTCGGCTTTGTTGCTCGATGCGCTGCCTGATCCGTTCCATGTGTCGCTCGGCGGCGTGCCATCGCTCGGTGCATTGCAGACGTTGATCGCACTGATGCGCGACGAAGCGCAACACCGTCAGCCCGGCGCGCTCGCAATCGTCACGGCGTTGAGTCAGGCGCTCTTCGCGATGGCCTTGCGCGTGCACGGCGAACAGCCTGCCTCCGGTTCCGGCGTGTTGGCGCTGCTGGCCGACGCGCGTCTGGGTGCTTCAGTACAAGGCATGCTGAGCGCCCCTGAGCGGGCCTGGACCATCGCCGAACTCGGTGAACTCGCGGCGATGTCCCGCGCGACGTACGCGCGCCACTTCAACGAGCGCGCGGGCATGACGGTGATGGATTTCCTCACGCAGATCCGCATGACGATCGCGTGCGATCTGCTGCTGCGCACGCAGCGTAGCGCCGCGGAGATCGGCGAAGCGGTGGGGTACCAGTCTGAAGCCGCGTTCGGCAAGGCGTTCCAGCAGAGCGTCGGGGTGACGCCCGGACGTTACCGGCGTCAACCGCAAGCGAGCGATCAGCAAGTCCGTTAAGCCGCGCCGGGTCTGCCGAACCAGCGCTTCTCGATCCACGACATGATCAAGGTCACCAGCAACGCGCAGACGGTGCCCAGCGTCACTTCGCCGAGACGCAGCACGGCCCGGTCCCATGGCGAACCGACGCCCGGCACCAGCAGCATGATGGTCGCGGTGATGCCGCCCAGCCGCGCCGCGCTGCCCACGTTCACGACCCAGCAAATCAGGATTGCCGCGCCCACCGTGGCCGCGTACGCCGCCAGATAGTCGCCGCCCAACGTCGCGCCGATCAGGCCGCAAACGGCCCCGACCATCGCGCCGATAAACTGATCGCGCGAGAGGTTGCGCGTGTCGATGTAGCTATGCTGGCTGACCGCGATCGCCGTAATCGCCGCCCAGAAGGCTTGCTCGGTATGCAGCCAGCGGCCGATCACGAATGCAAGACTTCCGCCGGCCACGGCCTGCGCGGCCATCACGCTGCCTTCGAGCAGGCGGTCGCGCAACGGCAGCGTCTTGAGAAAACCAAATAGCGAGTTGGCGGCGCTTGTCCGTGCGGCACGCCGTGAATCGTCGGGAGCGGTCATCGAATGAGGAAGGGGGCTGTTGCGGCATGAAGGTCCCGTATTCTAGCGGCTCCAATTTTCGATTGAGTTGGCAAGGCCAGCCGGCACGATCGGCTGCCGGGCACTAGCGTTCGCGGCTACGCAAGCGGTGATACCAGTTCATTAGCGGCGTCGCCGAGACACCATGAATCACGACTGAAGCCGCGACGACCGCCAGCGTGAGCGGCACCAAGGGCGTGACGTCGGACGCCTCTCCATGTTCGAGCGCGTACGCCAGGTAGTAAAACGAGCCGATGCCGCGGATCCCGAACCAGCTCATCAGACGCCGCTGCGTGGACGTTGCGCTCGAACCCAGCAGAGACAATTCCACCGACACAGGCCGCACCACCACGAACAGCGCAAGGGTAAGCGCGACCGTTTGCCACGTGACAAGCGGGACTTGCAGCGTGGCGAGCACATTGCCGACCATCGCCATGACCGCGACCTCGGCGATGCGCTCGAGTTCGATCGTGAAGCCCATCACCGATTCCGTCATATACGCGTGCGCTTTGCCGGGATGCGCCGCGGTCGCCTCGACGTCTTCCGAATCGACTGTGCCGATCGCCTGGCGAGCCGACACGCCGCCGCTCGCGCGATGTTCGACGCGGCGCATCGCGACGCCGGCGGCAAATACCGCGAGAAAGCCATAGGTATGCGCGAGTTGCGCGGCGCCGAACGAAAGTTCGATCAGGCCCAATGCGAAGAAGCCCTCGAGTCCGAGCGCCTGCGCATGGCGCGTGCGCAACCAGGCAACCGCGTGCGTGGTGGCCCAGGCGAGCACGCCGCCGATCGCGATCGCGCCCGCCACACCCCAGACCATGCTGCCGGCGAGTCTGAAGGTCAGCACGTCGCCGATCGGAGTGGTGGGCGCCGCGCAGATCGCGAGGCCTAGCATCGCGAAAGGAAGGGCGATGCCGTCGTTCAAGCCGCCTTCGCCGGACAGCGCGAAGCGCAGCAGGTCGTGATCGCCGGGATTGTGGACCTGGACGTCGTGGGCCAGCACGGGATCGGTCGGCGCGAGGATGGCCGCGAGCACGAGCGACGGCCCCCAGCCGAGATGCAACACGACCACGCCGAACAGCGTGAGCAGGGGAATGGTCGCCAGCATCGCGAGGAAGCCGAGACGCAGGGGCACGGTCCAGAGCTTCTCGAATACGCCGAGCCGCAAACGCAGACCGATGGCGAATAGCGAGACCAGCAGCGCGACTTCGGTGATGGTTCGCAGCAGATGCGCCTGGGCGACGATATCGAGGCGCAACAGATCGAGGCCGGGAGGCCCGAGCGCATAGCCGATGGCGAGGTAGAACATCGCGGCGCTAACGGGCAGCCGCCGGAGGGTGGTCGCCGCCAGGCCCATGAAAACGAGCACGGCGCCGACGATGAGAAACCACAGTGTTTCGTGCATGAACGTCCGGTCAAGGCCTGCATGCGAACGACGGTGCATGCGCGGCCGGGTGAGGGCGCTTGCCGAATGCATCAACCCCGCGCGTCACTTCAAGGGCGCGCCTGCGCGCTCAAGGCGCGCGCCCGAACGCTTCACGCAACTTGCGTTTGGCCCGCTGCAAGGTATCGCGGCGCGTTTTCGGCAGATTCCTGCCGGCGCGATTGATGTAGAAGTTCAGCATCGACATGGCCGACTGGAACGGTGTGCCCTTGCGGCGGCGGCTATGCGTCGAAGACTGCTTGAGCGATTTCGCGATCGACTCCGCGCTGCCGGTTTTGAAAATATCGTGCTCGATATCCATCGCATCGCTGGTTTCCATTACGTGATGAGACCACTTTTTTGGACGCTTCGCGCCGGCTTGGCCAGCGGTCTTCGCGCGATGCGCGGCGTGCGCCTGGGCATGCCGCTGACGTGGCGGACGTCCCGACTTGCCGCGCGTGACCGGCCGTTTCGATTTGCTGGCGGCTTTTCTGGTGGGCATGCTTTCGCCTCCCTGTTTCACGTCGTGTGCGCATTACCGCAGGCGAAGCTCGACGCTGCAAGCAACGAAGCGGATTTCCCGCCACGCCCGTGCAGCGTGCGGATCGGACTACAACTTCAGGCCGCCGGCTTCTGGCGCATCCGACGACCCCGCTGGAATGTCGCCGACGCCCAGGTCATCGCGCAGATCATACCGATCGCGTCCCCAGTACGGCTCGCTGCCGTAGTACTGATGGACCGACGTGGCCCATGTCTGGTCGGCCATGGCAGGCCAGTGGTCCTTATCGAACCCTGGCGCGTTTTTCACGCGCTCGGCCGTCATATCGAGGACGAAGCACTTCTGCTGCGTATCGAGTGTCAGCGCGCTCCACGGAAGTGCCAGCAGCTTGTCGCCGATGCCCAGAAAGCCGCCGCTCGACAGCACCACATACGCAATGCGGCCCGAGCCGACGTCGAGCATGATGTCCTTGACCTTGCCGATGTCCTCGCCGTCGCTGCTGATCACCTTGTTGCCGTCGAGCGTGGCTGCCGCCATCACGTCCGGACCGGGACCGTCGGCACTCGCACTGCCCTTGCCGATGATACCGGCGCCCTGGCCTTGGCGCATGCCGCCTTGAGTTTGTGTCTGGTTGAGCATGATGTTCCCCCTTTACCGGTTCGATGTACGGAGAACCAGCAACCGCCGTTCCTCCCCAACGCAGTGCCGCTCGATAAGCGTTGCCGGTGGACGGCGGGCGTCGTTTTAACGACGTGTGCAACGAGGCGTCCAACGTGTGCAACGAGGCGTCCAGACTGCGCGTAGAGGATGCTGCGTTATTTGAAATTATTTCGTCTACGTCTGCGAGGGGAACGGATAGGCATGCAGCGGCGGGTGGAAACCGGGAAACATGCGAAAGAGGTGAGTGGAACGCCCGGCTCGATCATTAGCCGCGTACTCGCCGGAACGCCGGACCACATGTCACGCATGCGGCCACCTTATCGACTTCGGGAGGCATAGCCCTTGCGGATGAATCTTGCTGTTCATACATCCAGGGAGATTTCCTATGAAATATTCAAAAGCATTACTCGTGTCGGCACTTGTCGCGATGTCGGGCGTCGCTTTCGCGCAGGCGGGCGGCGGCAATGGTAACGGTGGCAACGGCGGCACCGGCGGGTCGGGTAACGCGCACGGCGCGGCGACCGCGGGGCCGACGGCTGGCGGCGACCCGGCGTCGGGTGCGATGAGTTCCGGCTCGTCGAAAATGCAACACACGTCGAAATCAAAAACAAAGAAACCGATGAACGATTCGACCAACATGCCGGGCGCCGACGCGAGCAGCGATACCAAGGGCCATTAAGAAACGCTAAAAGTGAGTGAAGGCAGGCGGAGCCGTGCTCGCTTTATCGCGGGAACGGGTTCGCCCGCTCAATCAGGGAGGCAGTGATGAAACAACGATTCAACGACAGCGCGGGCAAAAAGAGGTTGATGGTGGCGGCTATCGTCGTGCTGACAGCCGCTTCCGGGTGCAAGCGCTCCGACAGCGACAGCACGGGGGCGAGTTCCGCGATGAGCAGTAGCGGCGTGATGAACGGTAACGCGGCGACAGGCAGCACCGCGGACACGAGCAGCGGCGCGGCCGCCGCCGCCGCGGCAAGCATGCCGCGCGCGGCTGCGGCCTCAGGCGCGAGTCAATGAGTTAGCGCGGTTTTGGATGCGTCAGGCGGTTCGCGAGTCAGCGCGCGATCAGGCACGCCGCGCGGTTTGCGCACCCGCCTTGGCGTCGGTCTTCGCTGCCGCTTCTTTACGCACCACGCGCGACTTTTTCAGCAGCGTGGTCAGCGAGCCGTTGACGGTGTCCGTCACCTCGGCCCCCCGCGTCTTTCCGTCCTTGGCGCCGGCCTTGCGCGCCTGCTGCGCCGCGCGTTTGCCAGCATGTGCGAGCAAGGCGGCAAAGGCCACTTCGTCCACTCTCAATCCACGGCGTGCCTGGCCGGGCGGCAAACTCTGTAACTCGTCCGCCTCGAACGCACTGATTATCACGGGGTGAATGTAGCAACGGCGGCACACGGCCGGGGTATTGCGCAGTAACACGGACACGTCCTTGACGGTCGCAACGATATGGCGGCGCGCTTCCGCCGCGTTGCTGCACATCAAACGCCGCAGCGCGGCCAGTGCATAGACGCTGCCGGCCCACGTTCGATAGTCCTTCGCGGTGAAGTCGGCATTGCTCGCGCGGCGCAGATAGTCGTTGATGTCGGCGGAACCGATCGTGCGGCGCGTGCCGTCTTCGTCGAGGTACTGAAACAACTCGTGGCCCGGCAGTTCGGCGCAGCGGCGCACGATGCGTTTGATGCGTGGATTGTTCACGGTCACGTCGTGTTCGATACCGCTCTTGCCGCGAAACCTGAAACGCAACTGGCCGGCTTCGATCTTCACATGCTTCTTGCGCAGTGTCGTCAAACCGTACGACTGGTTGTCGCGCGCGTATTCCGCACTGCCGATGCGAATCAGCGTGGTGTCGAGCAACTGCACGATCGCGGCGATGACCTTGTCGCACGGCATGCCCGGCAGTTTCAGATCGCGTGCCACGCGTGCGCGGATCTTCGGTAAGGCGCGGCCGAATTGCGCCATGCGTTCGTATTTGTCGGCGTCGCGTGTTTCGCGCCAACGTGCGTGATAACGGTATTGCTTGCGCCCGCGTGCATCACGGCCCGTCGCCTGAATATGGCCACGCGGGTCGGGACAGATCCAGACGTTTTCGTAAGCGGGCGGAATGGCGAGTGCATTGATGCGCTTGATTTCAGCTTCGTCGTCGATGCGCTCGCCCGCCAGATCGAAATACCTGAAGCCGTCTTTTTCACGCTTGCGCGTATAGCCAGGCCTGCTGTCGTCCGCGTGCCGCAGGCCCGGCGGCATGACGGCGGGCGCGGCTTGTCGCGCGCTGTCGTCCGGGCGGTCGGCAGGGCCTTCCGGTTGGTGGGCCGGTTGGCGTCGAATCTGTGTGGTCGTGGCAGCCATCGTCGCAGGTAGAAGTTTCAAGCAGGCGGCGCGGTTTGCGCCAATGTCTGGGAGTAAGCAAAGGCAATGCCCAGCACGGGGCGTTTCTGTTGAATGGGGCGGCTCATCGACGAATCCGGACAAATGCGCGATGCCCCAACTGGATGATCCTGCCTGTT
>NZ_JAXDPY010000107.1:0-19406 GCF_034668105.1 Paraburkholderia sp. | reverse complement strand
CGAGCCCCAGTGGTAGGCCTGCAATGCACCCATCGACCAGCCGGTGACGAGTTCAAGCGTCTCAATACCGAAAGTTTCGGTGACGAGCCGATGCTGCAGCTTGACGTTGTCATACGCCGTCACGTGCGGAAATCGGCCCTGATTGTAGGGCGGCGGGGTATTGCTTGGAGAGCTGGACAAGCCGTTGCCCAGCATGTCCGGAACGATGATGAAGTAGCGTGCGGGGTCGAGCGCCAGGCCGGGGCCGATCAGCCATTCGTTGTCGGCATGCTGGCCGCCATACCAGGTTGGATAGACGATCGCATTGTCGCGCGCGGCGTTCAGGGTGCCATGCGTCTTGTAGGCAAGCTTGACACCACGGAGTGTTGCGCCGGATTGCAGCACAACATTGCCCATCTCGGCAATTTCGAACGTATCTGATTTTTTCGTCATGGGTTAAACATTTGCGGAAACGGTAAACAAAGAAAGCCCGTCAACCAGGATTGGCCTGGTGGGCGGGCTTCATTGGCCGGGGTCTGCACGGACGCCTTTGTCCGTGCAGACAAGTGATCAGGGAGTTGCTGCTGTGTTTCAGCGCTTGCTGGATGCATCCGGCAGGCAACGCGAGGCAATATCGCATATGTCGTGCCTGCTGCCGCGACACCCGGTTAATCATGCAGCAAAGCAAGTGCTGGCTTGGCGCAGATGGCCGCGGTGAATCTGCTTCGCGATAACGAAGTCGTCGATGTCGTGCACCACTTGCAGGCAAACGCGCACTGTGCTCTTACACGCTACATGAAAATGCACCGTGAGCGCCGCTAACGCTCGCCGAGCGTGAGGGCGCCGAGCACTTTAAGGAGGATACGACAGCTTCCAGATTCAACGATTTGGATGCGCTATGGTTGGAATCATCGCGCGCTTCGTTCATCCGTAAAATGAACGAGCGTATTCGAGCGGCTAAAGAATTAGTGTTTCGTGCGCCTTGACGATCTCGCTTGCCACCACCTCGATCTGCTCGCGCTTGAGCATTGCCGTTGAGCGTAGCAATTGATACGCATGTTCTTCCGACACGCCACGCTTTTCCATCACAAGCTGCGTGGCCTGCTGGATCACTCGAACCTTCGCTTGCTTCTTCTCGAGCCGCTCAATGTATCGATCGCGCTTCCGCAATGCCTGGCATTGCATCAACGCCACCGCAAGCGCGCTCAACACTCCGAAGGAGCGGACCGGCGACGCTATCGTCGCCAGCGCGTTCAGGCGCAGCACCGCTTCGACGGTAATTGGATTCTCGTAGCTCACCACCGAAATCAAGGGCGGCGACAGGCTGGTTCCGAGCCACGGAAAATTGACCGAGAGGGTTTCGGGGCGCATCGCCATCAGCACGAGCCCCGTTCCGAAGGGCAAGCTGTCGAGTGTCGGCCAGCAAACTTCTACGTCGCACCCAATGCGGTGGAGTTGCACGAGAAGCTGGTCGCCATCCTGATCCTGCGGATGAATCACAACCACTTTCAGCGAGCGCAAATCGCGCAAGATCGCTAAGGTATCCGCGGTCCACTTCATGGTTTCGCCTTGGCATGTAAGCATTCACGACGCATGTCTACGGTCCGTTCCGGCGCCCTGGGCGATATGACGCAGGGATCGGCATTCAGCAGTGCGCGTCGGAGGGCCAGTTAAGCGAGACTCGCAGCCTCGTCTGCGGGCTCGCCCTCGCCTGGGTTGATACATCGTCGAGGCCCGGAGGACGACGGTGCAGTCGCGCAAAATCTAGCGACCTCTAGTTGTATGCAAGGGCTGCCGGTGCCAGACCGAAGAGCGTACCGCCTATCCCGGCACGTGTCAGGCGAGTGAAACAGTAGTTGAACAAAGGTGGCGATCAAACAGGTTTTGACTGTGCGGCGCTGGTGTAACAGAGAGCGCGCAGTGATGAGAGTAGATTAGGCCGAGCCCGAGGGCGAATCTACTCTACGGTTGGATACGCCAATGCCGCGTTAGCGTACCGCGCCTATACGGGCGTATAAGCGCGGGGAGGGGTGAACGCTTGCGATTGACTGCCCGCGTCGATAGATCAGGACGGCGGTCCCGCAATACGTGATTAAACGCGTTCAATTGCCGGTGCCGGCGCGCGTCGGCCAGATTCACCGACGCCATCAGAATTTCTTCATCGGTTGGACTGGCCGGACTGGCAGCACCGGCCGCCGCCCAACCTTGCGAGTCGACAATCAGGCTGCGTCCAGGAAACGGCTGGTCGCCTGGCTCTTTGTCGAATCGACCTGAGTGACCCAGCTCCTCGCCACTTAGAACTGCACCCCGCGTGTGAGTGCGCCATCCACTACCAGATTCGCCCCGCTCACGAAGCTCGCCGCCGGACTCGCGACGAACGCGACCGCGTTCGCGATCTCCTGTGGGCGCGCCATGCGTCCGCTGGGATTCAACGCGAGTGCTTCCGCGAACAGCTTCGGATCGTTATGTTCGATCTGATCCCACACACCGCCTTCGAAATAGACGTTGCCCGGCGATACGGTGTTCGCTCGGATGCCCTTCGGCGCGAGGTGGTACGCGAGGCCTTGCATGTAGTGGATCAGCGCCGCCTTGAAGGTCCCGTAAGGGCCGGCGGCAAAGTCGATTTCACGGCCGGACACGCTCGATATCGCGATGATCGAGGCGGCCTTGCTTGCTTCGAGAAATGGCATCGCGGCGTCGACCAGGTTGACCGTACCCATCAAGTCGGTTTCGAACTCCTTGCGCCACGATTCGAGATCGTTGCCGATCGACAGCGCGCTCACATTGGCGACGACGATGTCGATGCCGCCCAGTTGCGCGGCGGCGTCGCGTGTCCAGGCCTGTAATGCCGGACCATTCGAAACGTCGACCGAGGCGCCGCACACCTTGACCGCGCCCCCCGTGACCTGCACGATGTCGGCCACCGTCTGTTCCACGGTGGCACCATCGCGGGCGCACAGCGCGACGTCCGCGCCTTCGACTGCCAGCGTTTGCGCAATGGCGCGGCCGATACCCTTGGTGCCGCCGGTTACGAGTGCCTTCAAACCTTTGAGTTTCAAGTCCATGGTGGCGTCCCCTTAGTTAGCCGGTGCAAGATATTTCTTGCTGATCGCCGCGCCGACCGAATACTTGGGGTCGACGAAATTGCCCAGCCGCACCTTGCCGCACTGGCTGAGCATCATGTAGGCATCCCAGCGGTCGAAGCCGTATTCCTTTTCCATCCACAGCACCAGTTCGCGGTACGCGATGCGCGTCGCGTCCTCCAGCGGTCGCGCGCTGCCGATTGCCATCAGCAGTTCATCGGTTTCGAGGCGCGGCCATTCGATGTGCCAGCCCTTGATCAGATCGACGTGGATCGTGGTCGTGCTGGAGTATTCGACGGCGGTGCCGCACACTTCGCCGTCGCCCTGGCAGGCATGGGCGTCGCCGATAAAGAGCCGCGCACCCTCGGAGCGGACCGGCAGATACGTGATGCTGCCCGGACCCATGTCGGGCACGTCCATATTGCCGCCGTGGTTGTCCGGCGTGAGCGAATTGATCGAGTCGATTTCCGGCGACAGGCTCAGCGTGCCGATATGCGGCTTGTACGGCAGCGTAACGCGCTTGCTCCAGTAGACGCCTTCTTCGTCCACGTCGATCTTGCGGGTGATCTCGGGCAACGGCTCATTGAGTGTTGCGGTGTATTCCGTACCCGTCAGCGCGCCGAAGCGCGGAATCAGGCAGCAGGTGCCGCGCGGATTGTCGCCGCGCGGCAGCATCGATTCGATGTACACCGCCACCACGTCACCCTTCTCGGCGCCTTCGATCATGATGGGGCCGCTTTGCGGATTCAGAAACGGCACCTGCAGCTTCTGACTCGGCAGATCTTGTTCCGTGAGAATCTTGCCGTCAAATGCATCGCGTGTCTCAACCACTACGCGGTCGCCTGGAGCGATGTTCATCACCGGTGTCGAGTACGGTCCGATGGTGTAGTGAAAGGTGCCCTGACGGGATTCGCTGAGTTCATGCGTTTCGCGGACCTGACCGCGTGCGACGCCGCGCGTGTGCATGATCGATTGTTCTAGCCAGTTCATTGTGGTGTTCCTGTTCAAATGGGGTTGTCGAAGTGAATGGGCGCAACGCTGACGCCGCATTACACTGAAATTAATGCTCTGACGTTGTTGGCTTCCATCTGGTCTCCCGGCCCCGCCGACACGACCTGGCCGCGTACCAGCACGACATAGTCGTCGGCGACTGCCTGCGCAAAATCGAAAAATTGTTCCACCAGCAGGATCGACAGCGATCCTTTCAGCGAACGGATCACCGCCTCGATCTCCATCACGATCGACGGCTGAATGCCCTCGGTCGGCTCGTCGAGAATCAGCAGCTTTGGATTGGTCAGAAGCGCCCGTCCAATCGCAAGCTGCTGCTGCTGTCCGCCGGACAGATTCCCCGCAATGCGGCGGCGCATCGTCTTCAGCACGGGAAAGGTATGGAAGACGTCGTCGAAGGAAAATTGCTTGCCCTTGGCGGTCTGATTGCGCTCGCCCGCGTAGGCGCCGATCCGCAGGTTTTCTTCGACGCTGAGTTGCGGAAAAATCTCGCGTCCCTGCGGCACGTAGCCCAGACCCGCCAGTACGCGCCGGTGCGACGGCGTGCGGGTCAGCGGCTGGCCGGCCAGTTCGATTTCGCCGGCTTTGACCGGCAGTAGTCCGACGAGGCACTTCAGCAAGGTCGTCTTGCCCACGCCGTTACGGCCAAGCACGACGGTGCAGGCGCCGTCGGCGACATTCAGCGACACGTCGCGCAACGTGTGGCTGCTGCCGTAAAACTGATTGAGTGCGGAAACCTTCAGCATGCTCACCGTCCGAGATAAACCTGAATCACGCGTGGATCGTTGCGCACGCGCTCCATCGACCCCTCGGCCAGCAGCTGCCCTTCATGCAGCACGCTAACGAGGTCCGCGATCTTGCCGACAAAATCCATGTCGTGTTCGATCACCACCACCGCCCGCTCGGGCGACTTGAGCCGTTCGATCAGTTCGGCGGTGCGTGCGGTTTCGTGGTCGGTCATGCCGGCTACCGGTTCGTCGAGCAGGATCACTTGCGGATCGGCGACAAGCAGCATGCCGATTTCGAGCCACTGCTTCTGGCCGTGCGACAGCGTGCCGGCGATCCGGGGCCCTTCATTCGCGAGACCGATCGTCTCGAGCACTTCGTCAATGCGCCGGTTCTGCTGTGCGCCGAGGCGCGAGCGAACCATCTCCGCGTAGCCGCGACCGTTGCGAATCGCCAGTTCGAGGTTTTCGCGAACCCGCAGCGCTTCGAACACGCTCGGCTTCTGGAACTTGCGGCCGATGCCCAGGCGCGCGATGGACGTTTCGTCGAGTGTCGCCAGGTTCGTGACCTTGTTCAGAAAGACCTCACCGCCGGCCGGCCGGGTCTTTCCCGTGATGACGTCCATCAAGGTGGTCTTGCCCGCACCGTTCGGACCGATGATGGCGCGAATTTCGCCGTATCGAAACTCCATCGACAGGTTCGTGATCGCCGCGAAGCCGGAAAACGTGACGGACAGGCCGCTGATGTAGACGGCGGTGGCCGGTTGTGGCTGGTTCATTGGCCGGCCCCCTTGCGTTCGCTGCCAGCGGCCTTGAGCGTACCCCACAGGCCATTGCTGAAATAGACGACGATCACGAGTGTGACGCCGGCAAGAATGAACGGCCACAGCGCCGGCAGTTGCGCGGTCAGCCAGAACTTGAGTCCGTTGACAACGATAGCGCCGACGATTGCGCCGATCAGGGTGCCGCGCCCACCGATGGCCACCCACACGGCAATCTCGACGGACAGTTGCGGCGAAACGATAGTCGGGTTGACGATGCCGACCTGCGGCACATACAGCATCCCGGCAAACGCCGCGAGGACAGCCGAGAGACACCACGCGAAGAGCTTCAACGTATGCGTGCGGTAGCCGAGAAAGCGCATCCTCGCTTCGTCGTCGCGCACCGCGATCAGGGCCCTGCCAAAACTGGAGCGCGCGAGAAAGCGCACGCCGACATAGGCCACCACCAGCAGCAGGCACGAACACACCGCGAGGCCTATCTGCGTGGACGTAGCGGCAAGCTTGCGGCCCGCGAGGCTCGTGAAACCGGTCATGCCGTTGTTGCCGCCGAGGCCCACGTCGTTGATGAACAACAGCAGCATCAGCGCATACGTGAGTGCCTGAGTGATGATCGACAGATACACGCCATTGATGCGCGAGCGGAACGTGACGAAGCCGAACGCGCCCGCGACCAGCACGGTGACGACGATCGTGGCGAAGATCGTCACATCCAGCCGCGACAGCATTTTCCAGACCGCGGGAAAGTCGCTCGCACCCATGTATTGCAGGAAGTCCGGCAATACGTGCGTGTCGGCGTAGGCGCCGTTCAGCAGATAGATGGCCATCATATAGCCGCCTATGCCGAAGAAGATGCCGTGCCCGAGGCTCAGGACGCCCGCATAACCCCATACCAGATCGAGTGCCAGCGCGAGCAGCGCGAAGCACATGATCTGTCCGATCAGGTTGATGCCGAACAGCGACAGATGCAGCGCATTCGACTCCGGAATCACAAAATAGGCAAAGGGTAGATAGAGCGCCAGCAGGACCAGCACCGGAACGATGCCGACCTCCACGGACTGGCCCATCCATTTCGTTGCGAACGCCGACAAGGTGAATCTCCTGCTGGTACGCGGATCGGGAAACGTATTCATACGCGGGTCTTCAATGCAAAGAGTCCTTGCGGGCGCTTCTGGATAATCAGCACAATGAGCAGAAGCACGGTCACCTTGGCGGCAACCGCTCCGTAGAACGGTTCGATAAACTGGTTGATTTCGCCGAGTGCGAGCGACGACACGACTGTCCCCGCGAGACTGCCTGCACCGCCGAGCACCACCACCATGAATGAGTCGACGACGAAGCCCGTGCCCATCGACGGATTGACGCTGGCAATCTGCGTCAACACCACGCCGGCCAGTCCCGCGAGGCCTGCCCCCAGTCCGAAAGCGATGCGATCGACTCGCTCCGCGGGGACGCCGAGGCAGCGCGCCATGTCGCGCAACTGCGTGGTGGCGCGCATCAGCAAACCAAGCTTCGTGAAGCGAACCACGGCGAAGGTCGCGACGAAAATCAACACGGCGAGCACGATGGCAAACACGCGGTTGCAGGTCACGAAAAAGCCGGGTGCAACCTGCATGCCGCCGTTTAGAAAGCCGGGTGTGATGAACTCGACGTTCTGCGAGCCGAACAGCACCTGAATCAGCTTGATCAATGCGATGCTGACCGCCCAGGTAGCGAGCAGCGTCTCGAGCGGCCGGCGATACAGAAACCGGATGACGAAGAATTCGAGCAACATGCCGCACGCTGCGCAGATCACGAACGCCACGGGAATCGCAACGAAAATGTAGGCGTCGAACAAGCCCGGCAAATGCGCCTGCATGAAACGTTCGACGAGATACGTCGCGTACGCGCCGATCATGATGAATTCGCCATGCGCGAGATTGATCACGCCCATCAGGCCGAACACGATCGACAGGCCGAGCGCCGTCAGCAACAACACGCCGGCATAGCTCAAGCCGCTAAACAGAATCGACAAACCCTTGCCGAGCGACAGCCACGTGTCCATGTGGCGAATCGCACTCTGCACTGCAGTTAGCACGTCCGGATCAGAGCGCACGGAATCCTGCGCCGCAAAGTTCGCCAGCGCGGTGCGCGCGGTTTCGCTTGGGACCTCGGCCACAGCCTTGATTGCCGCCAGGCGGTCGGCCTTCACATTGCTGTTCAGACCTCGTTTAGCCAGCGCCAGCGTGAGAATGGTCGCGGTATCTGGATCGTGCTGAGCCTTGACCGCACGGGCGACGACAGCGGGATCGAGCAATGCAAAGAACTTGTCGACTTGCCGCGCAGCCGTCGCGCGGGTGTCCTGCTGCGGCGAGAACAGGTCCATTTCCGCCGACGCCACCGCGAGCTTGCGCATTATCACGATGCTCGGCACATAGGGCGAATCCGCCGGCGCATTGGCGCGCGGCTGGAGCGTTGCGGCGTCGAGCGCGGGAGTTCCCCGCAGCGTCACCTGACCGTCCGCGCCGCACACCAGCGCGCCGTTACGAATTGCATCGACGACCTGACGCGCCCACGCACGCTCATGCGTATCGTCCGACACGCCGGTTTCGACAAATTGCGCTAGTGCCGCGGCCTTATCGCCGTTCGTCGCGCAGAACGATGTGAGCATCGCAGCGCGGCCCGGCGCGGCGCTCGCAGTAGTGGCCCAAACAAGCGCCAGACAAGCGATCGCGCGAAAGATCTGCCTGAAGTTGATCATGGGTGTTTCCATTCGATCCTGCTAGGGGAACCGGCATGCTTGTGTATGCCGATTCCGCAACTACCTGACTATGCGACAGGGACTATCAAGCTTTGCCGATGAACGGGCTGAATGGCACCGGCTTCTCGATGTCTTTAGACTTCCACAAAATGTCGAAGCCCTGAGTCGCGTTGATCGAGCCGATCATGTCGCCACGCCACAAGTACTGCGTGGAAGCATCCATCTTCACCGTGTAGCCCGCCGGATCGACCATCGACTGACCCGCGAGCGCTTTGCGCACCGCGTCCGTGCTGGTGGAGTGAGCTTTCGCGGCAGCCTGCGCCCACAGATTGATGCCGAGGTAGGTCGACACCATAGGGTCGATCACCATGTCCGGCCGATGCTTCAGGTTATGCGCACTGACGTAGTTCTTCCAGTCGCTCTTGAACTGGCGGTTCTGCGGCGTATCGACGTTCTGGAAGTAGCACCAGCAGCTGAGATGGCCGACCAGTTGCTTCGTATCGAGACCTTCCAGATCGCTGTCGACCACGTCCAGGCCAAGAATCGGAATATCGGTTGCGCGCACGCCCTGATTGATCGCTTCCTTGAACATCGCCGGAATCGAATCGCCGACCACGGTCATCACGACGATGGCCTGGCCGCCCGGTTGCGCGGCGAAATCCTTGATGTCGCGCACGATGGTCTGGAAGTTCGACTGGCCAAATGGAACGTAGTGTTCGCGCCATGCCGAGTCAGGAATGTTCTTTGTCTTCAGATAGCCCTTGAGCATCTTGTTGATCGTGCGTGGCCAGACGTAGTCGCTGCCGATCATATAGAAGCGCTTGGCGCCGCCACCCTGGTCACTCATCAGGTAATCGATCGCCGGGAGCACCGAGCTGCTCGGCGGCGAGTTCAGGTAGACGACATTCTTCGACTGCTCTTCGCCTTCGAAGTGAAGCGGATAAAACAGCAGATTGTCCTGAGCCTCGACAACCGGCAACACCGACTTGCGCGACACTGACGTCCAGCAGCCGAACAGCGCCGCGCATTTGTCGCGCAGGATCAGTTGCTTCGAGAGCTGTGCATACATGGGCCAATCCGACGCCGGATCGACGACGACTCCCTGAAGCTTGCGCCCGAGCACGCCGCCCTTGGCGTTGATCTGATCGATCGTCATCAGTGCCGTATCTTTTAGCAGCGACTCGCCGTTGGCCATCGTGCCCGATTGCGAAAACAGCAAGCCGAGCTTGATCGGATCGCTGGCTCCCGCGGCAAACGCAGCCTTAGGTAGCGCAGTGCCTGCAGCGGTCACCAATCCGGAGCCGACTGCCGACAGGAAGGTACGTCTTTTCATTTGCTTCACTCCGACATGGATTAGAAATCGCAAACGCAAAAAGCCCGAAACCAGACACGCTGGTTTCGGGCTTTTTTGGCCGGTGCTGCTCAAGACGCCTTTGTCTCGAACAACGAAATGGATGCTGGGGGTCCACCGTTACGCACGGCGGGTCAGCGTGACCATATAAGCAATGGTCATGCCAGCGGTTAGCGACCGGCAGCACGCTTTCCGCAAAACCCTTTTGTGGAGCGGATGCAAATTGATTAGTTGCGTCCCGGTCAACGCGGAAGGCATTATAAATAAGCAGTTTGCGCGCCGACTGTTTTGAGCTCCGCACAAAGACAGTGCCAGTACGCACCAGTCACGTGCCACACGCACAAACAGCGCACTTCCCTGGAGACCCATTGGTTTTGACGAATGACTCGTATTGATGCAGGCCGTACCTCGGACCCAATCAGTATTGGCGTCCTGTATTCACGTTCAGGCGTAACCTCGGCCGCGGAGCTCACTCAACTGCAAGCCACCATGCTCGCGGTAGAGGAGATCAATCGCGCGGGCGGAGTGTCAGGCCGCGAGATCGAACTTGTCTGTCTAGATCCGCAATGCCAGCCGCAGCGTTATGCCGACCTCGCCGAACAACTGATTCTCGAACACCGGGTTCGGGTCATCGTCGGCTGTTATATGTCCAGCACGCGCAAGGCGGTCATTCCGATTGTCGAACGGCACAATGCGCTGCTCTTCTATGCGACGCCGTATGAAGGCTTCGAATACAGCCGCAATGTGATCTACACCGGTGCGGCGCCCAATCAGAACACGCTTCCGCTCGCCGGTTTCATGCTCACGCACTTCGGGTCACGCGTGAGCATGATCGGTTCAGACTATGTGTGCCCATACGAGTCGAATCGCGTGATGAGCGATCTGATTCTCGAACGCGGCGGAGAAAAGGTGGACGAAACCTATCTGCCGCTCGATGCGCCGTGGGACAGTTATCTGGATGTCGCAAAGCGGATCAAGCAACTTGCGCCCGACTTCATTTTCTCCACGGTAGTCGGTGAAGGTATTCCGCATCTATACCGTGCGTTCGCGCAGGTCGGGCTCGATCCGTACCGCATGCCTATCGCCAGCCACATGACCAGTGAAGCCGAAATCGCGGTAATGGGAAACGACCTCGCGGAAGGGCACATCACGTCGGCCGCGTATTTCCAGAGTGTGGAGACAGCCGAGAACCACGGCGCCGTCGCCCGCTATCAGGCCCGCTTCGGCGAAGATCAGCCGACCAACATGTGCTGGGAAGCTTCCTATTTCCAGATGCATCTGCTCGCGGATGCAATCCGTCGCGTCGGCTCCGACGACCCGACGCTGTTGCTGCGCGTGTTGCCCGGACTCGAGTTCGACGCGCCGCAAGGCCGCGTGCGTATCGACGAGTACAACAACCACACATACCTGCATCCGTTGATCGGCCGGGTCGACGCGCATTGCCGTTTCGATATAATCGGACGCGCGCCCGAACGCGTGAAGGCGGATCCCTATGTCGTCCTTCACAGCACGCCGGCGTGGACCGCGCATGCCCATCCTGAACTCGCACGCGCGGGAGCGGATCGATGAAGCGGACAGCGCAGACGCCGACCATCCTGCGTGACCTGCGTTCGCTAAAGGTCGTTGTTATCCATCCGCATGATCAGGATGGCGAAGAGTTGCTCGCGCAGCTTCAGCGCATCGGCTGTGACGTGCAGGTATGCTGGCCGCGCCTCGACAGCCTGCCTTCCGACACCGGGCTGGTTGTCATGGCAATGCGTCCTGAGGCGCTGTCAATCGATTATCCGTGGCTTGGAACAAGCACGTCGCCGCCGGTGATTCCGGTCGTGACCTACGAAAATCCCATCACCATCGAAGCGGTGCTGCGGTTGAATGCGTTCGCTACGATTCCGTCGCCGGTCCGCTCGTTTGGGTTATTGACCGCCATCGCCGTCGCGCTCACGCAATTCAAGGCATCCCGCGCACGTGAGCGATACATCGAGCGGCTGGAGCAGAAGCAGGCGAAGGTTCGGGTGATCCAGCAGGCCACGCGGATCATAATGGACTCGCGCGGCATGTCTGAAGAAGATGCGTATCAGCTGCTGCGCTCAAAGGCCATGCTCAAACGCGAACAGATCGAGACGGTGGCCGGCGACATCGTCAAGGCACACGAAACCCTGAGTTTCTAACCTCGGCGCAGTGGCTCGATGCGTGCGCTACTATCGCCTGATCGTTCCGATCTTCACGATGCGCTATGAGCGGAACGTCAAATCCGCGGAGATTACATTCGCCCCTTGCGCGGTGATGCATCAGCGAACGCTGCAGTTTTTCCTCCAGGCGCAATGATCCTTACGGTCCAGTCCAGGCCGATCGCTGCATTGATCGGCGCGCGCTTGAGGCCGGCGCGTCGCAGTATGTCGATGTCGACCCATACGACTTCACCGCGATGCCGTGCGGGATAAATCGTCTGTCCAGCCAGCATTTTTTGTGCCGCTCCGGCCACGCAGCGTCGCGCGAGACAGCCGTCGCGTTGCTGAAGGAGCATACCCCTGGAAGCCGTCGTTGCGTTGGGTGTGGCTTCCGTCACACTTTCGTCGGATGTAACGAAAAATGCTGGTCCTGTCGTTCAGTGGAAGTAACATGAAGAGACCTCCAATGCACAAAGCACAGCATGGCTGATTCGCGCAAGCCGCATCAAGGTGCAATTTACAAAATGGAGGCGACCTGCGGGTGAAGGGAAGAAGCCTTCAGCGCGTCAGCAGCGATTTGTCGAGTGAACGCGCACGCGCATCGATGAGTGCGTGCGCGTGACGATGGAGACGAAAATGAAAGTCCTCTTCAAGAGCTTCGCAGCGGCAGCGTTGATGCCAATCTTTGCGACGAGCGGATTTGCGCAAGATACAGGTGCGGCTCGCGAGCCGGGAGCGAGTGGTGTGGATGCGGTCCGCTCGGCAGTGGAGATGGGAGGCATTAGCGTCGCCCAGGCGTCTCAGAGTGGCGATCGACCACGCCCGCCTGCCGCAGTCCGCGCGCCGCATGCTGCGTCGGCGACATCCGGAGGACGCGAGACAGCGCCCGACAATCGCGGTGCGAGCGCGCCGGCCGATCAAGGGGTGACGCGCGGTGGACCTGAGAATCCGAGCGGACTGAAGAAGCCCGATTGACGACTCGCCGGTGTGTTCCGGAACGGCTCCTGATTCACTCGCTCTTTCTCCTGGCCCAACCTCCGAAACGGAAGGTCTTGCAACGAGCGGTCGACTCCATTCCCCGCATTACTACCTGCAAGATTTGTCAGGTTCTCACATTCCTAAGACATCACTATCGCGTTCATTAGGAACTGCGATTGGACCGCTCAAAGACATCGACATAGCATGCAATCCGATTGGCGATGTCTTGAGTAGTAATTGATCCTAGGAACCGAAATATGCAATATGCAACTAAATTCTTCAAAAGAACGCTTCTGTCCGTTGTCTTGAGCGCCACGATGTTGCCGCCTGTCTTTGCTGCCGACATGACCCGCGACAATGGATCTCCGGTTGGCGACAATCAGAATTCGGAAACAGCGGGTCCGGAAGGTCCCGTGCTATTGCAGGATTCGCATCTGGTTGAAAAGCTGCAGCGTTTCGATCGCGAGCGCATTCCCGAACGTGTCGTTCATGCGCGCGGCACAGGCGCCTTCGGCGAATTCGTTCCAAGCGCCGATGTATCCGACCTGACAACCGCGCAGGTCTTCTCGCCGGGCAGTAAAACGCCGGTATTCGTGCGGTTCTCAACGGTGATGGGCTACCGCGGATCTCCCGAACAGGCACGCGATCCGCGCGGTTTCGCGATCAAGTTCTACACCAGGCAAGGCAACTGGGACATGGTCGGGATTAACTGGCCGATCTTCTTTATCCGCGACGCGATCAAGTTCCCCGACTTCGTCCACGCTAACAAACCCAGCGCGGTCACCGGGGTTCAGGACGCCAATCTGGCCTTTGACTTCTTTGCGCATACGCCTGAAGCGACAAATATGCTCACGCATCTTTATAGCGACGACGGCATGCCCGATTCATACAGGCATATGGACGGATTTGGCGTGCATGCCTTCAAGTTCGTGAATGCGAAGGGCGAGGTGCACTACGTCAAGTTCCATTGGGTCAGCGATCAGGGCAAGAAGGACTTGCGTCCCGGTGAAATCGCCGCATCCATCGGCTCCGACTGGAATCTGATGACCAACGATCTCTACGGCGCAATCCGTAAGGGCGCTTTCCCGAAGTGGGATCTGTACGTCCAGGTTCTCAAGCCGTCCGATCTGAACAAGTTCTCTTACGATGGGCTTGACGACACCAAGGAATGGCTCGGCGTACCTGAGCGCAAGATCGGCACCATGACGCTGAACCGCGTACCCGACAACTATTTCGAGTCCACCGAAGAGTCCGCGTTTGCACCGTCCCGACTGGTTCCCGGCATTGAGCCGTCGGAGGACCGGATGCTCCAGGGCCGTCTGTTTGCGTACGCCGATACGCAAATGTACCGGTTGGGCGCGAACTACAATTCGCTTCCGATCAACCGGCCGCTGATTGACGTTCACAACAACAATCAGGACGGGAAAATGAACTCGGGCGATCGTACCGGCGAGATCAACTATGAGCCGTCGGGGATTAGCGAAATAAGCCAGGATCCGAAATACAAGTACCTGCAGACGCCATTGTCCGGCACCACGCAGCAGATCGCGATTCACAAGAAGCAGAACTTCCGGCAAGCGGGTCAGTATTTCGAAAGTCTCACCGAGCAAGGCAAGGGCGATCTCGTCACCGCGCTGTCCGGCGACCTGAGCCATGTCACGAACGAAGACAACAAGTACACGATGCTGTCTTACTTCAACAAGGCCGATCCCGATCTGGGTGCTCGCCTGATTCGTGCGCTGAATGCGGACGGCTCGAAGGTGAAGACGATGTCGGCGAAGCTGTCCGATGAGTGATTTCAGGCGAGCTTGATACGCCTTGAGTCGCCACTAAGCAACAGGGGGCACGCCGCTAATCCGACGTGCCTCGTCTCACGGAAACACCTCGTATGAAGCAGCGTAGATACCTTGGTTTTGCATGGCCTTCCATCGCGGGCGTGGTTGCATGTGCGATGTTGCTGGCCGGATGCGCATCGGCAGTCATGCCCGTGCCGAAACTGGAAGCGAACCAGCGCGTCGAAGCGCATCAATACGATCGCGAATGGTTTAACGCTGCACGAGAAGGGCGATGGGACATTCTCGATGCGTTGCTCAAGGCGGGTTATCCAATTGAAAGCGCGAATTCGAGCGGCTACACAGCGCTGATTCTTGCCGCTTACGACAATCATCCAGATACGGTCGATAAGCTGATGGCCGCAGGTGCAAATGCGTGCGCAGCGGACCGTAACGGCAATACGGCTTTGATGGGCGTCATCTACAAAGGTCAGCTCGACATCGCAAGGACGCTCTTGCAAACGCACTGTGACATTAACGCGACCAATAACGCGGGCGAAACCGCACTCGCTTTCGCCGCACTGTTTGGACGCTTTAGCCTGTTCGATGACCTGATCGCACATGGCGCGGACCCGGATCATGAGGACGCGCGGGGAAACACTGCGCTTGCGACCGTTCGGGCGCAAGGCAATACAGCGGCAATGGAAGCACTCAGAAAGGTCGGTGCGACGCATTGATAGAAGTCCCTCGAGGCGAAATGAAAGTATCGACTCGATTTCCCGGGTGAGAAGAGGGCGCGCTGGATAACCGTGACGTTGCGGTCCGATTACATTTTCGTCATCGGACAGAGTCGTCGATTGGCCTTATCAAGGCTCAAATCCTTACGCATGCTCAATCCCCGGGACTGCATAGCGATCTTCAATGAGCGTCATCGATACAACCAACTTCACCCGCCGGTTGACTATCGACAGACTGGTGCAAACCTCATGTGGAAGATCAGATGCTCGACATCATCAAGCAATTCAACGTACGCAATTCGGACAACAGTTCTCGCGGAGATCATGGTCGGCACGAAAAGGCGGCTTCAACCCTTCGGCATGTCTTTTCACGCGGCGCGCGAGTAGGTGTGGCGATGTCGCTGGGCGCGTTCGCCGGCTTATGCTTCGCCCAGAGCCAGGCTGCGAGCGCAAGTACAAGCAACGTTGCACAGGGTCCGTCGATTGCGACGTGTGTAGCGTGTCATGGTGCGTTGGGTGCTGGAACTGAAACGGGCATGCCGCGGCTGGCAGGCAAGAATCCGGAGTACCTTGCACACGCGCTGTCGATGTTCAAGGCCGGCACGCGTGTCAGCCCTCCGATGCAGGCGGTCGCTCAGAACCTGTCGGACAGCGACATGCAAGCGCTCGCGGTCTTCTTCTCGAACCAGCATCCGCCGCTTGTGAAAGCTTCGCAGCCGCCAGCGCCGGAGCTCGTCGCGGCCGGCAAGCAACTCGCCGAAATGGGAGCGGGCACGAGCGTAGCGGCATGTTTCACTTGCCACGCCGCGGGCGGCAAGGGCAACGGCGCGCGCTTCCCCAGTATCGCAGGCGAGCCCGCCGCATTTACCGTCGCCCGGCTGCACGAATTCCAGGCGCGCGCAAAAGCCGCCCCGCCGAAAGCCGGAACGATGACGGCAGTAGCGGCTACGCTGAATGACACGCAGATCGAGCAGGTCGCCGCTTATCTGTCGGTTACCGGACCCTGAGTATCTCGAACACGGAGCCGGGTAATGCGAGCGGGACTGGCTCGTACAAGCGGCTCCGGGACCATCTGCGCCAGGGTAGCCAGCGGGGCACGACGGCGGCGCGTGGGCTATAGCTCGTCGCCGTCTCCTCTCTCTAATCGACGCCGGCATTTGTCGACGACAATGCGAGCGGACCACGACGAGAGAGGGTGATCAGGCAATGAGCCCCAGGTGTTCAACAAGGATCGTGCAGCCAATGCCGACCAGCACAATGCCGCCCGCCAGTTCCGCACGCCTGCCCGCAACGTTGCCGACGACACGGCCCAGCATGACCCCGATCGTGACCATCGTCATGGTGGCGAGGCCGATCGCTGCCGCGGTCGAATAGATGTTGACGTCGACAAAGGCGAGACCGGCGCCGACCGCCATCGCATCGATGCTCGTGGCAAAACCGGTCAGTGCCAACAGCCAGAACGAATGGGCGGCCGGCTTCTTTTCTTCGACTTCCCGGCCGGTGAAGCTATTGAAGACCATGCGGGCGCCCAGGATGAACAGCAGCGTGAAGGCGATCCAATGATCCCAGGCCGAGACGTATTGGGCGGCTGCCTTGCCGAGGAACCATCCGATTAAAGGCGTCAGCGCTTCAATGATGCCAAAGATCAGTCCCGTCCTGACAGCTTCGCGCCAGCGAGGACGATGAAGGGTGGCGCCTTTGCCGATCGCAGCCGCAAAGGCGTCGGTAGACATGGCAAAAGCAAGGAAGAGGGTTGCGACAGGATTCATGACAGGAAGCGCTCATGGCCGGGCGGAAAACCGCGACACACCGCCGCGCCCGACCGGTCGCGTGGTGTGTCGATGGTCTTGCCAACCAAAGGGCTGCCTGCACCACGGTCTGTTCGACCGAGTATGTTGATGCAGGCGCTTCTGGGTAGAAGCCGGCTACTCCCCAAAGACAGGCGCGAGCATATCACGACCGAAAGGCATTCGTAATAATGATTGCTTGCAGCGGTGCTCGACCGCGTGACCGGCGATTCGACGAGGTTGCGCTATCCGATGCGTTTGAAAAACTTTCGCTCACACGAATTTAATATACCCCTCCACCCTATCTGACTTATACTCCCCCTAGGTATAGGGGAGATCATTGATGAGCCACACCATTCGCGAGAAACAGAAGCTGCTCAACCGGGTCCGGCGCATCAAGGGGCAGGTCGAAGCGATCGAGCGGGCGCTCGAGGAAGAGCAGGGGTGCATTGACGTCCTGCAGCAGATAACCAGTTGCCGCGGCGCGATGAACGGCCTCCTCGCCGTGGTGCTCGAGGACCATATCCGCACCCATCTCGTCGATGCGGACACCAACGAAGAGCCGGCCGGCAGCGCGACTGACCAGCTTATCGAGGTCGTTCACAGCTATTTCAAGTAGAGCGGAACATGAGTGATTTCAAAAGCGCTGCCTTTGGCGCAGGACACGACCACATTTTTCTCGGTGCCGGTCATGAAAAGAACGAGCGTAAGACGTGGGCCGTGATTGCGCTGTGCAGCGCGATGATGCTGATTGAGATCGTCGGCGGCAGTATGTTCGGCTCGCTCGCGCTTGTCGCCGATGGCCTGCATATGTCGACGCATGCCGGCGCGATGCTGATCGCGGCACTTGCCTACACGTATGCGCGCAGGCATGCCACCGATCCTCGCTTCGTGTTCGGTACCGGCAAACTTGGCGACCTCGCAGGCTTCACGAGTGCCATCGTGCTGGCAATGATTGCAGTGCTGATTGGCTACGAGGCGGTGTCGCGTTTTCTGTCGCCGGTACCCATCCACTTCGGCGAGGCGATTCCTATCGCGGTGGTCGGCCTGCTGGTTAACCTGGCAAGCGTGTGGCTGCTGAGCGGCGGCGACCACAGCCATGGTCGTGGTCATAGCCACGGACACGCCCATGACGAGAGACATGGCCATGATCACGGCCACGGCCATAGCCACGGCCACGCCCATGATGACGGCCACGCCCATGCTCACGACGAGCATGCCGATGAAGATACAACCCGCGACCATAACATCCGCTCGGCCTACCTCCACGTGATGGCGGATGCGGCGGTCTCCGTGCTGGCTATCATCGGTCTCTTGCTGGCACGCGCATTTGGCTGGCTCTGGATGGACCCGCTCGCCGGTGTCATCGGTGCGCTGGTGATTGCAAACTGGTCATATGGGCTGATGCGTGACACCGGTGCAATCCTGCTCGACATGAACTCCGATCGACGCATGGCGGAGAGCGTGCGCAACGCTATCGAGGAGCGTGGCGACCAGGTCGTCGACCTGCATGTATGGCGGGTGGGTCCAGGTCACATGAGTGCCGTGGTGTCCGTGGCAACAGGTGAACCTCAGCACGATTCGCGCTTCTATCACGCGGTGCTCGAGCGCTTCAAGGGGCTCTCGCATGTCACCGTCGAAGTGCAACCTTCGCACGCGACGACCTGACCCGTGGCAATCAGGTCGCCGTGTATCGATGTGCGTACGTTCGATATCCGGCGTTGCCGCAGGGCGCTGCAAGCTTGAATAAGCCGATCTGGCGAGCATCGCCCTTCGCCGCGAGCTTGCGGTGCGATAATTTGCGTCTATCACGCATGCCGCGATAGAATCGCGCCTGTTCATTGGGGAGTAGCCGCCTCGAACGCGAGGTTCGAGGGCGCACGTCAACATACTTGGCGAGTCGAGAGACCGCTATGGCGTGCGCAGCCAAGCGCCTGGCAAGACTGATGGCACGCATTCCGACCTAACCGGGTCGCCGGAATGCGCGTCATCGCGTTCTTTCCGCGCGGCCCGGGTACAACAACCCATGCAATCCTTCCTTGTCTCGACCAGCGTGGTCGGCCTTGCCGAAATTGGCGACAAGACCCAACTGCTGTCGCTGGTATTGGCAGCGCGATATCGCAAGCCCATTCCTATCGTTCTCGGGGTGTTTGCGGCTACTCTCATCAACCATGGTGCATCCGGCGCACTCGGCGCGTGGCTGGCGAGCGTTCTGAGTCCGGGAATTCTGAATTGGGCGGTAGTCGCGTCGTTCGCGGTGATGGCAGTGTGGATTCTCGTTCCGGACAAGCTGGACGAC
>NZ_JAXDPY010000106.1:0-22033 GCF_034668105.1 Paraburkholderia sp. | reverse complement strand
ATGTATCTGGAATCGAGGAGCACCCGCAATGCAGCCTAAGATGACGATCAGCCGTGCCGTCATTTACGCGGCTCTGGTCCTGTTTGCTTTGTACTTCCTGTTTCCGCTGTACGTGATGCTGTCGACGTCGTTCAAGGACATCGACCAGTTGCGCACCGGCAACCTGCTTACGCCGCCTTCGCACTGGACCGTCGATCCCTGGATCAAGGCATGGAGCGGTGCGTGTACTGGCGTGCGTTGCGACGGCATGCAGCCGTTCTTCATGAACTCGGTGCGCATGGTGATTCCGGCCGTGCTGATCTCGTCGATCATCGGCGCGTTCAACGGTTATGTGCTCACGCACTGGCGGTTCCGCGGCGCGGATCCGATCTTCACGATGATCCTGGTCGGCTGTTTCATTCCGTTCCAGGCGATCCTGCTGCCGATGGCGCGCTTCGAAGGCTTTCTCGGCCTGTCGAACACGACCACCGGTCTGGTGGTGGTGCACGTGATCTACGGTATCGCCTTCACCACGATGTTCTTCCGCAACTTCTACGTGAGCATTCCGGCTGAACTCGTGAAGGCCGCGCGCATCGACGGTGCGGGTTTCTTCACGATCTTCACGAAGATTCTGCTGCCGGTGTCGCTGCCGATTTTCATGGTGTGCCTGATCTGGCAATTCACGCAGATCTGGAATGACTTCCTGTTCGGGATTGTGTTCTCCGGTGTCGATTCGATGCCGATCACGGTGGCGCTGAACAACCTCGTGAACACCTCGACCGGCGTGAAGGAATACAACGTGGACATGGCCGGCGCGATCATCGCCGCGTTGCCGACCTTGCTCGTCTACATCATCGCCGGACGCTATTTCGTGCGCGGCCTGACGGCGGGCGCGGTCAAGGGCTGAACCCGGGCTAAACCATACGCATCGCGATGGCGCTTCTTCCGGGAAACGCCGCCGTCATCCGACAAGAGTTTTCAAGCAGTACCAGAGACAAGAGGATTCACAGCATGGCAAGCCTTTCCATCCGTGACGTGTACAAGACCTACCCGAACGGGGTGCCGGTTCTGAAGGGTGTCAATATCGACATCGAAGACGGGCAGTTCCTGATTCTCGTCGGCGGCTCGGGCTGCGGGAAATCGACGCTGCTCAACATGATCGCCGGCCTCGAAACCGTCACCAAGGGCGAGATCCAGATCGACGGCAAGACGGTGAACAACCTGTCGCCGAAAGATCGCGACATTGCGATGGTGTTCCAGTCGTACGCGCTGTATCCGTCCATGACGGTGCGCGAGAACATCTCGTTCGGCCTGGGTATCCGGAAGGTGCCGAAGCAGGAGCAGGCGCAGATCGTCGACCGCGTGTCGAACACGCTGCAGATCACGCACCTGCTGGACCGCAAGCCGGGTCAGCTCTCCGGCGGTCAGCGCCAGCGCGTGGCCATGGGCCGTGCGCTCGCGCGCGATCCGGTGATGTTCCTGTTCGACGAACCGCTGTCGAACCTCGACGCGAAGCTGCGCATCGAAATGCGTTCGGAGATCAAGCTGCTGCATCAACGCCTCGGCACGACGATCGTCTACGTGACGCACGATCAGATCGAAGCGATGACGCTCGGCGACCGCATCGCGGTGATGAAAGACGGCATCGTCCAGCAGTTCGGCGCACCGCAAGACATTTACGACTCGCCGGCGAATCTGTTCGTGGCCGGCTTCATCGGCGCGCCGCCGATGAACTTCATCCAGGGCAAGCTGGTTGAACAGGGTTCGGGCGTCGGCATCGAACTGGATACAGGTGTGGCGCGCGCTGTGCTGAACCTGCCGTTCGACTCCGCGAAAGTGAAGTCGCACGTGGGGCGCGACGTGATTCTGGGCCTGCGCCCGGAGCGGATCACCGACGCGCGCGGCGCGCATGGCGACAATGCGAAGCTGCAGCCGATCGAAGTGAAGGTCGACGTGATCGAGCCGACTGGACCGGACACGCTGGTGTTCGCGCAGGTCAACGGCAAGCGCATTGTGAGCCGCGTGCACCCGGCATCCAATCCGCAGCCGCTGACGAACACGACGCTGCTGTTCGATGCGTCGAAGGCGGTGTTGTTCGATCCGTCCAATGAAGAGCGGATTGCGTAAGCCCGGGTTGTCGCCTCGACGAAGACGAAGAAGGCCCCATGTGTTCAGGCGCATGGGGCCTTCTTCATGCGCTGTGTCTCTTCAATGCAGTGTCAGGATCAGGGACCTGGCGCCGCTCCAGACCACGTTCACGCTGATGGCCAAAAGAATGAATGCCGCAAGGCGTGTCACCACACTGGTTCCTGTCTCGCCTAATTTTCTGAAAATCACATCGGCCACGTTATAACAGATGCCGACAATGATAAACACCGCGCAGATTCCCGCGACCGGACTCAAGTGGCTGACAATGTAATTGTCGTGAGCATCCTGCCGTAAATTCGCAGCCATGGCGACGGTGACTGCCATGGACCCGGCGCCGGCAGTGATCGGCATCGTCAATGGGAAGAACGTGATATCGGTCCGTTGTTGATCGGCCGCATGAGCCTTGCGGTGCTCCGGCGAGTTCGCCGGCGCGTTCAACATGGTCCATGCGCGAGCCGATTCGAATAGAACTTGCCCGCTTTCATGATCGCCAGCAGATTCCTGTCGTCGCTGAGAACCGCAAGACCATCCAGCGGGTTGCCTTCCACCACAATCAGATCGGCATGCGCGCCTTTGGCGATTACGCCGATATGGCCACTCTGGTTCATCATCTCCGCGTTGATCCAGGTGGCACTCCTGAGTATTTCCGCGGGCTTCATGGCGGCCTCGCGCAACGTGAGTTCCTCATGTTGGAAGGCCTGCATTTCGCCGAGCAGATCAGACCCGAGTCCGATTTTCACGCCGACCGCATGGGCAAGCTTCATTGCTTCGACCCCCATGTTTTTTACGCGATCGGTTTTGGCCAGCATCGCGTCGGACCAGCCAATTCGTCTACCCTCCCGCGCGATCGCGGCGTAGGTCGACAGCGTGGGGACGAGATAAGTCCCATGCTCGGCCATGAAACGCGCTGTTGCCATGTCGATCAGATTGCCGTGCTCAATGGAACGTACGCCGCAGCGGACCGCCCGTTGAATCGCAGTGGGCGAATAGGCATGCGCCATCACATAAGTCCTCGCGGCCGTTGCTTCTTCAACGATTGCCTTCATTTCTTCGACTGAATACTGGGTGCCGTCGAGTGGGTCGTTCGGCGTGGAGATTCCGCCGCCGGCCATGACCTTGATATGGGTGGCGCCGTTGCGGATTTCTTCGCGTACCGCGCGGCGCACTTCCGAAACGCCATCGGCGACGTGGCCCAGCATGCCGACCGCGCCGCAGCACGCACAACGCTCACCGCTGAAGAACGCCGGGCGCGGGTCACCGTGGCCGCCAGTCTGAGTGATCGCACGGCCCGCGATAAAAAGGCGCGGGCCCACAAAGTGACCTAGCTCGATAGCATTCGCGATGCCTGCATCCGCACCGCCTGCGTCCCGCACGGTTGTGAAACCGCGCATCAACATCTGTTCAAGGATGTCTTTCGACTTGGCCGCGATCAGCGACTGAGGCATCAACGACAGCTTGAAGAAATCCGAGACACTGGCCGACACATGGACGTGGGCATCGATCAGGCCGGGGAGAACGACTCGGCCGCCCACATCGAAGATCTGTGCGTCGCCGATCTCGGGTCGCTCGAATGAGACGGCATCCACCATGCCGTTTTCAATGACGATGGTGGCGCCGGGCTTCAGCGTTGCACTCGAGCTGTCGAACAGGTTCGCGTTCAGCAAAACAATGCGTGTCATAAGGGACTCCCTGGTTGTTGGCAAAGGTCATTCTGGGACCTTGATTTCATAACAACAATGACAACGGATTGCGTTTGTTGTTGACTTGATGGCAACATGTGGACTGTCCACGAGCGAGGGGGAGGCAATGATGAGCGGTCTCACGACGGGGCGCCTACGCTATTTTTTTGAGGTTGTTCGGCTTGGTGGCGTGCGCATCGCGGCGGACTTTTTGAACGTGGCGCCGTCAGCGGTGAGCCGGCAGTTGGCACTGCTCGAAAAAGTCGCGCGTACTCCGCTGCTCGAAACAAACCGGCGCGGCGCAAAACCGACCGAGGCGGGTTTGCTGCTGATCGACTACTACCGGGAGCAGGTGTCGCGGGAGGAAGCGCTCGTCTCCAGGCTCGACGGCATGCACGGTCTGGAACAGGGGCACGTCGCGCTCGGCGCAGTTCAGGGTTTCGTCGATGACCTGATGCGGCATGCTTTGTGTGAATTCAACGCGCGTCATTCGAATCTGACGATCACGCTGAAGCTGGGCGGTGTCAATGACATCCTCAACTGGCTCGAAGGGGATGAAGTCCATCTTGGCCTGACCTATGGACCGGGACTCGACATGCACGACGCGCGGTTGAAGGAACTCGCTTCGGTCGTGCAGCCCTTGTGTGCGGTCGTGCCTTACGGCCATCCGTTAGCCGGGCTCGATACGGTGCGCATCAACGATCTGATTGCCTATCCATTCGCGCTCGCCAGACCCGGCTATGGCACGCGAAAGATCGTCGAGCAGATCGAGGCGGCTGAAGATCGCAAGTTCAATGTGATAGTGGCGACGGATCACCTGATCGGATTGACGAGTTTTGTCCGCGCGGGAATGGGATTGACGCTGTTACCGGCGTTCGCAATTCATGACGACATCGAGCGCGGCGCCTTGATGGCGCTCCCGATCAAACATGAACTCATGCAGAAAGTTCAAGCCCAGCTCGTGAGCCGACGGGGCCGCGAGCTGCCCGTCGGTGCACTCGCGCTTCAGCGCCTGCTGATCGGCAACATGCTCGCGTTTAGCGCATGACTGTGCTCAGCAGGGTAACGGGCCCGGCATCAGCATCAGACGCTCGGCTTGCGCCCGGACGTTTGAAAGGGCACCGTTGATCAGTGTTCGTCCAGACGCAAGTCCGGATTGTTTCGCGCCAGCTCGGCGACCCATTCCGTGAACGCGCGCAGTCGTGAACTCAGATTGCGGCGATGCGCATACAAAATCGACAGCGGTGTGTCAGGGCTCGTGTAGGTGGTGAGGATTTCCTTGAGTGCGCCTTGTGCGATCAGATCCGCGACCATGAAGCGCGACGGCTGGATGATGCCGTGACCGAGCGCGCTCGCGCCGATATAGACGGAACCGTCGTTCACCGCGAGCACGCTTTTCAGCGTGACCTTGACGATCTCGCCGCCCACCTCGTACTCGAACGGGAAGGTCTTGCCGCTGCGCGCGGAAACATAGTTGACCGCGCGATGTTCACTAAGCTCTTCGAGCGTGGTTGGCGTGCCGTATTTCTCCAGATAGGCGGGCGCCGCGCAGGTCACGATCCGCGCATTGCCGATGTGCCGCGCGACGAGGCTCGACTCTTCCGGCGTGCCCATGCGGATCACGCAATCCACCCCGTCCTGAATCAGATCGATATTGCGATCCGCCAGCCCGAGCCGTACGTCGATCTCGGGGTATTGCCGGTAGAAATCGTCGAGCGCGGGAAGCAGCAGCGCGCGAGCGAGCGTGCCGGACGTATCGACGCGAATCGTGCCGCTCGGATTTTCACGCTTGTTCGACAGTGACGATTCGGCCTCGGCGACTTCCGCGAGGATGCGCACGCAACGGTCGTAGAACAGCGCGCCGTCTTCGGTGACGCTGACCTGTCGCGTCGAACGGTTCAGGAGCCGCACGCCGACGTGTTCTTCCAGCGCCTGGATGGTGCGGCTGACTTTGGCGCGGGGCAGGTCGAGCGACTCGGATACTTTGGTGAAGCTATTCGCTTCGACCACACGCGTAAATATCTCCATCGCTTCGAAACGGTCCATGTTTTGCCTTTTGTGATTGATGGGCGGAAGTGGGCTTCGAAGTGAAGTGTATAGGTTGGAAATAGTGTTGTCGCAAGGGGCGGCCACGCAAGCGGGCCGCCCCGCGTGTCCCCAGTGCGTTTGCCGGGTTGTGCCGGGTCCGTGCGGTCAGTCGCGGTCGGGCGCGCCGAGCGGGAACAGCGGGCGATACGGGCGTGCTTCGCCGACCGCGCGTGCGAACGATGGCCGGGCCAGCAACCGCTTCCGGTAGGCGAGGACATGGGGAAACGCCGGGCCAATGCGATGCGTCCAATCGGCATAGAACAGAAATGGCGCCGCGCCGCAATCGGCGAGGCTGAACGCATCGCCGGCGGCCCATTCGCGCCCGGCCATCACTTTGTCGAGCCAGCCGTAAGCCGTGTCGAGCATGTCGCGCGCGTCGGCTACGGTGCGCGGATCACGGTCCGGCTCAGCCCGCAGACTGTCGTACACGATCTTTTGCTGCGGTGTGGAGATGTAGTTGTCGAAGAAGCGATCCATGCTGCGCACTTCCAGTGCGGCGCGGGCGTCGGCCGGCAGGAGCCGCACGGCTCCCGGGTAATACAAACCGAGATACTCGATGATGATGCTCGCTTCCATCACAGTCCGGTTGCCGTCGACGAGCACAGGAAAGCGCTTGATCGGCCAGAGCGCGGCGAACTCCGTCATGACCTGCGGGTCGTTGTGCGACAACAGGCGTAGTTCGAACGGCGTGCCGTTTTCGTAAAGCGCGGTCAGGACCTTCTGGCAGTAGGAAGAGAAGGGGTGAGCATAGAGCTTCAGGGACATCGTGGTCACCTATGGCGGTTGCGAGGCGCGTTGAGGCGCGATGACGGCCGGGAGGCCGCTTACCTGACGACGAACGACGGTGGAAGAAATCGACAGCCGCGAAAATTTTAGCGGAAGACAGATGTTCATCCGCTTTCAACGAAGACCTTACGCTACGAAAGCTTATGTGCTGTGATCTGTTGCGACACCTGACGGCGCTGTTTGGCGGCTCGAAGAGTGCGGGGGCGTTGGCCACCAACAAGTAAGGCTGCTTCAAAGCGCACGCCATCTGGCTCCGGGCGGCGTGCTTTTAATGAAGCAAGTCGCGAAAGCAGGTTCAGTGAAGTGGGCTCAGTGAGGCAGGCGGACGTCGAGCCTGAAAGTCACCAGTCTTGCAAGCAGGATGAAGGCGGTGGCGATCAACACGCTGTACACCGTATCGACGTTCATGTAGTCCAGCAGCACGTACAGCCAACACCCTACAAAAGCGCATGTCGCGTATGGCCTCGAATCGCGCAAGATCAACGGCACCTCATTGCACAGCACGTCGCGAATTACGCCGCCAAATACGCCTGTCAATACCCCCATCATCACCGACGTGAACCACGGCATCTGCGCGTCGTGCGCGATCGACGTGCCGGAAATGCTGAACAGGCCCAGCCCCACCGCATCGGCTACCAGCAAGACCCGCTCGGAGAGCAGGCGCGACGTCATTTTCAAAAGCGTCGGCGCGAACAACGACATCACGAAGATCGAGATCAGATAAGCCTGATGTTCGACCCAGTAGAAGGGCCGCCGCTCTAGCAGCACGTCGCGCAACGTACCGCCGCCGAAGGCCGTCGCGATCGCCACGAGGAAGGTGCCCACGGCATCGAGCCGCCGGGTCCTCGCTTCGATAAAGCCGGAAATCGCGTACGCGAAAATAGCCAGCGCCTCCATGATGGCCAGCGCCAGGGTCAGCCTCGGATGGATCACCGGGGCTCCGTCAGGATCTGGCGTGAGCCGGCAATGCGCCCGGCTGCAACAGCACGACCACCGCACCCGCGCCGCCGTCATGCGGACGCGCCTGACAGAAGGCGATCACCTCGGACTTCTGCACGAGCCACGCGCGTACTTTGCCCTTCAGTACCGGTTCTTTGCCGATCGACCCCAGACCCTTGCCGTGAATCACGCGCAAACACCGCAGGCCGCGCTTCACCGCTTCACGAATGAACTCGGCCAGCGCCTCGCGCGCTTCCTCGCGACGCATGCCGTGCAGGTCGATTTGCGCCTGCACGATCCAATCGCCGCGGCGCAGTTTTCGCACGACCTCCTGGCTCACGCCGGGCCGGCAATAGGAGAGCGTTTCGTCGGTCTGGAGCAGAATCTCGGGATCGAACTCGTCGGAGATCGCTTCGTGCAACACGGCTTCTTCGTCGAGTCTGGTTTGCACGGGGAGGGGAGGCGGCGGATTGCGCGGCAAGCTCGCGCGCGGCGGGACCGCCAGCGGCGCGACGGCGCCGATCTCGCTGCGGAACAGATCGGCGTCCGCCGACGCTTCGCGCTGCGCGGCCGCTGCCGCCACACGTTCGCGCTCACGCCGTTGCGCGTCGCCCTTTAACGCATCGCGCAGCGCGCCGAGACCGGCCAGACCGGCAGCGGCCTCGATCTTCGCTTCGACGACGGGAGCGGCTGCCTCGGGCGCGGGCCTGACAACGGCGCGGGCGCGCTTCGGTTCGCTAGGGTGGGGCTGATTCTTCGGCATATCGGTAATACACGCAGAAAAGTAGATCGATCGCGCGACGCTTCCTGGGCATCGGTCTATGCCGCAGAGCGTCGCCACGAAGCGCCGGCGACAAGATTCGAAAAGGCGCCAATGCGACGCCAAACGCAACGCGACGCAATGCAAAAACGCGCTTCAATAAGCAAAAAAGCCGTCGGCTTTTCAGCCGCGGCCTTCTATCGAGCAAGCGGCTGGGCCATGCCCAGCCGCCATTTTACCGTTGCACCTCGCGTTGCCGCTTAACGATCGGCTTCCTGGCTCATGGCATGCTCGCCGGCCATCTCGTCGATGGTTTCCAGATAGCGTTGCGCGTCGAGCGCGGCCATACAGCCCGTGCCCGCGCTGGTGATCGCCTGACGATAAATGTGGTCTTGCACGTCGCCTGCGGCGAACACGCCCGGCACGCTGGTCGCCGTTGCGAAACCGTTCAGGCCGCCCTTGGTGATGATGTAGCCATTCTTCATCTCCAGCTGGTCCGCAAAAATGTCCGTGTTCGGCTTATGGCCGATCGCGACGAAGATGCCTTGCAGCGCGATGTCCGTGGTTGCGCCGGTTTGCGTGTTCTTGATGCGCATGCCGGTCACGCCGGATTGATCGCCGGTTACTTCCTCGAGCGTGCTGTTCCATTTGATTTCGACCAGGCCTTCCTTTTCCTTCGCCAGCAGACGGTCGATCAGGATCGGCTCGGCGCGGAACTTGTCACGGCGATGGATCACCGTCACTTTTTTGGCGATGCCGGAAAGATAGAGGGCTTCCTCGACCGCGGTATTGCCGCCGCCGATCACGGCCACATGTTGTTGCTTGTAGAAGAAGCCGTCGCAGGTGGCGCAAGCCGACACGCCCCTGCCCATGAATTTCTGTTCAGAATCCAGCTTGAGATACTGTGCCGATGCGCCGGTCGAGATGATCAGCGAGTCGCACGTGTATTCGCCCGAGTCGCCGATCAGGCGGATCGGCTTCTCATCCAGCTTGGCCGTGTGAATATGGTCGAAAATGATTTCGGTGTTGAAGCGCTCGGCATGCTCCAGGAAGCGCTGCATCAGTTCCGGGCCTTGCACGCCGTTCGCGTCGGCAGGCCAGTTTTCGACATCGGTCGTGGTCATCAACTGACCGCCTTGGGCCAGACCGGTAATCATCACCGGCGACAGGTTGGCGCGTGCCGCGTAGACCGCTGCCGTGTAGCCGGCGGGACCGGAGCCGAGAATCAGAACTTTTGCGTGTTTCGTGGAAGTTGCGGGCATGATCGAAATCCTTTTACGGCGCCCGGCTCGCCCATGCGAGGCCGCGCGACTTGAGCTGAGACTATAGATGGGTATCAGAGCGGCATTATAAAGGGCGGCACGCCGGCCTGCTCCATGAAGCTTTCCGATCATGGCGATAGCGTCGCCGTGGGGCTCGTGAGCCTTTCGCGAGGCCAATTGGCTAAGTTACCGTCATTTACAGCCTCGCGTCCGACACTGCGTTTACAATAGGCCGCATCGCTGGACCCGGCAGCCGGGGCCAGGTCTGGAGCCGCCCCAAGGCGCGGCTTCGGGCCGCGACTCTGGCAGCGAATCGGCCACACAAGCAACAGGATCAATGGCAAAAGCTCCCTATTCCGCGAGCGCGCAGGCATTGCCGCACCGCATGTCGCGCCTTTTCACCGAAATCCGCTGGATCTTGCAGGTCGCGCTCGGCGTGTTCCTGCTCATGGCGCTCGTCAGCTACAGCCGGCACGATCCGAGCTGGACGCACGCCGCCCAGGTCGACCACATCGCCAACTGGGCGGGCCGTGTCGGCGCGTGGACGTCTGACATCCTGCTGCTGCTGTTCGGCTTGTCCGCCTACTGGTGGATCGTGCTGCTCGGCCGTCATATCTCCGCCAATTACCGCCGTATCACCCGTCACGAGGAACCGCAGGAAGACGCGCCGCGCGATATCAGCTGGCTCGCGGACGCGTTCGCATTCATGCTGGTGTTGCTTGCCTGCGACGGTATCGAGGCGCTGCGCATGTGGTCGCTCAAAGTGCAACTGCCGCGCGCGCCGGGCGGCGTGATCGGCGAAGCGGTCGCGCGCGGGGTGTCACATGCGCTGGGTTTCACGGGCGGCACATTGGCGTTGTTGATCGTGCTCGGCATTGGGTTGTCGCTGTATTTCCGCTTTTCGTGGCTGTCGGTATCGGAGAAGGTCGGTGAATCGATCATTTCGGCCGTGACTTTCGCCAAACTGCGCCGTGAGGCCGGCCGCGATCGTAAATTGGGCGAAGCCGCCGCCGTGAAGCGCGAAGGCAAGGTCGAAAAGGGCCGCGTGCGGATCGAGGAACACGAGCCGGTCATGATCGTGCCGCCGGTCGTCACGCCCGCCAAATCGGAGCGCGTCGAGAAAGAACGGCAAGTGCCGTTGTTCACGGACCTGCCGGGCGATTCCACCTTGCCGCCGATCTCGCTGCTCGACGCGGCGCCGGCCGCGCAGGAAACCATTTCCGCCGACACGCTCGAATTCACCTCGCGTCTGATCGAGAAGAAGCTCAAGGACTTCGGCGTCGAAGTAAGCGTGGTCGCGGCCTATCCGGGTCCGGTCGTCACGCGTTACGAAATCGAGCCGGCCACCGGCGTGAAGGGCAGCCAGATCGTCGGTCTGGCGAAAGATCTCGCGCGTTCGCTGTCGCTGGTGTCGATTCGCGTCGTCGAAACGATTCCGGGCAAGAATTTCATGGCGCTGGAGTTGCCGAATCAGCGCCGTCAAACCGTGAGTCTCTCGGAGATTCTCGGCTCGGCGGTGTATGCGGACGCGGCTTCGCCGCTGACCATGGGCCTCGGCAAGGACATCGGCGGCAAGCCGGTGTGCGCCGATCTCGCGAAAATGCCGCACTTGCTGGTGGCCGGTACGACCGGTTCGGGCAAGTCGGTGGGGATCAACGCGATGATCCTCTCGCTGCTCTACAAGGCGAGCGCCGACCAGGTCCGGATGATCCTGATCGATCCGAAGATGCTCGAAATGAGCGTCTACGAAGGCATTCCGCATCTGCTGTGTCCGGTCGTGACGGACATGCGCCAGGCGGGACATGCGCTTAATTGGGCGGTCGCCGAAATGGAGCGCCGCTACAAGCTGATGAGCAAGCTCGGCGTGCGCAACCTCGCCGGCTACAACAACAAGATCGACGAAGCCGCGAAGCGCGAAGAGAAGCTGCCGAATCCGTTCAGCCTGACGCCGGACGATCCGGAACCGCTCGCGCGTCTGCCGAACATCGTCGTCGTGATCGACGAATTGGCCGATCTGATGATGGTGGTCGGCAAGAAAGTCGAGGAGTTGATCGCGCGGATTGCGCAGAAAGCGCGCGCGGCGGGCATCCATCTGATTCTGGCCACGCAGCGTCCGTCGGTCGACGTGATTACCGGTTTGATCAAGGCCAATGTGCCGACGCGGATGGCGTTCCAGGTGTCGTCGAAGATCGACTCGCGCACGATTCTCGACCAGCAGGGCGCCGAATCGCTGCTCGGCATGGGCGACATGCTGTACCTGCCGCCGGGCAGCGGCTTGCCGGTGCGGGTGCACGGCGCGTTCGTGTCGGACGAGGAAGTGCATCGTGTCGTCGACAAGCTCAAGGAGCAGGGCGAGCCGAACTATATCGAGGGCATTCTCGAAGGCGGCGTGACGGGCGAGGGCGACGAAGGCTCCGCGGGCGCCGGAGGAACCGGCTCGGGCGATGGAGAGTCGGACCCGTTATACGACCAGGCGGTCGACGTGGTGTTGAAGAACCGCCGGGCGTCGATCTCGCTGGTGCAGCGGCATTTGCGTATCGGCTATAACCGCGCGGCGCGTTTGCTCGAGCAGATGGAGAACTCGGGCGTGGTGTCGGCGATGTCGTCGAACGGCAATCGCGAGATTCTTGCGCCGGCGCGGGAAGCGGAATAAGGCGCGGCGCGGTGCTGACGCCGCGGCGCGCAACGGTACTTGTTGCGAGCCGAGCCCCGCCACGAAACGCCTCATATAAGGCCCGTTTAAGGCTCGGCGCTTAAGCTGCTTATGAAGGCCACGGGTTCGCCCGCCCGCCAGGCGGTTCAAACCGACCCCCACTGCCCCCGCCAGTCGCCATGTCATTCGCCGGCCGTCGTGACCGCTCAACACATTCAATCAAGGGAGAAAACACCATGCAGCTTTTCGCGCAGCAGCACGCTCGCCAGAGTGCTCAACCCCGCCGTTTCGGCCAACTCGCGCGCACGCTCGTACGCGGCCTCGGCAGTGTGGCGATCGGTGCGTCAGTGCTCGTCGCGTCGCAGGCATTCGCGAGCGGCACCGACCAACTGAAGGCGTTCGTCGCGCAAGTGCATTCCGCGCGCGGTACCTTTGTGCAGCAGGAAGTGCGCGCGCCGAGCAAGGCGCAAGGTGCGAGCGGCGCGAGCGGTGTGGTGTCCACGGCCGGCAAGACTGGCACGTCGAGTGGCACATTCACGTTCGCGCGTCCCGGCAAGTTCATCTGGCAATACGAGAAGCCCTACGCACAATTGCTGCAAGCCGACGGCGACAAGCTCTACGTGTATGACAAGGACCTGAACCAGGTGACGGTGCGCAGCCTCGGCGGCGCGCTCGGCGCGAGCCCGGCGGCGATTCTGTTCGGCAGCAACGACCTGGACAAGAACTTCACGCTGCGCGATGCGGGCGTGAAGGCCGGCATCGACTGGCTCGAGCTGACGCCCAAGGCGAAAGACACGCAGTTTCAGCGAGTCGGCATCGGCTTCAAGGATGGCAATCTTGAAGCGATGGAACTGCATGACGTGTTCGGTAACGTGACGCTGTTGACGTTCTCGAACATTCAGAAGAACCCGCCGCTGCCGGCCGATGCGTTCAAGTTCACAGTGCCGAAGGGCGCGGATGTGATCAATGGGTAAGCACCGGCATTGAGCTGTGCCTGAATGTGAAAGCCGCGCCATCGGGCGCGGCTTTTTTTATTGCGCTTCGGCGGCATTCAACGGACCTGTCGCAAGCAGCGCGGGGGCAGCGTGAGGCACCATCCCGGTGTCCGCTATTCGTCTATCTCAGCGTGCGGGGCGGCGTGCGCGGCCTTCATGTCGTCGATGAACGCTTCGACAATATCCGTTCGATGCTGACGCGCCCGCGTGACCATATGGAACGCCACGCGATACCGCATCTGTGCCGGATTCAATGCGGCCAGCAAACCCTGTTTGACGAACGGCGCGGCGAAGTGCCCGGGCAGATAGCCGAGATGCTGGCCCGACAGCACCAGCATCGCGACCGCTTCCATGTTGTCCGCGACGGCGGTGACGTTGTGCGGCGTGGTCGAGCTCTCCGCTTCAGGCAGCGGATAACTGCGCCACGCCCATTCGTGAGCCGCGGCTTCGGCGGGTGACAGGTCTCCGGCCGAAGCGAACAGCGGATGCCCCTTCGCGCAGTACGCGAACTGGTCTTCGGCGAACACCTCGGTGTATTCGAGCGACGGCACGCGATGCCAGAAATAGCCGATGCCGATCTGAATCCGCCCGTTCAGTAGTAGCTCTTCCAGCTCGCCCGGCGAGCGCACCAGAATCGAAAACCGCACCGACTGATCGCGCGCCCGAAACCGGCCGATCGCGTCGCTGATTCGCGCGCTGGCCGATACCGGCGTGTGCCCGATCATGCCGATATCGAGCGTGCCGACCAGCTTGCGGCCGACATTGCGCGCCTGCATACCGAAGGTGTCGACTGCGGACAGCAGCGCACGCGCCGCGTCGATGAATTGCTCGCCGCGCGCGGTCAGGCGGAAGCCGCCGCGGCCGCGTTCGCACAGCCGGTAGCCAAGGCGTGTTTCCAGCGTGGCGAGTTGCGTGCTGATGGTCGACTGGCCGACGTTGAGGGTGGCCTGGGCCGGCGAGACACCGCCGGCGTCGACAATGGCGAGGAAAACGCGGATCAACCGCAGATCGAGATCGGTGAGTTGGGAAAACATACGGCAGGATACATCGCTGCGAATCAATGTGAAGTTTATTCTGTTCGTATTTTAACTTGCGGGAAACTGCTCAAGAATCGAGATTCGCCCGGCAAGGTGCGCTTTTTCTCTTGATTCCTCGGCCGGTTGCACGTATTTGCTTCCTGCCCCTCTTTTCATTGCCGAGACACGATGAATACTTCCTCCTTCATTTCCCCCGATGCCGGTGAACGGCCGCAGCCGTTGTCCGGCAACGCCATGCCCCGTTGTGGCGGCATTGCGACGATGATGCGGTTGCCGAACGTGGGCTCGGCCGAAGGGTTCGACGCCTGCTTCGTCGGCGTGCCGTTCGATCTCGGCACGTCGAACCGCACCGGCGCGCGCTTCGGCCCGCGCCAGATCCGCAGCGAATCGGTGCTGCTGCGCCCGTACAACATGGCAACGCGCGCGGCGCCGTTCGATTCGCTGCGCGTGGCCGATCTCGGCGACGTCGCGATCAATCCGTACAACCTGCACGATTCGATCAAGCGTATCGAAACCGCCTACGACGAAATTCTCCAGCACAACTGCAAGCCGATCACGCTGGGCGGCGATCACACGATCGCGCTGCCGATCCTGCGCGCGATTCATCGCAAGCACGGCAAGGTCGGTCTGATTCACGTGGATGCGCACGCCGACGTCAACGACACGATGATGGGCGAGAAGATCGCGCACGGCACGCCATTCCGCCGCGCGGTGGAAGAGGGCTTGCTCGATTGCGAGCGGGTCGTGCAGATCGGTCTGCGTGGCACGGGTTACGCGGCCGAAGATTTCGACTGGTGCCGCGATCAGGGCTTCGAAGTCGTGCAGGCCGAGGCGTGCTGGAACCAGTCGCTGGCACCGCTGATGGCGCGCGTGCGTGAACGCATGGGCGATGGTCCGGTGTACATCACGTTCGACATCGACGGGATCGATCCGGCTTTCGCGCCGGGTACGGGCACGCCGGAAATCGCCGGTTTGACGGTGCCGCAGGCGCTCGAAATCATTCGCGGCTCGCACGGGTTGAATATCGTCGGCTGCGATCTGGTCGAGGTGGCGCCGCCGTACGATCCGTTCGGCACGACCGCGCTGCTCGGTGCGAACCTCGCGTTCGAATTGCTGTGCGTGTTGCCGGGCGTCGAGTACCGGGCGTCGAAGCGGTGAGTATGGGTTGAAACAGAGGGTGAACCGCGGGTTGAACCGCGAATTGCACTGCGGGTTGATCTGAGTAAGGTTGATGACGCATGAAGAGAAAAGGCCTGCATTCGCAGGCCTTTTCTGTATCGCGGTGCTGCTTGCTCCGCTTACGCGTACGCAGTCTTGCGAGTCGACACCAGCGCCAGATAACACAGCGCGCCGATCGCCAACGCGGGCAACGTTGCGCCCAGATTCGGCAGCCATTGATTGATCGCCTGATACGACGCGATCCCGATGGCCCACGCGATAAACGCGCTCAGATGCCAGCCGCCCGAGAAGCCATACCGGCCGCGAACGTCGGCGAGCACGGCGACTTCAATGCGACGCTTGCGCACGATGAAGTGATCCACCAGCACCACGCCGAACAGCGGTGCGAACACCGAGCCGATCAGCAGCAGGAAGTTCTGATACTTCGCCATCGGCACGAGCAACGCGATCGCCGTGCACAGCGCACCGAATGCCGCCGACAACAACGGGACAGTGCCGCGCGTCCAGAACGTGCCGGTCGAAACCGCTGCCGAGTGGATGTCGGCGAACGCGTTGTCGACTTCGTCGATCAGGATCAGCAGCAGCGCAAGGCCGCCGCCCGCTTGAGCCAGCGCGCCGGTCAGGAGCGCGTCGCCCCCGCCTGCCGCGAGACCATAGATCGCGCCGAGCGCGTAAAACCAGATGTTCGCGATGCCATAACCCAGCAGCGTGCCGCGGAAGGTTTCGCCGGGGCGCCGGCCGAAGCGCGTGTAGTCGGCGATCAGCGGCAGCCATGACAGCGGCATCGCGACCACCAGATCAATTGCGCCGCCGAACGACATCTCGCCGGTTCCCGGACGGCGCATCAGCGCGCTCAGATCGTGTTTGGCCAGCAGGTTCCACGACAGCCACGCGGCGCCGGCCAGCAGCAGCCAGATTCCCCACGTGCGCAGAAACCGGCGCACGAACGACAGCGGGCCGCTGATTGCCAGCAGCGTCGCGAGCAGACCGAAGACGATCGTCCAGATCAACGGCATGGAGAAACCGAAGGCCTGTTTGGCGAGCGCATCGGCGGAATCGCGCATCACGATCACCTCGAACGAGCCCCAGCCGACCAGTTGCACCGCATTCAGCACCGCCGGCACCGAGGCGCCGCGTACACCGAGTGTCGGGCGCAGCGACGACATCGCCGCCAGCCCCGTGTCCGTGCCGATCACGCCGGCCAGCGCCAGCAATACGACACCGATCACGCTGCCGATCACGATCGCCAGCAAGGCGTGCGGCAGCGACAGCCCCGGCACCAGCAGCGCGCCCGCCTGCGCGACCAGCAGGCCGATGCCGAGCGAGAACCAGAGCGCGAAAGCGTCGCCGGTGCGGAATGCGCGACGCGCGTCGGGCACCGGTGTGAGCGGGGCGTAGGTGGAGCCGGCGTCGCCGGCGAGTGGGTCTTGTGCCATCTGGTCTTGTCCCTGTCGATGTTGCTTGCGATGTTATGTGATTTTCCCGGGCCGGATCGGCGGGCGAGCGCATGTTGGCCGATTGGCCAGGGCGCGTTCAGGCGCCGTCACTGTCATAATGCGTGACGTTGCCCGCGCCGCCGTGCGCCGGCTTTGCCCGTCCGGCAGCACGCCGCCTTCACACGGACCGCGTCCGGAAAAGCCGAGATTATCCCCAAAACGTCATGTTTGAAGAACCCCGTGCCAATGTTCCGCTCGCCGAACGCCTGCGGCCCCGCAATATCGACGAAGTGATCGGTCAGAAGCACCTGCTCGGCCCGAACAAGCCGTTGCGGGTAGCCTTCGAGTCCGGCGAAGCGCATTCGATGATCCTCTGGGGCCCACCCGGCGTCGGCAAAACCACGCTTGCGCGGCTCATGGCCGACGCGTTTCACGCCGAGTTCATCGCGTTGTCCGCCGTGCTGTCGGGCGTGAAGGATATCCGCGAAGCGGTCGAGACGGCGCAGATTCATCGTGCCAACGGGCACCAGACGCTCGTGTTCGTCGACGAAGTGCATCGCTTCAACAAGAGTCAACAGGACGCGTTCTTGCCGCACGTCGAGTCGGGGCTGTTCGTGTTCGTCGGCGCGACGACCGAGAATCCATCGTTCGAGGTGAATAGCGCGTTGCTCTCGCGAGCCGCCGTCTACGTGCTGAAAAGCCTCACCGACGAAGAGCAGCGCGAACTGCTCGAGCGCGCCCAGCAAGAACTCGGCGGCCTCACGTTCACCGACGAAGCCCGCGACGCCCTGATCGGTTCCGCCGACGGCGACGGCCGCAAGCTGCTGAACAACCTCGAAATCGTCGCCCGCGCGGCTGCGCAGCAGAAGACGACTGAAATCGACGGCGCCTTGCTGGGCAGCGCGCTCGCCGAAAATCTGCGCCGTTTTGACAAAGGCGGCGACGCCTTCTACGACCAGATCAGCGCGCTGCATAAATCGGTGCGCGGCAGCAACCCGGACGGCGCGCTGTACTGGTTCTGCCGCATGCTCGACGGCGGCGCGGACCCGCGTTATCTCGCGCGGCGCATCGTGCGGATGGCATGGGAAGACATCGGCCTCGCCGACCCGCGCGCGGCCCGCATCGCGCTCGACGCCGCCGAAACCTACGAGCGCCTCGGCACGCCTGAGGGCGAACTGGCGTTGGCGCAGGCGATCATCTATCTGGCGGTCGCGCCGAAGTCGAACGCGGGTTACAACGCGTACAACGAGGCGCGCCGTTTCGTCAGTAAAGACCAGTCGCGCGGGGTGCCGGTGCATCTGCGTAATGCGCCGACCAAGCTCATGAAGGAACTCGGCTACGGTCACGAATACCGCTACGCGCACGACGAGCCCGATGCCTACGCGGCCGGCGAAACCTATCTCCCGGACAACATGCGTGACCCGCATTGGTACGAGCCGACGCCGCGCGGTCTCGAAGGCAAGATCGGCGACAAGATGGCGCGTCTGGCCGAGCTTGACGCGCAGTGGCGCAGCGAGAACAAGCCTAAAAAGGGTTGAGCGTCTTCGCTGGCGCTCTCGCGGCCGTTTTGGATGCTGTATCGCCATTGCGCGGCCCTTAACGATCTAACGCACCGGCGGCCCGTGCCGGTGCGCTAAAATCCCTGCTTCACACAACGAATACCTGCCCCATCCCATGCTCGACATTCAGCTGCTGCGCAAAGACCTTGACGGCGTCGCCAGGCGCCTCGCCGACCGCGGCTACACCCTCGACGTAGCGGCTTTTACCGCGCTCGAAGCGGAACGCCGCGACACCCAGACCCGTACCGAAGAAATGCAGGCGCGCCGCAACACGTTGTCGAAGCAGATCGGCGGGATGAAGGGGCGGGGCGAGGATACGTCGGCGCTAATGGCCGAAGTGGGCGGCATCGGCGACGAGATGAAGGCGTCGGCGGCGAGGCTGGACGATATCCAGAAGCGCTTGTCCGACCTGCTGCTCGGTGTGCCGAACCTGCCGCACGAAAGCGTGCCCCAAGGCCAGGACGAAACCGGGAACGTCGAAGTGCGCCGTTGGGGCACACCACGCCAGTTCGATTTCGAGGTGAAGGATCACGTCGACGTCGGCACGCCGCTCGGCCTCGATTTCGAGACCGGCGCGAAACTGTCGGGCGCGCGTTTCACGATGCTGCGCGGGCAGATTGCGCGGCTGCATCGCGCGCTGGCGCAGTTCATGATCGACACGCACACGCAACACCACGGCTACACCGAGGTGTACACGCCGTACATCGTGAATCCGGAGATTCTGTACGGCACCGGCCAATTGCCCAAATTCGCCGACGACATGTTCCGCGTCGAGAAGGGCGGTGACGAGAATACAGTCACGCAATATCTGATTTCGACCTCGGAAATATCGCTGACGAACACGGTGCGCGACAGCATTGTCGAAGCGGACACGCTGCCTATCAAGCTAACCGCGCATTCGCCGTGCTTCCGCTCGGAAGCGGGCTCGTATGGCCGCGATACGCGCGGCCTGATTCGCCAGCATCAGTTCGACAAGGTCGAAATGGTGCAGATCGTCGCGCCCGAAGCGTCGTATGACGCGCTGGAACAGATGGTCGGCCACGCTGAGACGATCCTGCAGAGGCTTGAGTTGCCGTACCGGGTAATTACGCTGTGCACGGGCGACATGGGCTTTTCAGCTGCCAAGACGTATGACCTGGAAGTGTGGGTGCCTGCGCAGAATACGTATCGCGAGATTTCGAGCTGCTCGAACACGGAGTCGTTCCAGGCCCGTCGGATGCAGGCACGCTTTCGCAATGCGCAAGGCAAGCCGGAGCTGGTACATACGCTGAACGGATCGGGTCTGGCGGTTGGCCGCACGCTTGTGGCTGTGCTGGAGAATTTCCAGAACGCGGATGGATCGGTGACGGTGCCGGCCGCGCTGCGTCCTTACCTCGGTAGCCTGGAGCGGCTGGAAGTGCCGGCGGCTTGATTGATGCCGGGTTGATGCGCGGCTGGTGCCGTTACCGCTTGCCACGTCGCTTAAAAAAATCTGGCGAGGGGCTTGGAAATCGGATTTAGCTGTTCTATAATCTTTCTCTCCCAAGCAACGACCCGCTTGGATCTGACGAAACAGTTACGTTGCTGTGAGTTGGAAGACCCGGAAAGGTGGCAGAGTGGTCGAATGCGCTGGACTCGAAATCCAGTGTACCTTTAGGGGTACCGTGAGTTCGAATCTCACCCTTTCCGCCAAGACATCAAGACGACAGGCCCTTTGGGGCCTGTTTTCGTTTCTACCCCACAAAGAACCCCTCATCGGCGAAAGTGACTTACGATTTTCGCCGGAAAGTAGTGGTTTAGCTGACTGTTCAGTTTTGGCTTAGTGGCGTACGGCCATGGAAAACGTTGGCCCGCTCCTGGAACTCGCGATAGTCGGGTTTCGAAGCCGGGGTACGTTTAGAGAAATGGCGAAGTCAAATAAGTCCAGAGCGCTTCGCTTGCGAAATAGGCGACATGAAAACTGTCCCACGGCGTCTCGATCGTCTGTCCGGCAAAAGACGCTTCCGGATTCTCGCGATTTCTACGACATCACCCGCGAGGGTTTCCAACGTCAGCCTGCCCTGCACGAATACGCTGCGCCTATCTGATGCGATGAATAACAACTGTTCGGCTAGTCATTGCAGTTTTGTACGGTATGCACCACTTCCGGAAATGTCAGTACGCTCTCCTACCGGGACGGGAAACGTCGACCACATTTTTCGAGCCAGGGTTCACCCATCACCACATGCCTCTGTATCTTTGCGCAAAAATGGAATAGGCCGCCTCCGCAGACCGTTTAAACGACGTGTCCGAAAAACCCGTGGCAGGCTCTCCATGAGCATTCGACAACCGCATGTCATTCGATCCGCCAGCGGACTGCTGCTGATCGCATCCGTCGCCTTGTTCGCGGCCTGTGGTGGAGGCGGGGGCGGCTCTGGCGCAAGCAGCATGTCCACGGTCGCGCTCACCGGCACGGCCGCAACCGGCAAGGCGCTCGCGAACGCGCAGGTCAATATCAATTGCGCACAGGGCTCGATATCGGTCGGCGCAGATGTGAACGGCAACTACCGCGCGACGCTCCACGCGGCGATGCCGTGCCTGATCACGGCGACATCGAGCGCGACGGTGCTGCATTCGGTTGCGTTCGCCGGCGGCACATACAACGTCACTCCGGAAACCGACCTGCTGTTGTCGTACGTGGCGGCGCAGCTCGGTACGAACGAAAGCGGGCTTATCGCCGGCTTCCCGGCGAGCACGCTGTTTCAGCAGGCGCTGGCGAATCCGAACAATCTGCTGACCGCGCAGGCCGCTGTGGCACAGAACATTCAACAGACGTACGGTGTTTCGCTGTCCACGCCCCGCTTCCTGACCACTTCATTTACTGTCGGTCAGCCAGGCGTGGACAGTGATCTCGAAGCGCTCCTCGCTCGCGGTGCAATCGACGCCAACGGCGAGCCTGACACCAAGGCCCTCGCGCTTATGGCAACGGCGGGAGCGGCGCATCCGATTACCGTCGCTCCGGGTACGGGCTCGGGCACGGGCGGCACAGGCGGCACCGGAAGCACGGGCGGCATAGGCGGAATGATGTGACACAGCGAGACACAACAACGTCATCACCCAAGGAGCCGTCCGTGGCGCAGCCGCGGCTACACGCCAACGAGGAACGCGATCGCCCCTCCGGCGATTCGCGGCGAGGTAGAAACTCATGACTATCCGATTTCCAACGAGTCTGCGGCGTACAGGATCGCGCGCGATAACCTGCTCGAGCAGGAGATCGAACTACGCCGCAACATGGAGGCGGTGGCCGCTGCCAGGCGAGCGCTGCCACCTGGCGGCCTTATTCCGGCGGACTACGTTTTCGAAGGCCAAGGGCCGGACGGCGTACCGGGCGATGTGCGATTGTCCGAGTTGTTCGCACCCGGCATGGATTCGCTCGCGATCTACAGCTTCATGTTCCCACGCGCGTCCAATGACAGGCGGCCAGGGCCCACGGCCGGCTCGACGGCGCTCCTGAAGCTCGAGGATGGACCATGTCCATCGTGCACAGCGCTGCTTGATCAGTTCGAGGGCGCCGC
>NZ_JAXDPY010000105.1:0-8572 GCF_034668105.1 Paraburkholderia sp. | reverse complement strand
AAACCGTCGTTATAGATCTTCCGAACCCATGAGCATCTCAGTGATGCCCTTGCCGGCCTGAACCATCGGCCAGACGTTTTCGGTCGGATCGGTCTGGAAGTCGAGAAACACCGTGCGATCTTTCAGGCGCAGCGCTTCCTTCAGCGCCGGTTCCACATCTGCCGTGCGTTCGATCCGCATGCCGACATGACCGTACGCTTCGGCGAGCTTCACGAAATCGGGCAGCGCATCCATGTACGAATGCGAATAGCGCTTACTGTATTCGATCTGCTGCCACTGGCGCACCATGCCCAGATAGCGGTTGTTCAGCGAAATGATCTTCACCGGAGTCTCGTACTGCTTGCAGGTGGAGAGCTCCTGGATACACATCTGGATCGAGCCTTCGCCCGTGATACAGAGCACGTCGTCGTCAGGGTGCGCCATCTTCACGCCCATCGCCGCCGGCAGGCCGAAGCCCATCGTGCCGAGGCCACCGGAATTGATCCAGCGGCGCGGCTTGTTGAAGCGATAGAACTGCGCCGCCCACATCTGGTGCTGACCCACGTCGGAACACACGAAGGCATTGCCGTCGGTCAGTTCCCACGCCTTTTCCACCACGTACTGCGGCTTGATGATGTCGCTCTTGCGGTCGAACTTCAGGCAGTCTTTGGCGCGCCAGGCTTCGATGTCCTTCCACCAGTCGGCCAACGCCGCGGTGTCCGGGCCATGCTCGGCCGTTTGCAACTGCTCGATCAGCTCCTTCAGCACTTCCTTCACGTCGCCGACGATCGGAATGTCGACCTTGACGCGCTTGGAGATGGAAGAAGGATCGATGTCGATATGGATGATCTTGCGCGGGCGCGACGCGAAGTGCGCCGGGTCGCCGATCACACGGTCGTCGAAGCGCGCGCCGATCGCGATCAGCACGTCGCAATGCTGCATCGCCATGTTGGCTTCGTACGTGCCGTGCATGCCGAGCATGCCGAGGAATTTCTTGTCGCTCGCGCGGTAGCCGCCCAGACCCATCAACGTGTTGGTGACGGGGTAGCCGAGCAGATCGGCGAACTGATTCAGCTCACGCGACGCATCCGCCAGGATGATGCCGCCGCCGGTGTAGATATACGGGCGCCTGGCCGACAGCAGCAAGGCAACTGCCTTGCGAATCTGGCCGGAGTGACCCTTCGTAACCGGGTTGTACGAGCGCAGCGAGACGCTCTTGAGCGGTTCGTACTGGCACGGCGTTTTCGACACGTCTTTCGGAATGTCGATCAGCACCGGGCCGGGACGGCCGGTACGGGCGATGTAGAACGCTTTCTTGACGGTGGCGGCGAGGTCGCGCACGTCCTTCACGAGGAAGTTGTGCTTCACGCAGGGACGCGTGATGCCGACCGTATCGCACTCCTGGAACGCATCCTGGCCGATCGCGGCAGTCGGCACCTGGCCGCTGATCACCACCAACGGAATCGAATCCATGTAGGCGGTGGCGATGCCGGTCACCGCATTGGTGACACCGGGGCCGGAGGTCACGAGGCACACACCCACTTTGCCGGTTGAACGCGCGTAGGCGTCGGCGGCGTGGACTGCGGCTTGTTCGTGGCGCACGAGGATGTGCTGGAATTTGTCCTGCTTGTACAGCTCGTCGTAAATGTAGAGTACCGAGCCGCCGGGATAGCCCCACACAAACTCGACGTCTTCGTCGGCCAAAGCGCGCATGAGCACGGTGGCGCCGATAGATTCAGCTTCGGGATGGGGAGTCGTATCCGACGTGGAGAATTCCGCGCTGGGCATATTCATTTATTCACCTTTCGAATTTTCGGCAAAAAATTGATCGGGTGCTCTCTGCCGGGCTTGTGGCTCGGGTTCAAGCGGCGCGTCCAGTTGACAGGTGAGCTTCTTGGGCCACACCTCAATTGAGACAAGTCACTTATGTTGCGAACCAGCGACGATATCTTCAGAAAGCCGCGCGGTCAAGCAAATATTGCCTGAGCGGCCGGCTTCGAATCTCGCAATTGGCCGAAAGTGACCGAAACCTTGTTATAGAGATGCAAGCTGACGCGCGTTTCGCCCCGGCGGCGCAAAAGTTTGTTAGCATCCGCGAGTTTTACGACATTTTTCGACCGATTACGCGCACGCACGCTGCGCCGACCCCCAAACGGATGGCATCAGACAAGGAACTCGCCGATTTTCTGGCGGGCGTCGAAAGGCGCGCATTCAAGCAGACGGTCTACGCCGTGCGGGACGACGACGCCTCGCTCGATATCGTGCAGGACGCGATGATCAAGCTCGCCGAAAAATACGGCGACCGTCCGCCGGCCGAACTTCCGCTTCTGTTTCAGCGTATTCTCCAGAATGCGACGCACGACTATTTCCGTCGTGCGAAAGTGCGCAATACTTGGGTGAGTCTGTTTTCCTCGCTCGGCAACGCCGACGACGACGAATTCGACCCACTCGAAACATTCGAGGCGCAGCAAGGCTCTGCGGGCTCGGAAAGCAACGAACAGAAACTCGAACGCGAACAGGTCTTACAGTTAATCGACAACGAGATCCAAAAATTACCGGCACGTCAACGGGAGGCGTTTCTCATGCGTTATTGGGAAGATATGGATGTCGCCGAGACTGCCGCCGCAATGGGCTGTTCCGAGGGTAGCGTGAAGACGCACTGCTCGCGGGCCACCCACACGCTGGCGCAAGCGCTCAAGGCTAAAGGAATCACGCTATGAGCTCCCCAGAAACCAAAGAACTCGAGTTCGCCCGCCAGGTGCGCCGCGCGCTCGACGAAACCGCCGCCAGCATTCCGGCCGCCACCGTCGACCGGCTCGCGGCGGCGCGCCGCGCCGCGCTCGCCCGCAAGAAGCCCGAACCCGTGAGCGCGCCGGTGTTCGTGCCCGCTCTCGCCGGTGCCGGCATGGCGGCCGCCGGAATGCCGCCAGTCAATTTGCCGCAGCGCGGCCGTTCGCCGCTGCGCCGCTTTGCGCTCGCCTGGCCGCTCGTCGCGCTGCTGGTCAGTCTCGTCGGCATCGCTTACTGGGAAGACCAGCAACGCACGGCCGAACTCGCCGATATCGACGCAGCCATGCTAAGCGACGACTTGCCGCTCAATGCCTATCTCGACCACGGTTTCAACGCGTATCTATCACGCGCCCACTGAGCGGGAGATTCTTCGGGTGAGTTACAAGCGCGGCTTGGCCGTTGTTTTCGGATGTGCGATCGCGGCCCTGGTGTCGTTTGCCGCGACGTATCCGCGCTTTTATCCGAGCACGTCGCCCACCAGCACGCCTGCCGCAGGCGGCAATGCGACCGCCAAGGCGCCGGCGCCTACGCTCGCCGTCGAACTGCCGAGTCTGCCCACCAGCAATAGTCCGATGGCATGGGCGCGCCTGAGCGCGGCCGAGCATGTCGCGCTCGCGCCGTTCGCGAGCCAATGGGACTCCTTCAGCGACGAACGCAAGCGAAACTGGATCCGGATCGCATCGCGTTATCCGAAGTTGTCGCCCGATGCGCAAAAACGCTTGCATGACCGGATGACTGAATGGGTCCGGATGACACCCGAACAGCGGCGTGTCGCCCGCGAGAACTACCAGGTGTCGAAGGAGTTGCCGCGCGAAACCCGCCAGAACGCGTGGAAGGCCTATCAGCAATTGCCCGAGGAACAGAAGGAGCGGCTCGCCGCGAGTGAGCGCAAGCGGCGCCCGAGCGTCGTCAGCGCGCCGCCGTCCGGCAAGTCGGAGATCAAGGGCCTGGACCGTCTGGTCACTGCACGGGAGCACGGCGCGAGCGGTGCCGCGGCGGTGAGTGCCCCGGCAGCCGTTCCATTGCCGAGCCCGGCTTCCACGCCGGCGATTCCGGCTGCAGGCAGCTTCGTACCCGCTACGCCGATCCCGGTGTCGCCGGCCGAGGCGCCGTCGATCTTCAACGGCTCCTGAGCCGGGCCCGACTGTGTCCCAGCCGCTCGCCACCTCGTCCCTGCCCGCCGCTTCGTCCGGCTCCGCACCCACCGTTCGCCGGCGTCTCGCCGCGCTGCTCTACGAAGCCGTGATTCTGTTCGGCGTCGTGTTCATCGCGGGTTATCTGTTCAGCACACTGACACAGCAGCGCAACGGCCTCACCCACCATAACCTGCTCGCGGCGTGGATCGGCCTCGTGGTCGGTCTGTATTTCGTCTGGTTCTGGACTCACAGCGGCCAAACGCTGCCGATGAAAACCTGGCGCCTGCGCGTGGTCGCCGCTGACGGCGCCCCGCTGACCACGGGCCGCGCGATCGTTCGTTACGTGCTCGCGTGGCTGTGGTTTTTGCCGCCGCTCGCGCTGCATCCGTTGCTCGGCCTCGCCGTACCGCAGACGCTGGTGGTCGCCGCGATCTGGTTCGTGCTGTGGGCCGCGACCGGCCGCTTCGATCCGCAGCGTCAATTCCTGCATGACCGCCTCGCGGGTACACGCGTAGTGAGCGTCGTGCGTTGACATAACGCCCGCCCGGCAATTCCCCCAACGCGGCGGCGCCCCTCTCCCGATACCGTAATAAGAACTTCTCGTGACTGTCACGGCACGGTCACGCGCGGCTGGCGCAATACAGGCACTGCAACTCGACGCGTGAGCCATGGACCCCAAAACGTCCGCGACTTCCCTGTTCCGCCAGACCGGCCCGAGCGTCGACCCCGTCGCGTTCCGCCCGGAACCCAACCCTGGTCACGGACTGCCGTTGCCCGTACCGTCAATGCCACTCGACGCGCACGCCGGTCATCACGACGACGATCACGCCGAACCACACCGCTATCGCACGATCTGGCTCTCCGACATCCATCTCGGTTCGAGCGGTTGTCAGGCGCCCTATCTCCTCGACTTCCTGCGGCACAACGAGTCGGAATATCTGTACCTCGTCGGCGACATCATCGACGGCTGGCAGTTGAAAAAAGGCTGGTACTGGCCGCAGGCTCACAACGACGTCGTGCAGAAGGTGCTGCGCAAAGCGCGCAAAGGCACTCAGGTCATTTACGTTCCGGGCAATCACGACGAAGCCGCGCGCCAGTTCTGCGACCTCGCGTTCGGCGACATCCACGTGCGCGGCGAAGCCTTCCACACGACCCTCGCCGGCAAGCGCCTGTGGATCGTGCACGGCGATCTGTTCGACGGCGTGATCCAGCATGCCAAGTGGCTCGCGTATCTGGGCGACACGCTCTACACGATGATCCTGATCCTGAACCGCTGGTTCAACCGGATCCGCAGCCGCCTCGGCTTCCCGTACTGGTCGCTGTCGCAATACCTGAAGCATCAGGTCAAGAACGCGGTGAACTTCATCTCCTCGTTCGAACGCGTGATGACCGACGAAGCGCGCCGCCGCGGCTGCGACGGCGTGGTCTGCGGACACATTCACAAAGCCGAGATCCGCGACATCGACGGCGTGCTGTATTGCAACGACGGCGATTGGGTCGAAAGCCTGTCGGCACTCGTCGAGACGTACGAAGGCGAACTCAAGGTGATCTACTGGACCGTGATGCGCGCACCGGAAGTCGGCGTGCAAAAGGCCCGGGCGACCGCGTAGTCCCTCTCCACTTCTATTGGGCCGAAACCGATGAAGATCATGATCGTCACCGACGCATGGGAACCGCAGGTCAATGGCGTCGTGCGCACGCTGAAAAACACCACGCGCGAGCTCACCGCGCTCGGCCATCGCGTCGATTTGCTGACGCCGCTCGAGTTCAGGACGATTCCGTGTCCGACCTATCCGGAGATTCGCCTGTCGCTGCTGCCGCGCCGCAAGCTGCGCCAGCGGATTGACGAATTCGCGCCCGACGCATTGCACATCGCAACTGAAGGCCCGCTCGGCATGGCCGCGCGCGCCTATGCGATCCAGCACAAGCTGCCGTTCACGACCGCTTATCACACGCGCTTTCCCGAATACGTGCAGGCGCGTTTCGGCATTCCGCTCGGGGTCACCTACAAGTTTCTGCACTGGTTCCACAAGGCGTCGCTCGCGGTGATGGCGCCCACGCCGGTGGTCAAGACCGACCTCGAAAAATTCGGCTTCACCAACGTGGTGCTGTGGACGCGCGGCGTCGACCTCGATATCTTTCACCAGATGGACTCGAAGGTTCTCAACACGGCGCGGCCGATCTTTCTGTACGTGGGACGTGTGGCCGTCGAGAAAAACGTCGAGGCGTTTCTGAAGCTCGACCTGCCCGGCTCGAAGTGGGTTGCCGGCGAAGGCCCGGCGCTGGCCGAACTGAAGTCACGCTATCCGCAAGCGAATTACCTGGGCGTGCTGACGCAAGCCGAACTGGCGAAGGTCTACGCCGCCGCCGACGTCTTCGTATTCCCGAGCCGCACCGATACCTTCGGGCTCGTGCTACTCGAAGCGCTGGCCTGCGGCACGCCGGTCGCGGCGTATCCGGTGACCGGCCCGATCGACGTGCTCGGCGACGGCGGCGCGGGCGCGATGCACGAAGACTTGCGCGAAGCCTGCCTCGAGGCGCTCAAGATCGATCGCAGCCATGCACGCGCGTGGGCCGAACGCTTCTCGTGGACGGCGGCGTCCGAGCAGTTCGCGGCGCATCTGAAGCCGCTGCCGCGCGCCTCGTACAGTGAGGAAAGCGCCGCCGCGTGAGGCGACGCGCCGAGCTGCTTATGCGAACCCGAAACTCCACCGCGGCACGCGCGTCGAACGGCGCGTTGCGCGCTGTCGATGCCGGCACTGACAGCGCCAGCATCGAGCCGTTCGACGACGTGCGCGAGCACGATACTGAGCGCGACCCCGAGCACGTCACTGAGCACGTCACTGAGCACCGCATCGAGCACCGCATCGAGGACGATACCAGGCACGATAGCGGGCACGGCGCGCCAAATCATGCCCATCACGCGAATGGTTTGCGTGGCATGAATGGCGCCAGCTTCGAGCGCGCCGACAACGATCTGCACCACGAGCCGCTCAGTCCCGACGATCCGCTCGCCCCGCTCCCTTTCAATCCGTACAAGGGCAATCGCGGCCTGACCCGCGCATGGCACGCGATGAAAAATTCGCTGGCCGGTTTTCAGGTGGCGATCCGCGAGGAAAGCGCGTTCCGCCAGGAGCTCACGCTCGCCGCGATCCTGATTCCCTGTGGCGTGCTGGTGCCGGTCGATCCGGTGTCGCGCGTGCTGCTGATCGGCTCGGTGCTGCTGGTGCTGATCGTCGAATTGCTGAATTCGAGCGTCGAGGCGGCCATCGACCGGATTTCGCTCGAACGCCATGAGTTGTCGCGCCGCGCCAAGGATCTCGGCAGCGCGGCGGTCATGGTCGCGCTTGGCATGTGTCTGATGACGTGGGGGCTGATTGTCGGGCCGCTCATCGTGGGATGGGTCAAAGCGTGGCTATAAGGCGTGGCTGTAAAGCAAGGCTATGAAGCAAGGCTATGAAGCAAGGCCATGAAGCTGAGGCCGCGCCGTTCCATCGCACCCTCAGCAATGAAAACCCTGAGTATTCGTTTGGTATAAGAACGGTCGGTTTATAATCGACCGATACCAACCGCGTCCGGGTGGATCACGCAAGCCCGGCGTTACCAGGGCCGGACTACATGGAAGCCAAACCTCCCCGCCGCACCCGCGAACGGATCCTCGAACTGTCGTTGAAGCTGTTCAACGAGATCGGCGAACCGAACGTCACGACCACGACGATCGCCGAGGAAATGGAAATCAGTCCAGGCAACCTGTACTACCACTTCCGCAACAAAGACGACATCATCAACAGCATCTTCAGCCAGTTCGAGCAGGAGATCGAAAAGCGCCTGCGCTTCCCCGACGATCACCGCGCCACCATCGACGAGATGTGGTCGTACCTGCAGTACATGGTCGATTTCACCTGGCGCTATCGTTTTCTGTATCGCGACCTGAACGATCTGCTGGCGCGCAACCGCACGCTGGAAACGCACTTCAAGCAGATCATCAGCCACAAGGTGCGCTTTGCGAGCCAGTTCTGCGAGCAACTGGTGGCGGACGGCGAAATGGTCGCCACGCCCGAAGAGCTGCACGTGATTGCCACCAACATCGGCGTGATCGCGACATACTGGCTGTCGTATCAGTTCGTGATGAACCCGCGCAAGTACAACGAGCAGGAAACCATTCGCGCTGAACTGCATCAGGTGAGCGTGCAGATCGTCTCGCTGATGGCGCCTTATCTGCGCGGCCGCTCGCGGCAGATTTTCGACGACCTCGTGTCGGGCAAGCTGCCCAAACGCGAGTTCTACGATTACCTGCCGCCGAAAGAAGGCGCCGCGCCCCGTAACGAACCGAAGGACACTTGAGCATGAAGTCGGTGTGTGTGTATTGTGGCTCCTCCGACGGAGCCAAACCGTTGTACGCCGAAGCCGCGCGCGCCTTCGGCCGCGCGCTGGTAAAGGCCGATCTCGCGCTCGTCTATGGCGGCGGCAAGGTCGGTCTGATGGGCGTGATCGCCGATACGGTGATGGCCGAAGGCGGCCGCGCAATCGGCGTGATTCCCGAGTTGCTGGTCAACAAGGAAGTCGGCCATAACGGGCTGACCGCGTTGCATGTGGTGCCCGACATGCATCATCGCAAGAAGATGATGGCCGATCTCTCCGATGCGTTCGTCGCGATGCCGGGCGGT
>NZ_JAXDPY010000104.1:0-15800 GCF_034668105.1 Paraburkholderia sp. | reverse complement strand
GGCGTCTATCTCGGCTTGCAACGAAGGCGGCTTGGCCTGCACGTTGCCGGTCGTGGCCGGTTTGACGACGTCCACACCGTGTTGGTCGAGCAGCGCGCGGCCCTGTGCGCTCAGCAGGTAGTCCTCGAAGCTGCTCGCGCCCATACGGTTCGGGGCATCGTTGAGAATCGTCAGCGTGTAGCTGGCCTTGGCCTGCAACTCGGGCGCCGGACGGAGCGCCGGGATTTTCAGGTCGGAGGTTTCGGTGGAGTAGAAGAAACCGGCATCGAGCTGGCCGGATTGCAGGCGGCCCACCAGCGTTTCCTCAGGCAAAACCTGGGCGGGATTTTCCGCGTCGCCCAAGGTCTTCTCAACGAGGTCCGGCTGATGATAAAGCGCCGCGGCCTTCGTCATCATATCCACGGTAAAGGCGCCCTTCGGATCGAGCTTCGGATCGGTACGGCCGATCCGGATGCCCGGCTCCTGCAACACCTGATCCCAGCGTTTGGTCTTGAAGTCCGCCGCGAACTTGCTTTTCGGGTTGTAGCCGATCATCAACGGCGACTCGGCGAAGGTCACGTACCACGTGACGTGGTCGCCGTTCGCGTCGCCCATCAGGCTGCTGTTCACCGTCGGGCTGGCGCTGATGAACACGTCGCCGCGGCGCAGCTTGCCTTTGATCTCGTTGGCGATCTTGTTCGAACCCGCCGCATAGCCGCGGAATTGCTGACCGGTAGCCTTTTCGAAGGCCGGGCCGACACTGCGCTCCATCAGATTGACGAGCGAACCGGCGTATAGCACGTTGACTGTGTTGTCCTGCGCGAAGGCGGGTGCGGCTGTCATCACGCCGGTGACAATCATGAGAGAAGCGAGCAGCTTGCGAATCATGCGATTAACCCCGATACGTTATTAAGAGCGCTATATTACGACGTCATCGCGTGGCGTTGCACGTTGCTGCGCACTCAGTGGGGTCAAGTGAGATCAGTTGAGCGGGAAAATCCGCACATAGCTGGTGCCGCCCGTACTGCCGGCGCGGTCGATCGCGTACAACGGATGGCGGGGGGCGTCCACGGCCACATTCGCTTTGCACTTGCGACAGCTGCGCCAATGCTTCATCGCGGCTCCTGCGTAATGCGAGCGCCGCGCCTTGTTCCTGCTGCACGCGCTGTTCCGCGGCCTCGCGGCGGTTCCACGAAACATACCGTGATATTCGAGAGGATATAACGAAAGGCGGCGCGCGTGTAGTGTGGGCGGCTTTACCTGCTTCGCGCGAACTCGAGAAACGCCCGCACGGCGGGCGCCCGTTCGAATTTTCGATAGGCAAGAGCAATTTCCGACGCGATCGGTTTGCCGGCAATATTTCGGTAGACGACGCCCGGCAACGCGATGCAATCGGCCAGCGTATGCGGAACGACTGCCACGTTGCCGCCTAGCGATACGCAGGCCAACACCGCCGCGAGCGTGCCGGGTCGGGATCCGAGCCGCGGCGAAAAGCGCCCGCGCCGCGCGACTTCGAAGGTGCCGGCTTCCTGCTCCGGCATGACGAAACATTGATCGCGCAGTTGTGACGGCTTGATGTCGGGCAAGCCCGCCAGGGCCGAACTTGCCGGCAGCGCGAGGACGAACGCATCGCGGTGCACGGTGCTTGCCTGAATGCCGTCGACAAGCGGCATCGGCGGGCGCACGTAGGCGGCGTCGAGCAGGCCGTCGCGCAGCATGTCGGCGGCGCTGTCCATCGGCACCTCGCGAATCGAAATGTCGACGCCTGGATAGCTGGCGCGAAAGCCGCTGACTGCCGCTTGCAGGACACCCGCATAGGCGGCCGATGCGACGTAACCGACTTCGATCCTGCCCAGTTCGCCGCGCTCGGCGAGAATCGCGCGCTCTTCGCCGCGCGCGAGGTGGTCGAGCGCGCTGAGCGCTTCCGCCAGATAGGCGCTGCCCGCCGCGCTCAATGCCACCGACCGTTTGGTGCGATGGAAGAGCCGCACGCCGAGTAGCCGTTCGGCTTCCTGGATCAGCTTGGTGAGCGATGGGGCCGCGACGTCCAGTTCATCGGCGGCGCGGGAGAAATGCAGATGCTTCGCGACGCAAACGAACGCATGGATATGGCGAAGCTCGAGTTTTCGCATGGTCTTCAGTATTTCCGCCAGAGCTAATTATGTTGTGATTTTATGCTAATGACAGGCAACAGACGTTTCGCTACCATCGAATCACTTCGATTCGACTCCACCTGCGCCGCATGTCAACCACGTCCGCCCGTCCCGTACTGCCCGCCGACTCCAGACCCGTCAATCCCGCGTTCGTGCTGGCCACCGCGTCGGCGACCTGTGCGCTGATCGTTCTCGACACCAATGTCGTGGCCGTCTCCTTGCCGTCGATCGCGCGCTCGTTTCACGCGAGCTTTGCCGATGTCGAATGGGTGGTCAGCGCGTACATGGTCGCGTTCGCGTCGTGTCTGCTGCCCGCGGGCGGTCTTGCCGACCGCGTCGGCCGCAAGCGGATGCTGCTGCTCGGGCTCGCGGTGTTCTTTCTGGCGTCGCTGGGCTGCGGGGCGGCGCCATCGGCGGCCATACTGAACGTGGCGCGCGCGATCAAGGGCGTCGGCGCCGCGATGCTGCTCACCGCGGCGCTCGCCGTGATCGCCAATACGTTTCACGAAGGGCCCGCACGCGTGCGCGCCTGGGCCGTGTGGGGCACCTGCATGGGCCTTGCGACGACGGTGGCGCCGCTCGTCGGCGGGGTGATTACCCAATGGCTCGGCTGGCGTTGGATCTTCCTGCTCAATCTGCCCGTGTGCGCCGTGCTCGCGTGGTGCGCGTCACGCTCGATTCGCGAGTCGAGAAATCCTCAACCCGGCCCGCTCGATGCCGCCGGCAGCATGCTGTTCGGCCTTGCGCTAGCGCTCGGCATCTGGGCGTTGATCGAAGTGCCGGCCGACGGGCTTGCGAGCTGGATCACCGCTGCAAGATTCGCCGCATGCGTGCTGCTGCTTGCCGCATTCATCAAGGTGCAACGCTCGCGAGCGCATGCGATGGTCGACCTTGCGCTGTTTCGCCAGCGGCGCTTTGTCGCCGCCGTGCTCGCCATGTTCGGCTATGCCGCTTGCGCCCAGGTGATGATGACGTTTTTGCCGCTCTATCTGCAGAACGCATTCGGCCTGTCGGCGGTGATGGCGGGCGTCGGCATGCTGCCGTTCGCGCTGGCGATGGTGCTTGGACCGTACATCGGCGCGGCACTCGCGAGGCGGATGTCGGGCATGGCGTTACTGTCGACCGGGCTGTTGCTGATCGCGACCGGCAATCTGCTGACGGCGCTGGTCGCCGGCGATACGCGCTATGTGCTGGTGGCGCTCGGCATGGTCGTGACCGGGCTGGGCGCGGGCATCATGAACGGCGATACGCAGAAGGCCATCATGGCGTGCGTGCCGCCTGACCGGACTGGCATGGCGTCCGGTATCAGCACGACGACGCGCTTCACGGCCATTGTGACTTCAGTGGGTGTGCTGGGAGCGGTGCTCGCGGCCCGCACGCACGCCGCATTTGTCGCCGCCACGCGGATGACGCCTGATATCGGCAGCGCGCTCGACGCGGGTTTCATGTCGCGCGTGCTGGCTGGCGATACGGCGCAAGCTACGGCGCATCTGCCGCCGGCGCTGCGGGCTACCTTGATGTCGGCCGCGCACGCGAGCTTTGCCAGTGGTTTTGCCGCGGCGCTCTATCTGGCTGGCGCGGTGGCGGTGGCGATTGCGGCGGGCATCTGGGTGCTGGGTCGCAAGGGCGAAGCGGTTCGGGGGAGTGGGGTTACGTCGAACGGTTAAAGACGCGATCCAGGCTGCGCCGCCCCGGCCGCCTCCTTTTCCGATATTGTGTGCTGCTCGTGCGCGCTGAAACCGCGGCGCGCGCTTCTTCGCGGGCCGTTTCCACCACCGGCCAAGCTGCTAAACGGCTAAACGCGATACTTTCGACCTTTGGCGCTGGGCCCGTCAGGCTTTGGAGCTCAAGGGCGCGCTGCTGGGCTGGACGCCTTTCGTGCAGCGCGCAATCCGGGCGCAGGCGAGAAAGGGGCTCGACCTCTATCGGCGCCGGCAGCGCCGCGCGTAACCGGTCAATTCGGCGTCCTGCGTCCGGCCTTGCTATGGACCGGCCAGTTGATGCAGTATTTTGTGACATGGAAAAGCGGGGAATGCTATGCCTGTAACGGATGAGTCATGGGAAACCTGGCTGAGCAGCAACGTCGCGCGCGGATGCAGCGCGGACTCGATGATCGACGCGATGGTGCAAGCCGGGTTTGCCACGCAAGCCGCGCACGCGGCGGTACACAAAGCGTTCGGCGGGAATCCGGCGCAAGCGCCGGCCGCCGCGCCCGCGGCAACCGAGGCCGCGCTGGTGAAAGCCGCGCCGCAAACGTACCAGTACGACGAGTCGCCCGTTGCGCGCGGCAATGTGATCCGCGCGCACGATCGCGACGTCCACGTGCTGATGCGCTGCGAGCGGCCGCAAGTGATCGTGTTCGCGGATGTGCTGTCGCCGGATGAATGCAACGAGATGATCGAACGCTCGCGGCATCGGTTGAAACGCTCCACCACGGTCAACCCCGCCACCGGCAAGGAAGACGTGATCCGCAACCGCACCAGCGAAGGCATCTGGTATCAGCGCGGCGAAGACCCGTTCATCGAGCAGATGGATCGGCGCATCTCGAGTCTGATGAACTGGCCGGTTGAAAACGGCGAAGGGCTGCAGATTCTGCATTACGGCATGACCGGCGAATATCGCCCGCATTTCGACTATTTCCCGCCCGATCAGGCCGGCAGCGCGGTGCATACCGCCCAGGGCGGCCAGCGGGTGGCGACCCTCGTGATCTACCTGAACGACGTGCCCGACGGCGGCGAAACGATTTTCCCGGAAGCGGGTATGTCGGTTGCCGCGAAACAAGGGGGCGCCGTCTATTTCCGCTACATGAACGGCCAGCGTCAGCTCGATCCGCTGACCTTGCACGGCGGCGCGCCGGTACTCGGCGGCGACAAATGGATCATGACGAAGTGGATGCGCGAGCGCGCCTACGGCTGACAGTCACCTCTGCACGCCGCGAATGGCAAGAACACGTGCATGCCTACCCGCATGCCCACTCGCGCGGCGCGCTATTCGGCCGTGCGAGGCGCGGCGGCTTTTCCAGGTGCGCCGGCTGACAGTTGTGTGAATGCGTCGCGCGCGCTGAGATAGCCCTTGCGCATGAAGTTTCCCAGACGGTGCTCCATCAAATCTGACATTGAATATGTTTTTAGCGTCGGCCCATTTCCGAAACGTCGTGCGAAACGAAACGGGATGGCCACCTATCATCCGTTGCTTTTAGTCCGCCTCGCCAGGTTGACCGCGTTCCCGGTCTGCATGTGTTGAGCGAACGAACTCTGGATGTGGGGAAAGTAGACGTATGCCTGTCGTAAATGATGCCGTGAAGACCTGGTTGAGCAGTCATGTGGAGCGCGGCTTTAGCCCAGCCGTTCTGGTGGACGCGATGGTGGACGCCGGCTTCGAGTCGGAACTCGCGCGCGCTACGGTGAATGCTTCGTTCAATACCGCCGAGGCCGCAAGCGCCGCCGTTGCCGACGCGCCATGCGGGATCGACACAGCCGCGGGCGAATACCACTACGATCCGGCGCCGGTCGCCGCGGGCAATCTGATCCGTGCTTATGATCGCGACGTCAAGGTGTTGATGCGCTGCGAACGGCCGCAGATCGTCGCGTTCGCCGACGTGATGTCGGACGCGGAATGCGACGAGATGATCGACCGGTCGCGTCCGTTACTCAAACGGTCCACTACCGTCAATCCGCAGAACGGATCGCATGATGTGATCGCCAATCGCACCAGCGAAGGCGCCTGGTATCACCGAGGCGCGGACCCTTTCCTCGAGCGGCTCGAAAAGCGCTTTGCCAGCTTGATGAACTGGCCTGTCGATCATGGCGAAGGGTTGCAGGTGCTCAGATATGGGGTGGGCGCCGAGTACCGGGCGCACTTCGATTATTTTCCGCCGTCGCAGACCGGCAGTGCGGTGCATATGGGGCGTGGCGGCCAGCGGGTTGCCACGCTGGTTTTATATCTCAACGACGTGGCCGCCGGCGGGGAGACGTTTTTCCCCGAGTGTGGGGTCTCGGTTGCGCCAAGGCGCGGGGGCGCGGTCTATTTTCGCTATATGAACGAGAAGCGGCAGCTCGATTCTTTGAGCTTGCACGGAGGCGCACCTGTTCTGGAAGGCGAGAAATGGATCATGACCAAGTGGGTCAGGGAAGGGCTTTTTGCCTAGCGCTCAAGCCGTCTTTGTAGACGTCCTGGTTGTGCCGTTCCATATAACGCTCCGGCGTCGCCAGTTCCTTGAAGCCGTGCGGTTTGTAGACGTGGTGGGCGTCTGTCTCTCCGCTTCACATTCTCCCTTTGAGCCCGCTTTGCGCTCAGCTCTTTGCCGGGTCTTCGGTGCCGCGTGAACCGCCGCCGATGCTTTGGCCCGCGTCGTGCGCGAGGCCCATGTAGCCGATCACCGAGATCAGCGTCAGCACGCCGGCAAACAGAAACGCCAGGCGGAAGTCGTCGAGTGTGAAAACGTGGCCGGTCGTCTCGCCATTGAAGAACGCGGCGGCGCGCAGTGACACGGCGCCGAAAGCAATCCCGAGGCCGAGCGTCATCTGCGCCGCCGCGCTCCACAGCGTGCTGGCGGCGCTCATCTGCGGCTGTGCGACGTCGGCGTAGGCGAGGGTGGCAAGCGTGGAGAATTGCATCGAACGCGCCACGCCGTAGACGAAGACGACCAGCAGGACCAGCACGAGCGGTACGTTCGGCGTCAGCAGCCCGCATGCAATGATGGCGACGCCGGCCAACGTCACGTCGACAATCGACACCATCCGGAAACCGTAACGCTGCAAAATGCGCGTGGTCAGCGCCTTCATGCCGAGGTTGCCGACCGCGCTTGCGAGCAGCAGCAAGCCCGATTTGAACGCGGACAGGCCGAAGCCGATCTGGAACAGCAGCGGCATCAGATAGGGCACGGCGCCAATGCCGATGCGCGTGAACGACCCCGTCACCACGGTCACGGAAAAGGTCGGAATCTTCAGCGTGGAGACGTCGATCAGCGGATGCGGATGCCGCTTCGCATGCTGGAATGCCAACACGCCGGCCAGCAGGCCGCCCACAATGAACGCCGCGGCAATCCACGGATTCTCGCCAGGCTGGCTCGCCAGTTCGGCGCCGTACAGGATCGCGGTCAAGGTCACGCCGCTCAGCAGCAGACCCACCATGTCGAGCGGCTTGCGTTCACTCCCGCGCAGGTTCGGCACCAGGACGAGCGCAATCGCCATTGCCGCCAGGCCGAACGGCACGTTCAGCAGAAAAATCCAGCGCCATGACGCGTAGGTCGTGATGAAACCACCGATCGGCGGACCCACCACCGGCGCGGCGATCGCCGGCCAGGTGATGGTCGAGATGGCCTGCATCATGCGGCTCTTCTCGGTGCTGCGGACCACGACCAGGCGGCCCACCGGCACCATCATTGCTCCGCCGATGCCTTGCAGAAGCCGTGCCGCGGTGAACTCGGTGACGTTCTGCGATATCCCGCACAACACCGAAGCCACCGTGAAAACGCCGATCGCGCTGAAGAACACGGTGCGTGAGCCGCAGCGGTCGGCGACCCAGCCGCTCGCCGGAATAAAAATCGCCAGCGCCAGCATGTAAGCCGTCATGCCGAGGCTGAGGCTGTTCGGACCGACACCGAACGAATGCGCCATCTGCGGGAGTGCCGTGGCGATGACGGTGGTGTCGAGGTACTCCATGAAGAAGGTGGCCGCCACGATGTACGGCAGCCAGCCGACGTGTGAATTGCGTGCGCCGCTTGCTGTCATCGCACCGCCCTCGTTGCAGGGCGCGGGGCGCCGTTGGGGCCTTTAACGTGCCAGGCGGTACCGCGATATCGTGTTGACCTCATGTTCTTGCGACGACCTTTCGAAAGCGTGTTTCCGGCATCCGGACAGAGACGAGCGGGGAAATGGCGGCCCATACGGTGACGTATTCGTGGAAATACGCCTCGTGGCCGCCAGCCTCGAATCGTAACGCAACAAATCCGGTTGTAGCGCCGAGAATCGCTTCAGGGTGTCATGGACTCGCGCGCCGACTCGCGCTGTCCATATGCTTCAATCCTTCGCCGCGTACTCGCGATCGAGCTTGTCGTACAGCGGCTTGTTGACGAGCCGCTGGCGTTCGCTGAACGGCGCGACGAGCGTGGCGTCTTCATCGAGGCGGCCATTGCTCTTCAGCGTGCCGAGGGCGCGCTGCATACCGAGCACCGCGCTTTGCAGCGCCGCGTTCGCGTACAGCACGATGCCGTAGCCGAGCTTGCCAAGCGCTTCACGCGATTGCACCGGCGTCTTGCCGCCGATCACGATGTTGATCAATTGCGGCGTGTCGAACAGCGACGGCAAACGTTCGATGTCGGCGAGCGATTCGGTTGCCTCGATAAACAGAATGTCGGCGCCGGCTTCGATGAAACGGTGGCCGCGCTCGATCGCGTCTTCGATACCATGGACCGCCGCCGAATCGGTACGCGCCATGATCTGCAGATTGTCGTCTTCACGGGCATCCACGGCGGCGCGGATCTTGCCGGCCATCTCGCTCGCGCTGATCACTTCCTTACCGGAGAAGTGGCCGCATTTCTTCGGCATGATCTGGTCTTCGAACTGGATCACGTCGGCGCCGCTGCGCTCCAGCACGCGCACCGTCTGACGCACGTTGAGCGCGTTGCCAAAGCCGGTGTCGGCGTCGACGATCAGCGGCAGCGCGACGGCGTCGCGAATCCGCGCGCAATGCTCGGCGACTTCGGCAAGGCCGATGAAGCCGAGATCGGGCAAGCCAAGCGACATGTTGGTGACGCCCGCGCCCGTGATGTAGATCGCTTCGAAGCCGGCGTCTTCGATCACGCGCGCGCTCATTGCGTTGAAGGCGCCCGGCACGAGCAGGCCCTGGCGTTGGTTGACTTTGGCGCGGAAGGCCGCACGGCGGTTGGCGGATGTGCTCATGAGACTGTCTCCAGAGAGGAAGTGGCTGATAGAAGGCCGAGGTGATTTTGCAGGAAGCGTGCCATTTGCCGGCTTTTCGGGTTCGCGTCGACTAATCAAAAGCTTAGTTGGGAAAGGAGGGTTGCCGCGGTTCATGGCAGAATGACGACGTGTTCCATGAAACGTTTCATGGAACGTTTCAACTAATGGTCGGAGCGTTGCAGTGGCCACTTTCTCGTCATCGCTTGCGAATTCTAATTCTGGCCGGCCAGGCGTCGCCCTGGTCAGTATCAGCCGGTTGCAATCGCTTTGCGAGGCCGTCGCGCCGCGTTATACCGGGCGGGCCCGGTTCTTTTCCGTTCGGGAGGGCTATGGCGCCGCCGTCACGGCGCTGCAGGCCTATGTCGACGCCGGCTCGGTGGATGTCGTGCTGGCAGCCGGATCGAACGGCGCCTACCTGCGCGACAACCTGAGCGTGCCGGTGGTCATGGTCAAGGTGAACGGCTTCGACGTGCTGAGTGCGATCACCCGCACCACGACGGCCTGGCCCGGCGCGCAGATCGGTCTGGTCCTGCACGAAACCATCTCGCACGACCTCGCCGACCTGAGCGCATGGCTGAAGGTCGGCCTGAAACAGCGCGCCTACCGCTCGATCGACGAAGTGCGGCTCGCCGTCGGCAACCTCGCGGCTGAAGGCTGCAGCGTGATCATCGGCCCCGGCATGGCCTGCGATTTCGCCCAGCAGGCCGGTCTGGAGAGTGTCTTTCTGTACTCGCTGGGCGCCGTCGAAGAAGCCTTCGAGCGCTCCGTCGAGCTGGCGCGCGTGAGCCGCCAGAAGGAGTCAAAGCGGGTTCGACTGAATACGATCGTCGCTCATCTGCGCGACGGCGTGGCCGCCTTCGACGACGCCGGCCAACTCGAGGCCGTCAACCCGGCGATGCTCGATCTGCTCGGCCTCGAGCGCGAACAGGACGTCCCGGCGCAATTGACGCGCGCTGTCGGCCCGTTGCTGCGAGAGACGCTCGAGCATGACATGCCGGTCGAAGAGCGCATCGAGCAGATTGGCGGCCGCGCGCTGATCGTCAACTGTGTGCCGATCGTCGAACAGGGCCTGCGTTCGGGCTCGGTGGTCACGGTGCAGGACGCGCTGGTCGCGCAGCGGATCGACCGCTCGCTGCGTACCAGCCAGCGCCCGAAGCATCTGGTCGCGCGACACCAGCTGGAGGACCTGGTGGGCAACTCGGCGGCGCTCGAGCGAGTGCGGCGGCTCGCGCGCGCCGGCGCGGCTCACGATGCCACCGTGCTATTGAGCGGCGAAAGCGGCACCGGCAAGGAACTGGTCGCGCAGGGCATCCACAATGCCAGCCGGCGCCGCGGCAATCCGTTTGTCGCCTTCAATTGCGCGGCGTTGCCCGAAGGGCTGATCGAAAGCGAATTGTTTGGTCACGAGGAAGGCGCGTTCACCGGCGCGCGCCGGGGCGGCAAGCCCGGCCTCTTCGAGATTGCCCACACGGGGACGATCTTCCTCGACGAAATTGGCGAGATGCCGGTGGCGCTGCAAAGCCGGCTGCTGAGGGTGTTGCAGGAGCGCGAGGTCATGAAGCTCGGCTCCGGGCGCGCGACTCCCGTCGACGTGCGGGTGATCGCCGCCACGCATCGCGATCTGCACGCGCTCGTCGAGCAGGGCGTGTTTCGCGCGGACCTGTATTTTCGATTGAACCTGCTTCAGATAGAATTGCCGCCGCTGCGCGCAAGACGTGGCGATGTCGCGCCGCTCGCGCGGCACCTGTTGAACCGCAGCGCGCTCCAATATGGGCTGTCGGGTGCCGGGCTGGAGCGGGTGTTGGTCTTCCTTGCGCCCTTGTTCGAACAGTATGCGTGGCCCGGCAATGTGCGGGAGCTGGAAAATCTGCTTGCGCGCGCCGCGATTTATCTGAGCGATTCGGACAGCGAAGGCTGGCAGGATCTGCAGGTGGTTTTTCCGGAATTCGGCCGGATGCGGCAGACGGACGCTTTGAAAGGGCCAGTTGCAACGGCTCCTGCGGCCGCTGACCTGATTGTTCGCACGCCACCCACCCGCGAAGACGCGCTTCGCGCGCTCGAACAGGCCGGCGGCAATCGCGCCGCAGCAAGCCGGGCTCTGGGAATCGGCCGCACGACCCTATGGCGGCTCCTGAAGGACTGATGCGGTGCAATAGCCGTCGGTCGGTGGATAAATAGCATCAGACTATCGTCACCATTGGAACACTCCGCTTTACCTATTAAGCGTCGTCTGAGATACTGACTCTACTTTCCAACCACTTCGAAAGAGGACTCAGTCAATGCCGATCATCAATAGTCAAGTCAAACCGTTTAAGGCGCAGGCTTATCACAATGGCGATTTCCAGACCATCACTGAAGAAAGCCTGAAGGGCAAGTGGTCGGTTTTCGTTTTCTACCCGGCTGACTTTACGTTTGTTTGCCCGACCGAACTGGGTGACCTGGCCGATCGTTACGCCGAATTCAAGAAGCTCGGCGTGGAAATCTACAGCGTGTCGACCGATACGCACTTCACGCACAAGGCATGGCACGACACGTCGGACACGATCCAGAAGATCCAGTACCCGATGATCGCTGACCCGACCCTGGCAATCTCGCGCAATTTCGACGTGCTGATCGAAGAAGAAGGTCTGGCACTGCGCGGCACGTTCGTGATCAATCCGGAAGGCGAGATCAAGCTGGCCGAAATTCACGACAACGGCATCGGCCGTGACGCTGGCGAACTGCTGCGCAAGGTGCAAGCTGCGCAATACATCGCGGCTCACCCGGGTGAAGTTTGCCCCGCCAAGTGGACGCCGGGCGCTGACACGCTGACCCCGTCGCTCGACCTGATCGGCAAGATCTAAGGTCTCAAAGCCTCTAGCAGTAGGCGCCTTACGGCGCACCGCCGTGCGGACCGCTTCTTACAGCGGTTCGCGCGTCCCCGGACTGCGCGCTTCCTATCCTGATGCGCGCGGCGGCCGGGACCCAACACCCTTCGCCACGGAATCGGAAGCCATGCTGGACGCCAATCTCAAGACTCAATTAAAAACCTACCTCGAAAAGGTTAGCAGGCCTATCGAGATCGTCGCCTCGCTCGACGACAGCGCGAAATCACAAGAGCTGCTGGCATTGCTGAACGATATCGCCACGTTGTCGGAACGCGTCACTGTGCTAGAACGCCGCGGCGACGCGGAGCGCAAGCCGTCGTTCTCGATCGGCGAGCCAGGCAAGGAAACGGGCATCCGCTTCGCCGGCATCCCGATGGGCCATGAATTCACGTCGCTCGTCCTCGCGCTTTTGCAGGTCGGCGGCCACCCGGTCAAACTCGAAGATGCGGTGATCGAGCAGATCCGCAATCTCGACGGCGACTATCAATTCGAAACGTATTTTTCGCTGTCATGCCAGAACTGCCCGGAAGTCGTCCAGGCACTGAACGTGATGGCGCTGATCAACCCGCGCATCCGCCACGTGGCGATCGACGGCGCATTGTTCCAGAACGAAGTCGAAGCGCGCCAGATCATGGCGGTACCGACCATGTTCATGAACGGCGAAGTGTTCGGTCAGGGCCGCAGCGGTGTGAAGGAAATCCTCGCCAGGCTCGACACCAACGCTGGTGCGCGGGCGGCCAAGGAACTGGAAAAGAAGCCGGTGTTCGATACGCTGATCGTCGGCGGCGGCCCCGCGGGCGCGGCTGCGGCGATTTACTCGGCGCGCAAGGGGATTGCCACGGGTGTGGTGGCGGAACGTTTCGGCGGCCAGGTGCTCGACACGCTGGCGATCGAGAACTTCGTCTCCGTGACCGAAACCGAAGGGCCGAAGTTCGCCACGGCGCTCGAACAGCACGTGAAGAGCTACGAAGTTGACATCATGGACGTGCAGCGCGCTGAAGCGCTGATCCCGGGCCGCATCAACGAAGTGCGTCTGGCAAACGGCGCGGTGCTCAAGGCCAGGACCATCATTCTGGCGACCGGCGCCCGCTGGCGCGAAATCAACGTGCCGGGCGAGCGCGAATACCGTAACCACGGTGTGGCGTACTGCCCGCATTGCGACGGCCCGCTGTTCAAGGGCAAGCGCGTTGCGGTGATCGGCGGCGGCAACTCGGGTGTGGAAGCGGCAATCGACCTCGCGGGTATCGTGCGTGAAGTGACGCTGTTCGAATTCGGCGCGCAACTGCGTGCCGACGAAGTGCTGCAACGCAAACTGCGCAGCCTCGCCAATGTGACGATCGTGACGCAGGCACAAACCACGGAAATCACCGGCGACGGCAAGAAGGTCAACGGTCTGGTCTACAAGGACCTGCGTTCGGGCGAAACGAAGAGCATCGAGCTTGAGGGTGTGTTCGTACAGATCGGTCTCGTGCCGAACACCGAATGGTTGAAGGGCACGGTCGAATTGTCGAAGCACGGCGAGATCGTTGTCGATGCACGCGGCGCAACCTCGGTGCCGGGCGTGTTCGCCGCCGGCGACGTGACCACGGTGCCGTTCAAGCAGATCGTGATTGCAGTGGGCGAGGGCGCGAAGGCATCGCTGTCCGCGTTCGACCACCTGATCCGCAATAGCGATGCGGACGAAGTGGTGAGCCAGGCAGAGGCTGAAGCAACAGTCTGATGATTGCGTTTGAGCAGTAGACGGCGGCCTTCGGGCCGCCGTTTTTTTGTCAGTTTTTTTGTCAGATACGCTCCCGTATCAATGCAGATTTTGTCTTCTGGACGGGCCGGCCGACTGCAAAAACCCTAACGGAAGTGCACCGGGACAGGCTGACAAACACCCGTTTCATTCCCTCGCTCCAACCACGCCACGCACGCTGGTGCAGCGCACCCTTCGTTTGGAGGCCCTTACCTACGCCAGCGCTATCTGTGGCTGCTCGGTGCGCTCACCATCACCTTGCCGCTGCACGCCGCCAATCTGGCGTTGCTGACCGGCTGGCCGATATTCTGGTGGTTCGGGCGCATTTTCGTGTTCGGCATTATTCCCGTGCTCGACTACCTGATTGGCGACGACCCGAGCAATCGAGCGCTGCCAGCCTCAGCATTCGTGCAACAGCAATCGCATCGTGACCAAAATCGCATCGTGACCAATCTGTTCCTGTATCAGTTGCAACGTCACGCCGACCATCATGCGAATCCGACGCGCTCTTACCAGGCGCTGCGTGATTTCGACGGCGCGCCGCAATTGCCTTCGGGTTATGCGACGATGATCATGCTCGCGTATGTGCCGCCACTCTGGTTTCGCGTGATGAACCCACGCGTGGTCGCGCATTATCAAGGTGATATGGCGCAGTCGAATATCCGGCCGGCAATTCGTGAACGCGTGTTGGCGCGCTTCGCCGGCTAGTACGGAGTGCTTCATGTAAAAAATCCGCCTGGAGACCGCCTGGCGGATTCTTTTGCGCTCCCGCGCAATCCCGTAGCACTGGTTGAGGAGCCGGCGCAACGCGTTCGAGGGCGTATCGAACCGCTGCAATAGCGCCTTAACGACGGTCGATCGAGTACCTGCCGGCGCCGGTCACGCACAAGAGCAGCAGTCCACCCATGATGCTGATGTTCTTGTAGAAGTTGATCATGTTCGCGTATTGCATTGCACCCGTCATGTTCCAGTAGTGGTGGCCGATGATCGCCGTACCCAGCGTATAGAGCGCCAGCAGCAGCGCAAGCGGTCGCGTATAGAAGCCCACCAGCAGTGCAATGCCCACCACAAACTCCATCACGACAGCGATGACCGCCGATAGCTCAGGCACTGGCGCGCCGCTCGACGTCATATAAGCCACGGTGCCGGAAAAGCCGGTCAGCTTTGACCAGCCGAACATCACGAACAGCGCCATCAACAGGATGCGGGCGACGAGGATGATAGTGTCTTTCTGGTTTTCAAATAGCGTATAGCGCATGATTTTTCTCTGTAGGTCAGGAAGGGCGCGGCTCGCCGTAAAACTTCGCGGCGAGTCGCGCTTGAGCTGGCCAGATCGATCGACCGGATCGAGCCGCTTAAGCCCACAACTCCGACATTTCGATGTTACGCAAATCGAACACCAACACTTCCGCGTCGTGACCGTGCGTGAAGGTCAGGGCTTCTTCGCCGCGGACCCGCGCGCCGTCGCCTTCGCCAAGTTCGACACCATTCACCGTGACGTTGCCGCGCGCCACGTGAATATAAGCATAGCGATTGCTGGCCAGTTCGAGGCGGGCGGTTTCGTCGCCGTCGAAAAGACCGGCATAGACCCGCGCATCCTGTTGCAGCACCAGCGAGTCTTGCGCGCCGTCCGGTGACATCACGAGGCGCAAGACGCCGCGCTTCTGATCCGCGCCGAAGTGGCGTTGCTGATAGCGCGGCGCGGTGCCTTTCTGCGCCGGCGCAATCCAGATTTGCATGAAGTGCACCGGCTCGCTCTTCGAATGGTTGTATTCGCTGTGCGCGACGCCGGTTCCCGCGCTCATCAACTGGATGTCGCCAGGCACGATCACCGAGCCGGTGCCCATGGTGTCCTTATGTTCGAGCGCGCCTTCCAGCACGTACGAAAAGATCTCCATGTCACGGTGCGGGTGCTTGCCGAAACCTTGCGCGGGGGCGACACGGTCGTCGTTGATCACGAGCAGGTCGGAAAAGCCGTTCTGCTTCGGATCGTGATAGTTCGCGAAGGAAAACGTATGACGCGAGCTGAGCCAGCCGTGCTCCGCGCGGCCGCGTTGATTGGCGTGTCTGATATCGAGCATTGTGTTTCTCCTTGGGTTCTGTTGTGCGATCCGGCCAGATGTTTGTCCGCGATCCATGA
>NZ_JAXDPY010000103.1:0-3168 GCF_034668105.1 Paraburkholderia sp. | reverse complement strand
CGCTCCAGTTCAGGGCGATTCCATGCGTTGACGAGATTGATGGCGAAACGCCCGCCGCTGATATGTTCGATCTTGTGCGACGCCAGCACTCGCGCATTGCGCCAGTAGCGATCGAAGCGGCGCGTTTCGCTGGTCGCCGATGCGCCGCCCACTTCGAACAGCAGCCAATGCGGGGTGGGCGCCGGGCGCAATCCGAGAACGGTACGGGAGGGGGACGGTGCTGGCAACCAAGCATTTGGCTGATTCTTGGAACACGGAGTGAAATGGCTATTTTGACCGCCGACGCCCCAACCCTCGCACCGCGAGCAAACACACAACCATCACGGTAAGCGACAAAACCGTCGTCATCGTGCCCAGCGCATAAATCACAGGCGTCGTCACCGACGTGGTCAGCCCCTGCAACTCGAGCGGCAAAGTATTCTGATCTCCAATCGCCTGCGAGGTACGCGCAATCTCATCCCATGAAAGCGTGAACCCGAACATCGCGACGCCAACAACCGAAGGTCCGATGATAGGCAGGACAACATGCCGGAAGCTCTGCCACGGCGTGGCGCCCAGATCCCGGGAAGCTTCTTCATAAGCAGGATTGAAGCGGTTGAACACAGCAAACATCACGAGCAGACCAAACGGCAGCGTCCACGTCAAATGCGCGCCCAGCGCCGACGTGAACAAGCCCATCGACGTCGTATAGCTGTCGGCAAAAGACTGATATCCCCACGCGGAAGCGAGATACTTCACACCGTTATCGAGCAGGCGGAAGGTCAACCCGATCCCAAGCGAGACGATAATGGACGGCATGATCAGACTCGCAACCGACACGTAAAAGACCGCCGTATCGCCACGAAAGCGCCGGCGAAAAGCCAATCCGGCCGCCACGGAGAACAGCACCGTCAACACTGTCACAGCCAGCGCAAGCCGCACCGAGCGCCCGAATGCCGCCCAGATATCGACATCGCCGACGCCGTCACGCAGCACGGCAAACCAGTGCAACGACACGCCACGCATCGGAAACGTCAGCCCACCCTCGGGTCCCTGAAACGAAAGAATGAAAATCGTAATGACCGGCCCATACAGGAACAGTACGAACAGGCCGAACAGCAGCGCGAGCCAGTAAAAGCTGGCCGGCCGACGCTCCCGATGTTTGAGGCGAATGGCCTGCATCTTCACAGCTCCTTGCGGATATCGACCACCCGCGTCAAACCCCACACGATCATCAACACGACAGCCAGCAGAATGATCGCGTTAGCGGCCGCCGCGGGAAATTGCAGGTAGCCGGTCTGTACCTGAATGATCTTGCCGACCGATGCAATCTGCTGGCCGCCCATCACGCCGACGGTCAGGAAATCGCCCATCACGATCGTGATCACGAAGATCGAGCCGATCACAATGCCGGTCTTCGACAGCGGCAACACCACGTCGCGAATCACTTGCCAGCCGCTCGCGCCGGCATCGCGCGCCGCTTCGAGCAACGAGCGGTCGATGCGCATCATTGCGTTGAAAATCGGCACGATCATGAAGAACGTGTAGAGGTGCACGAACGCCAGCACGACCGAGAAGTTCGAATACAGCAACCACTCGAGCGGTTGATCGATCAGATGCGCGCCCAGCAACGCCTGATTGACGAGTCCGTTACGGCCGAGCAAGGGCATCCACGAGATCATGCGGATCACGTTCGACGTCCAGAACGGAATCGTGCAGACGAGGAACAGTATGGTCTGCATGCTCGTCGTGCGCACGTGGAACGCGAGGAAGTAAGCGATCGAAAAACCCAGCAGCAAGGTCACGGCCCATACGATCGCGCAGAACCTGAGCGTCGACCAGTATGTCTTGAAGGTCACGCAGACGTCGGTCATCGACGAACAGCCGTCGAAAATCGCCGCGTAGTTTTTCAGCGTGAAAGCCGGGATGATCTGGTATTCGTTGAAGTCCCAGAAACTGACGATCAACGTGATGACCAGCGGAACGATGAAAAACAGCAGGAACGTCAGCGAAAGCGGCGTTGCCTGCAACCATGCCGGCGCACGCCGGTGTTTGACGGGCTGAGCCTGCGCGTGAGAGGGAAGATCGATCGTTGCCATGGGCGGATATCTATGGAAGTACTGCGTGGTCATTGCGCCGCGCAATGACCACGTCATCGAAAAACATGCCGGCATGTCATGCACCGGCCGTCCGGCATGCGGCTCGATCGCTCAAGCCGCGCTCAAGCCACGCTCTGGCCACGCTCAAGCCGCGATGAACTCGTTCCACTTCTGGACCAGGTAGATGTTCTCGTCCATCACCGCATTCCAGCAGGCAATCGCGCCCATGCGCTGGTTGTATGAGCCGCCGTCGCGCACGGTGCCGGCTTTTTCGAGCAACTGGCCGTCGGGCGCCTTGATGTCCTGCGCGGCAGCTTTGCCTTCGATCCAGTAGTCCCATTCATAAGGCTGCATGTGTGTCTTCGCTGTCTCGAGCACACCCGAGTAATAGCCCTGGCGCATCAGGTAGGCACCGGCCCAGCCGTCCTGGAACCAGTTGACGAACTCGTACGCGGCGTCCAGCTTCTTGCCTTGCAGCGAGCGCGGAAAGCCGAAACCGGACGCCCAAGATCGATAGCCTTCCTTGAGCGGCTGGAATTTACAGGCGATGCCCATGGTGCGCACTTTGGTCACCGCCGGCGACCACATCGACTCGATCACCACCTCGCCCGAGGCCATCAGATTCACGCTTTCGTTGAAGTCCTTCCAGAACGCGCGGAACTGGCCGGCGCGCTTGGCTTCGATCAGGATCTTGATGGTCTGGTCGATTTCGGCCTTGGTCATGTTGCCTTTGTCGCCGTATTTCATGTGGCCCATCGCTTCGATCGCCATCGCGGAGTCCATGATGCCGATCGCCGGAATGTTCAACAGCGCCGCCTTGCCCTTGAACTGCGGATTGAGCAGTTCGGCCCAACTGTCGATCGGGCGCTTGATGAGGTCGGGACGGATGCCGAGCGTGTCCGCGTTGTACGTGGTCGGAATCAGCGTCATCCATTCGGTCGGTGTCGCGGAGAATTCGGTGGAGCGCGGGCCGGTCAGAAACATTACCTTCTTCGGCGCGGTGCCCTGATCGCCGATCTTCTTGCCGTTCACTTCGCCGCGTGTCAGCACCGGTGTGATCTTGTCGGCGAGCTTGATGCGTTTCGCGTCC
>NZ_JAXDPY010000102.1:0-3909 GCF_034668105.1 Paraburkholderia sp. | reverse complement strand
AATCGCCCCCCCACGATACCAGTTGCGCCGCTGCCAGCGCGCAGGTCGTGCCGGTACCGCTATTCGGCTTCGCTGTTGTTGGCATCGGCAGCGGTGGTTTCATGCTCCATGGCACTCGCAGCCAATTGCTCCGCAAGTTCTGGATGGGCTTCCTTGCGTTCGCTATAACGGTCGGTGAGATATTCGGAACGGTCGCGTACGATCAAGGTGAACTTGTACAGTTCTTCCATGACATCGACCATGCGGTCATAGTAGGCGGACGGCTTCATTCGCCCGTCCGCGCCGAATTCCTGCCATGCCTTCGCTACCGACGACTGATTGGGAATGGTCACCATCCGCATCCAGCGCCCTAGCACACGCAATGCGTTCACTGCGTTGAACGACTGCGACCCGCCGCTCACCTGCATTACCGCGAGCGTTCGTCCCTGGGTGGGACGGACACCGCCGATCTCCAGCGGCAGCCAGTCGATCTGGTTCTTGAACACGGCAGTGAGCGTGCCATGACGTTCCGGACTGCACCAGACCTGACCCTCCGACCACTCCGACAGTTTGCGCAGTTCTTCGACCTTTGGATGATCCGCAGACACGCTGTCCACAATCGGAAGACCATGGGGATCGAACACTCGCGTCTCGGCGCCGAAGTGACGCAGGACACATTCAGCTTCGAGTGTCAGTTGACGGCTATAAGACGTGGGCCGAAGGGACCCGTAAAGTAGAAGAATCCGCGGCGCGTGCTCCGACACGGCGCGTGGCGTGAGTTTCTGCAGATCGGGGGTATCGAGATGCGAACTGCTTACGTTTGGCAGGCCGTCGATCATTTCTCGACTCTCCGGCCTTCGCTGTCAATGACTACCTCACCGTCTTCCTTGGTGAAAGGCCTGTTCCGCGCTTCCGGCAAGATTTCAAGGACGAGTTCGGACGGGCGGCACAGGCGCACGCCATGCGCACTCACAACGAACGGGCGATTAATAAGAATCGGGTGTTCCAGCATCGCATCAAGTAACTGCTCCTCGCTCAGAGATGGGTCGCCCAGTCCGAGTTCGGCATACGGTGTGCCTTTTTCGCGCAGCGCGGCGCGCACGGCGAGGCCTGCATGCCCGATCAGCGCCTTTAGCGTGTCACGATCAGGCGGGGTCTTCAGATACTCGACAATCTCCGGTTCAACGCCCGCGTTGCGGATCATTGCCAGTGTGTTTCTCGACGTGCCGCAGTCCGGATTGTGATAGATCGTAACGCTCATGATTTCTGTTCCTTAAGGCTGTTGCCTGCTTCGTACCAGTGCTGCGACTGGTTCACTACGCCGACAACCAGCAGCATGACGGGCACTTCAATCAGCACGCCAACCACTGTCGAAAGCGCCGCGCCCGACTGGAAGCCGAACAGGCTGATGGCCGTGGCTACTGCGAGTTCAAAGAAGTTGCTCGCGCCGATCAGGCTAGAGGGTCCCGCAACGCAGTGCGCAACGCCGAGTCTGCGATTGAGCAGATACGCAAGGCCGGAATTGAAGAACACCTGAATCAAGATCGGGATCGCCAGCATCGCGATAACGAGCGGTTGTTTGACGATGGCCTGCCCCTGAAATGCGAATAACAATACCAGGGTTGCCAGAAGCGCGCAGATCGAATACGGACCGAGATGCGCGACAGTCTGTTGGAAATGTGTTTCGCCCTTGGCCAGTAGATGGCGCCGCAGCACCTGGGCAAGGATGACGGGAATGACGATGTATAGGCCGACCGAGACAATCAGTGTGTCCCACGGCACTGTGATAGCCGACAGGCCCAGCAGCAGCGCGACGAGCGGTGCAAACGCCACGATCATGATCGAATCGTTGAGCGCGACCTGTGACAGCGTGAAATACGGATCGCCCTTGCACAGTCGAGACCAGACAAACACCATCGCTGTACACGGTGCGGCGGCGAGCAGGATCAAACCAGCAATGTAGCTGTCAAGCTGGTCGGCAGGCAGCCATGGCGCGAACACATGACGGATGAAGATCCAGCCGAGCAAGGCCATCGAAAATGGCTTGACGAACCAGTTCACAAAAAGCGTCACGCCGATACCGCGCCACTGACTTTTCACCTGTGTCATGGCGGCGAAATCGATCTTGACGAGCATTGGGATAATCATCACCCAGATGAGTACGCCGACCGGCAGGTTGACCTGCGCCAGTTCCATGCGGCCCACAACCTGAAAGAGTTGCGGAAGCCGCTGTCCGAGCACGATGCCGCCAACAATGCAGAGCGCGACCCAGACCGTGAGGTAACGCTCGAAAAATCCGATTGCCGCGCGTTCTGCGCGGACCGCTGTGTCAGTGCTGCTCATTTCATTCCTGCGCTAGTGACGATGGACTCGGCCGGCGTGCAGCAGTCTTGGAGGCCTGTGTCTTTTCCTGCGAACTGGATGCTGTCGTTGAGATTGTCGACAGCGACGTGAATGCGCATCCGCTTCATGGTGTTTCGCCGCAACAGTTTGGAAGGTCGCTTGCCGCGCAGATCGTGCCGGCGCAGCAGTTCTCGGTCAGGAAACCAATCAGGCCGGTCATGGCGTCGAAGTTTGCCGTGTAGATGACGAAACGTCCCTCCTGCCGCGGCTTCACCAGGTCTGCGTGCGTTAGATCCTTCAGGTGAAACGACAGACTGGACGGGGATAGGCCAAGCTGCTGCGCAATTTCGCCCGCAGCCATGCCGTCAGGCCCGGCTACGACCAGCAGGCGAAAGATTGCCAGGCGTGATTCGTGGGCCAGCGCGCTCAGGGCGCGTACAACGAGGTCTGAGTTCATACCTGGACGATAGATTTCTATATTTCAAGTATTGTTGAAATAACGGACGGTGTCAACGGCAGGGGCATCTCTGAGATGCCGCCGTAGTCAGTTTGATCAGGGTTGGGCCGGGTGCCGTTCGGCCGACGTCGTCACTTCTCCAGGGCGGCGCAGCATCTTGTCGACTTCGCCCGCGTGCATCTCTTCGACATGGATCATCTGACGGGCGAACTCTTCGAGTGCGACGGAACGGTCCTCGACCAGTGCGAGCAATTCGCGATAAAGCCCCAGCGCGAGGTGCTCCGCTTGCAGCGACTCGCGGAGGATCGAAGAGATATCGAATGTGTGCGAGTCGAGGAGGGGACCGATCGCGAGCGACGGATAGGCGCCCAGCGTGGTGATCCATTCTCCGACCTGCTGTGCGTGCAACAGCGATTCATCGGCCTGCTCGCGCAACCAGGATCTGATCGGAATGCGTCCGAACCCGAAAACGAGAAACGAATAGTGTGTATACCGAACGACGCCGGCCAATTCGGATTCGAGAATCCGGTTCAGCACTGCAACCACGTCTTCCTTGTCTATCTCTGCCATTTGATATCTCCTTTTTTATGTCACTGCGACAGACGCAGCCTGCGATTCGCCGCTCGCCGCTCATATCACGCCTCAGGGTCTCGACGGATATTGATTAAATGTAGTCCCGCAAGGCGATGGCGCAAGGCGTTAGTTCGGGTGTACGTGTTTGCTCGGCCGGCGCGGAGGCGGCCACCTCCGCGCTGGCCGCTCTCGCTCCGAACGCCTCCGTCTACCGTTGTGTCCGTCATTTATCATGCCCCAATTCGCACCGGCGAGAACTTCCCGAGTTGGGAATTTCAACGGCATCGCTCCAGTCTGCTCGCGTGACAGTGAGTCTGGTTCTCGAAGGAGATAGGCCCGTGTTCCGGCCGCGGGTTATCCAGTTAGCAAGGTTTTTACTTCGCGTCCAATCGGTGCGCGAGTTTCAGATTGAACAGGCTACCGTCAGATGACTCGGCGGGGGCGCTAAATAGAGCGGGGGGAGTTTGCGCACGCACTGATCTGCGCGGCAGAGACACTTCATTCAGGCTACGCGCGACAGAATTTCTGTCGGCGTAGCTTCCGGCGTAAGTTCGGTA
>NZ_JAXDPY010000101.1:0-2534 GCF_034668105.1 Paraburkholderia sp. | reverse complement strand
CTCGAGGCGGCACAGCCGGAGTACGCGGTGGAAGTCATCTCCGAACAGGGCGGCATGGTGCGTAGTTCGTCGGGCGTCGAGATCGCCACGCAGCCGTTTGGCGATCCGGCGTATGACACGGTGGTGGTGACGGGCTCGATGCAGATCGAGCCGTCATCGCCGGCGTTGCAGGCTTTTTTGAACGACGCGCTGCCCGCCTCGCGCCGCACCACCAGCATCTGTACCGGCGCCTTCGTACTGGCCGAAGCCGGGATTCTCGACGGCCGGCACGCCACGACTCACTGGTACCACGCTCGCGACTTGCAGCAGCGCTTTCCCGATATCCGTATCGACGACGATCGGATTTTCATCGTCGACGGCTCGGTGTGGACCTCGGCTGGCATGACGGCGTGCATCGATATGTGTCTGGCGCTGGTCGAAAGCGATCTCGGCGTCGAGGTCTCGCGCACCATCGCCAAGAAGCTTGTGGTCTATCACCGGCGCACAGGCGGCCAGTCGCAGTTCTCGGCCATGCTCGATCTGGAACCGAAATCCGACCGCATTCAGGACGTGTTGTCGTACGCCAAAAACCATCTGCGCGAGCCGTTGACGGTCGAACAGCTTGCCGACATCGCGCATCTGAGTCCGCGCCAGTTCAGCCGCGCGTTTCGCGACGAAACGCGCCAATCGCCGGCTAGAGCCATCGAGGCACTGCGCGTGGAAGCCGCCCGCACCATGCTGGAGGCGGGCCGTCACTCGATGGAAGCGGTCGCCGCCGAAACCGGCTTCGTCGATACCGAACGGATGCGGCGCGCCTTTCTGCGTGCGTTCGGCCAGCCGCCGCAGGCAATCAAGCGCGCTGCACGCGCGTTGTAATAGATGTGGTGGAGAATATCGCCAACAGCAGCTCCATCTTGATACCAACGGCAATGACGAGGACGCGTGATGACCTACGACGACAGCAACCCCTTCGCGAAAATTCTGCGCGGCGAACTACCCTGCATCAAAGTGGCGGAAAGCAATGCGGCGCTGGCCTTCATGGACCTGATGCCGCAAGCCGACGGGCACGTGCTGGTCGTGCCGAAGGAAGCGGCGGTTGAGATTTTCGACTTGTCGGATGCCTCGACGGTGGCCTGCATGCGCATGTCGCAGAGGCTTGCCATCGCCATTCGCGCGGCGCTGCGTCCGGACGGCGTGTTTATCGGACAATTCAATGGCGCCGCGGCGGGACAAACGGTGCCGCACGTGCATTTTCATGTGATCCCGCGTTGGGAAGGACAACCACTGCGCATGCATGCACGCGAGGTCGCCGACGCGGCCACGCTCGAAGCGCTGGCCAAGCGCATTCGCGACCATTGGCGCGCTCACTGATTCGGAAGGAGTCGCGGAAAGGCGCTGGTCACGCCCCGTAATATGTGTAAAAGCCGGTGAAACCAGCGCTACAGGCCGTGCGGCTAGACTGGTGTCTGCCTTGTACCACAAGGCATTGAGTGTGGATCTCTTTTTAGCCTGCCCGAACACGGCAGGCTTTTTTATTTGTCGCGCTCATCCGCAAAGCGCCCTCGCCTCGCCCTGGCGCTCGCAGCGCGATGAGCCACGCAACCCACTGAAAAGCCTCAAAGCCGATGATGCCGCGAACGCCGCAGCGGATGCCGCCAGTCACGGCGAGGTTTCGCGGGCTCGAGATGCATGTCGTGCAGATGCCGATGTTCCTGCCACAATTCGTCGGAAAAAAGAAACGCGACGATGAGCAGCGGGATGACCAGAAAGGCGCCTAATATCAAGTGCTCGATCACGGTAGCCTCCATCGCAAGAGCATGATTTCATTGTAGAGCACCGTATGGACCCGCACGGTGCCAAGCCCCTCACAAAATCGCGATAACCGGCCTGCGACAACGCGACGCCCCGCCGTCGCCGAATCCGCGCGGCGCCTCGCTTTGCAAGAACGACCTGCGCCGGAGCCGGGGTGTTGCAAGAACTCCCCACACCGGCCCCTGACTAACAGGAAACGCAACCTGAACGCTGACGCGAACTTGCGCACTCAAACCAATAATTCTCAAGGGGAATCCAATGACTATCGAACGCAGCAGCGAACTGACCCTGCGCCCGCTCGAGCGCACCGATCTGCGCTTCGTTCACGAAGTGAACAACAACGCAAAGATCATGCGTTACTGGTTCGAAGAGCCCTATGAAACGTTCTCCGAACTGACCCAACTGTACGACCAGCACGTGCACGATTTGCGCGAGCGCCGCTTCGTGGCGATCGACAATGAAGGCCAAACCGTCGGCGTCGTCGAATTGATCGAGTTGGACTACATTCACCGGCGCGGTGAGTTCCAGATCATCATCGCGCCACACGCGCAGGGCCGCGGCTACGCCACGGTCGCCACTCAGCTCGCGATCGACTACGCGTTTTCGGTGCTGAATCTGCGCAAGGTCTACCTGATCGTGGACAAGTCGAATACCGCTGCCATCCACGTCTATGAGAAGTGCGGTTTCCGGCATGAGGCTGAACTGATCGAAGAGTTTTTCGGCAATGGCAGCTATCACAATGC
>NZ_JAXDPY010000100.1:0-3810 GCF_034668105.1 Paraburkholderia sp. | reverse complement strand
CGTCGCTCTTCATGGTGCTGCGCATGAACCTGTTCGGCGCGTGGATGGTAGTCCTGGTGGCGGAAGCGACCGGCGTCGGCAGCGGCCTCGGTCAGGTCGTCATGCTCGCGCGCAATACCTTCAACTCCAGCCTGTCGTTCTTCACGATGACGTTGATCGGCGTCATCGGCTTCGCCTTCGACGTTGCGCTGCGAATCGTTCAGCGCAAGGTGCTGTTCTGGGTGCCAAATAACGGCTTGGGGAAATGATATGAGCCAGAACCAATCAGCTTCCGTGCAACCGCCGCTCGTCACCTGCAAGGGCGTCGGCAAAACATGGCAGACAGACGGCGCACCGTTCGTTGCCTTGCGTGATATCGACCTGGATATCGCGCGTCGCGAATTCGTCGTGTTCCTCGGTCCAAGCGGATGTGGCAAAAGCACCCTGCTTTACCTGATCTCAGGACTGGAACAGGTAACCAGCGGCCGCATCATGTGCGGCGGCGCCGAGGTGAGCGGGCCGGGCACGGACCGAGGACTCGTCTTCCAGGACGCCTCGCTCTTCCCGTGGCTGAGCGTGGGCGAAAACATCACCTTCGGCCTGAAAATGCAGCACATGCCCAAGGAAAACCGGCGCCGTATCGCAGAGGAAATTCTCGAGCGTGTCGGCTTGTCCGAAGCCATCGACAAACGGCCCGACCAGCTCTCGGGCGGCATGCGCCAACGTGTAGCAGTGGGACGCGCACTCGCGCTGAAACCCGAGATACTGCTGCTCGACGAGCCGTTCGCCGCGCTGGACGTGCAAACGCGCGCGAAGATGCAGGACTTCCTGATCCAGGTCTGGCAACGAAGCAATGTGTCGATGGTCTTCGTCACTCACCACATCGACGAAGCGATCGCGCTCGCCGACCGCATTGTCGTGTTTACGGCACGCCCGGGGCGCATCAAGACCATCATTCCGGTCGATCTTCCTCGCCCGCGAGACACGCGCAGCCGGGCGTTCCACGATCTCAGCGTCCACCTGACCGACCTGATGCGCGATGAAGTCGATCGCGCCTTCGCCGAGCAGGAGCGGGTCCGATGAGTCGGCTGGCAACGCTGAGCACACTTCGGGTCGCGGCCCTGCAATTGCCTCCCTGCACGAGCGACCTTGCCAGCAACGAGGCCGCGGCATTTGCCGCCGTGCACGCCGCCGCCGATGACGGCGCCCAGTTGATCGTCTTGCCCGAACTCTCGATGGTGCCGTACTTCGCGAGCGCGCCGGGCGGGCAATATCGTGACTGGGCGGAGCCCGCGGATGGTCCGCTGGCCGCGCGCTGCGCCGCGCTGGCCAGGACACGTGGCATCGCGCTGTTCGTCCCGTTCTACGAAATCGATCGGGCTAGTGGCCGGTATCACAACGCCGTGCTCGGCTTCGACGCCGACGGCAATCCGCTGCGCGCCGGTCCGGTTGCGCGCAAGCTTCACCTGCCGGTCGGCGACGACCCGCCGCCCGGCTACGACGAAGCCGCGCACTTCACGCCTGGCGACGCACTGCACGTCGTGCAGGTAGGCGCGTGGCGCATCGGCGTGCTGGTCTGCTACGACCGCCGCTTTCCAGAATGCTGGCGCGCGTTGCGTGCGGCGGGCGCCGATCTCGTCATCGTGCCCGTCGCCGGCAGCGGCGGCGACGACATGGATTTCTTCGTCGGGGAGCTGCGCACGCACGCGCGGGAAAATGGCCTGGCGGTCGTTTGCGCGAACAAGATCGGTGACGAATTCCTCGATGGCGTGCGCATCGACAACTACGGCGAGTCGTGTGTGATCGCCGCCGACGGCGCGGTACTCGCCCGCCGGCCCGGCAACGAAGGAGCTGGCATCGTCAGCGCGACGCTCGCGCATGCAGAGATCGCGGCGACCCGCGAAAAGCTGTGTTACTTCGATCATCGGCGTGTCGATCTATACGGCACACCATCGTTCTGAAACTACTCTTCTCTATTCAGGTAAAAGCAACCATGTCCGAAACATTGATTGTCGCTGGCTGGATCGTCAAGGGTGTCGCCGACCGGCACACCGCAGAGGTCATCCGCGACGGCGCGCTGTATCAGCGCGACGGCGTCATCGTCGAGATCGGCGATGCGCAGCAGCTGATCGCAAAGTATCCGAACGCGCCGCGTCTCGGCTCGCCCGATACGGTGTTGCTGCCTGGCTTCGTCAACAGTCACCATCACGTCGGCCTGACGCCGCTGCAACATGGTTCTCCTGACTACGCGCTGGAACTGTGGTTTGCAAGCCGGATGGGTACACGCGAGATCGATCTTTACCTCGATACCCTGTACTCCGCCTTCGAAATGATTGCGTCCGGCATTACCACGGTGCAGCATATCCACGGTTGGCGGCCTGGTCCGCTGTCGTCGATACATGAAGCCGCTTCAGGCGTTCTGAAGGCGTATCGGGACATCGGTATGCGCGCGTCGTACAGCTTCGCCGTGCGCGAGCAGAACCTGCTTGTCTATGAAGCCGACGAAGACTTCGTCAAACGCCTGCCGGCCGACATCGGGACGAAGCTCGCCGCGCATCTGAAAGCGCAGCAGGTCCCGCTGGCCGACCATCTGCAGCTGTTCGACATGCTCACGCAGGACAACGAAGGCCAATCGCTGACCCGGATTCAGCTTGCACCTGCCAATCTGCACTGGTGTAGCGATGAGACACTGCTTGCCATCAAGGAACGCGCCGACAACGCCGGCGTACCGATGCATATGCATTTGCTCGAAACCGCCTATCAGAAGGAATACGCGCGCCGCCGGACGGGCAAGACGGCGGTCGCGCATCTGAACGATCTCGGTCTGCTCGGTCCGTCGCTAACCCTCGGCCATGGTGTGTGGCTGACGGAAGCAGACATCGAAATGGTCGCGCATACCGGCACCTGCATCTGCCATAACTGCAGTTCGAATCTGCGTTTGCGCAGTGGCGTGGCACCCTTGAATGCGTTTGCCAAATACGGTGTGACGGTGGGCATGGGGCTCGACGAAGCGGGTATCAACGAAGACCGCGACATGTTGCAGGAGATGCGCCTCGCACTGCGCGTACACCGCACGCCGGGAATGGACGACGACGTGCCGACCTGCCCACAGATACTGAAAATGGCCACTGAGGATGGTGCTCGAACCACCCCGTTCGGCGCACAGATTGGTCGCCTGGAAACCGGACGCCTGGCCGATCTGGTGTTGATGAACTGGAAAACTGCAACGTACCCCTATCAGGACGACAACATTCCCATGCTGGATGCGCTCATGCAGCGAGCCAAGACGAACGCCGTCGATGCCGTGATGATTGCCGGCGATGTGGTGTACCGGGATGGCCGGTTCACGCGTGTGGATCGCGATGCGATCCTCAACGAGATCGAACAGACGCTCGCGAAGCCGCGCAACGAGCGCAAGCAGGCGGAGCGGGAACTGGGCGCGGCCGTGTTTCCCCATGTAAAGGCCTTTTACGCCGACTACTTCGGCGAAACGCCGCCGCGTCAGCCGTTTTACGCCCCTTCATCCCGGAACTGATGGGCCGAATGACAACGCAAGCCCTTCTGGGTGATCTACGGGGCTCTGGTGCAAATAGACTCATTGGACCGGTTAGAGTAGCGATCCAATCAATCTGGTGGGCGGCGATGAGCAAGGGCAAGGGTCTGGAAGGGTTGTTCGATGGCCGGCATTTTGATCGGGAGATCATTGTTCTGTGTGGGTCTATCTCTAGCGGGCGGTAGATCGGGTCGGCCAGACAGTGGACGTACAGCGCCGACGCCATGGGGTTCGGCGTCATCGCATGCTCGACCAGGATTGTTGCAAACGCTCTAACG
>NZ_JAXDPY010000099.1:0-2828 GCF_034668105.1 Paraburkholderia sp. | reverse complement strand
AGTTGCTGGTAGAAACACGTGGTGCGATGAAGGCTCTTCGGCCATAGCGCCCGTTACACCTGGGATCCCAATTCGATAGTGGTGGTACATTCAATCTGCCGCACGCGCGGTAACACACGCGGTAGTTCTACCGTATGCGAAGATCGCCTGTTCGAAGCGGCACAGCGGTACGGCTTCAGCTGGGGCGTGGATCGTCCGCACACGATCATCGGTTTTGCTGTCGGCAACGCGATGAACATGGGGCTGACGCTCGCCGTCCGGGATTGCGGCGCGGTTCGATCTGATCGAAGCGGACATCGGCAAGCTGGTGTCATGGTGGCATACCGATGCCGATCTCGGACGCCCGATGAAAGTGCTCACAGACATGACGAAAAGCCGCAAGGCAGGCTTTCTTGATTATCAGAGCACGCCAGACGCATTCGTTGCGTTGTTTGACCGGTTGAAGGCGGAGCGGATCATTCCTGGGTGACGCGCAGTTTTTCGCCGGCAGTGTGTGGCATTGCTTTCTCCGCAGATGTCATGGTGTTGTCATTCCGAGCGGCTCAAATGCTTGAACTGCTCGCGCATTTCAGTGCGCGAGCCATGATGGAAATGTGACGTGCGTCGCTCGCGTTACGGGGTTGCAAGCGTATCCCAATACATCTAGACGTTTAGATGACACGTGGGACCACATCACTGGGCCCCCGCTCGACACGAATGGCGATGAGCGTCGCACCGCCCCGAATTACAACCACACTACCGCGTCTTACAGCAACGCTACGTTTGGCTGGTACGCATACGGAGTTCGTCGATGTTGATCAGGATCGCTCGCGTCGTTACGCGAGATGAAGAGTTGATCGGGACCGTGCGCATTGAAGACGGCGTCATTCGCGATGTCGAACGCGGCAGCACGGCCGCGCGCGAAGCCGTTGACTGGGACGGAGACTATCTGCTGCCGGGCCTGATTGAACTGCACACCGACAATCTTGAGAAGCATCTCGCGCCGCGCCCCGGCGTGCGGTGGAATATCGACGCGGCGTTCGTGATTCACGATGCTCAGGTGGCCGCCGCCGGCATCACCACCGTGTTCGATTCGCTCAGAATCGGCGCGCGTTCCGACGTGGACATGCACAACCGCGATCTGCAGACGCAGTGCACACAAGCACTCGCGCGCTTGTCCCAGAGCGAGTTGCTCCGGGCCGAACATTTCCTGCACCTGCGCTGCGAAATCGCCGCGCCAGACGTGGTCGACGTATTCGACTCGCTCTACGCGCATCCGCTGCTACGTCTTGCTTCCGTCATGGATCACACGCCGGGACAGCGGCAATGGCAGGATCGCAATCAATGGCGGCGCTGGCAGGAACGTCACGGCAAGTTGACTGACGAACATTTTGCCGCCGTGGTAGCCGAACTTGCGGATGGACAGGAACGCTACGCCGACCGGCACCGTCGCGAAATCGTAGCGCGCTGTGTGAAGCTCGGCATACCGGTGGCGAGCCATGACGATACGGTAGTCGAGCATGTCGAACAGGCGGCCGCCGAAGGCATCGCGCTGGCCGAATTCCCGACCACCCTTGTGGCCGCACAAGCCGCGCGAGAACATGGTATCGCGACGATCATGGGCGCGCCCAACATCGTGAGAGGCGGTTCGCACTCGGGCAACGTCTCCGCGCTCGAACTCGCGAACGCTGGACTGCTCGACATCCTGTCGTCTGATTATGTCCCGTCGAGTCTGTTGACCGCGGCATTCGAACTCGTTGGCAAGGCTGGCTGGACGCTCCCGCGTGCCATGGCAACCGTCTCGGCCGAGCCCGCTCGCGCAGTGGGATTGCACGACCGCGGCGCGATCGCCCCCGGGTTGCGGGCCGACTTTGTGCGCGTGCGAATGCATGACACGCTACCCGTACCCCGCGCGACCTGGCGGGCGGGCGAACGCGTCGTCTGACGGAGACCACCCTGCTATCACGCCTTTCTGCGCAGCCTCGTCATGTGAGTGCGAGGCAAGCGCCAACACTGTCATCTCATCATTGAACTTCGAGCTTTTATGTTGATTAATCATGGCGTCGCTGCGGATCCGTGGACGCTCGGCCGACTCATGTCTGAAGATCCGGAAATCCATCCCACTGCAGTCGTTCGAGCCAGCGACTTTGGCCGCTACACGTATCTTGGCCCCCGCAGTCATGTCGCCGAAACGGTAATCGGCGACTACGGCTATGCGATGGGCGACAATCAGATCGCCCACGCGGTCATCGGAAAGTTCGCCAATATCGCCACGGGCGTGCGTATCAATCCGCCCAACCATCCATCGTGGCGGGCGACCCACCACCACTTTACCTATCGCTCGCGCTCGTACGGGCTTTCGCTGGATGACGACGCCGGCATCTTCCAATGGCGCGCGCAGGACCGTGTGCAGATCGGCCACGACGTGTGGCTCGGGCATAACGCCATCATCATGCCCGGCGTGACGATCGGCACGGGTGCAGCCGTTGGTTCGGGAGCCGTCGTGACCAAAGATGTGCCACCGTTCGCTATCGTCGTTGGCGTGCCGGCGCGCGTGCTGCGCTTTCGCGTCGACGCGCAGACATCCGAACGGCTGCAGCAGATTGCCTGGTGGGACTGGGATCCCGAGCAGATCGACGCGGCTCTCGCCGACTTCCGGGACCTCACCGCAATCGAATTCGCCGAGAAATACGGCCGTTGATGTATTAACGGGCGCGCACACAGCAACTATTTTTGCCCAATCCGATTCATCTGGACGTCCAGACATTAAGAGGCCGTATTGGGTGAAATCTTCGGAACGGACAAAACCCTTTCAAATTAGCGGAGCAAGTTTCATATGGAATTTCGTC
>NZ_JAXDPY010000098.1:0-3744 GCF_034668105.1 Paraburkholderia sp. | reverse complement strand
AACGGGGGACAATCCGTGGAACTCGAAACCGGCGATTTCAACTGAGATTGCAATCTGATGCCCGCACGGTTTCGCGGTGTGTGAGCGGGAGAGTCAGCCCCGGCCAGGAACAGCCGGGGCTTGTTTGTTTTTGCCGGGGGTATGAAGGACGATTCGCGGGCGTACAGTTTGTGCTTCAGGATCGACTTGGGGAACGCTTCATGCAGATGCATACGCTTGATCATCGTGGCTACGAGATCGTCGTGCAGTCCGAGCGCAACGAGTTGGGCGCGTGGCGCGCGAAAGTGAGCGTGCGCCACACGGTGGATACGGTCGCGCAATTCCGTCCCGGGACGGCTCAGCCGGAATGGCTTACCGAGGCGGAGGCCGCGCGCGATGGCATCGAATGGGCCACGCGGCTGATCGACCACAAGCTCGCGGCGTCGCCCAACGAGGGATGAGGCCAGCGAAGCTGCGGTATAGTCGCGCCAACCGATCGCAGACCCGCTTTGGACTTTGCCGCTGGGCCGGCCGTCTGAGGCTTTGATTATCCGGAGAACGTTGTGCAGGACATCATTGAAGGATTCATCCGCTTTCAACGCGAAGTCTTCCCGCAGCAGAGCGCCTTGTTCAAACGTTTGTCGACGGCGCAAAGTCCGAGCGCGCTGTTCGTGACCTGCTCGGACAGCCGTGTCGTCCCCGAATTGCTGACCCAGGTGGAACCCGGCTCGCTGTTCGTGATTCGCAATGCGGGCAACATCGTGCCGTCTTACGGCCCGGAGCCGGGCGGCGTCTCGGCGACCGTCGAATATGCGGTGGCCGTGCTGGGCGTGCAGGATATCGTGATTTGCGGTCACTCCAATTGCGGGGCGATGACGGCGATCTGCACGTGCATGAACCTCGACCATCTGCCGGCCGTGGCGGGTTGGCTTCGTCACGCAGACGCGGCGAAAGCGATCAACGCGTCGCGGACTTACCAGTCGGATGCGGAGCGTCTTGATGCGCTGGTCAAAGACAACGTGTTGGCGCAGCTTGCGAACATTCGCACGCATCCGTCGGTGGCCGTGGGCCTCGTGAAAAAGACACTGCGGCTGCACGGCTGGATTTTCAATATCGAAAGCGGCGTGATGCTTGCCCTTGACGGACGTACTGGGGAGTTTTTGCCGTTGGCGGAGAACACTGAGATTTATGCTGTTTGATGTGAGGCGTGGGTTTGACGCCAGGGTGCACGGCTTGGGTGTGCAGTCTGTGTATGCCGCTTGAGTGAGCCGCTTGAGCGTGTCGCCAGGTATGCCGCTTGAGTGAGCCGCTTGAGCGTGTCGCCAGATATGGCGGTTGAGTGCGCCGCTTGAGTGTGTTGCCTGGGTACGCCGCTTGAGTGTGACACTTGAGTACGCCACCTGGATGTGACGCTCACCTGGACGTGACGCTCAACTGGCAAAGCAGCGAAACGCCAGGCTGATCCGCGGCCCGATCGCATCGGCCAGCTTTGGGATGCCGTGTTCATGCGTGAATTGCGAGGCATAGCTCATGACGATGCAACTGCCTGGCTCCAGCTCCACGTGCACGATGCGGCCGGAACCCGCCTTCGGGCGGATCGACATGCGGCGGCTCGCGCCGAGCGAGACGACGGCAATCGGCTCGCCCGGCAGCAGCTTTTCCGTCTTGTCGCTATGAAGCGCGACACTGTCGTTGCCGTCGCGATAGAGATTGAGACCGACGCGATTGAACGGCGCGCCGAGCAGTGAGCGGACGGCTTCAAATGCTTCGCCGAGCGGCGCAGGCAGATCTTCAGATTCGCGGGAGAACGTGGCGAGCAGACGTGGAACGGCCACCTCCCGGTCGTACATCATGCGCTGCCGGCTCGACCAGCCGACATTTTCAAGCGCCTGATCGAACCACTTTTGCGCCGTGAGTGCCGGAATCGACTCAGGCAAATAGCGAATCCCGCCTTGCTCGTCATTGACGAGGCGTACCGGCTCGGGGGCAAACAGGCCTTGCTGGGACACCATGACTCAAACCTTGGAGAGCGGCAGCCCGGACACGAATCGCAGGGCTGTTCATATCGACCATTATACTGTGTTTTTATACAGGTCTTGGGGTGCGCCGCGAATTTCCACCGGACAGAACCCATGAAGCGCAGACCAGTACGTGTTCTGTTGGCGGCCGTCTGCACGACCACGGTGTTTTCGGCTTGTGTGCAAACAGGCAGCGGGACGTCGAACGCCCATGCGAGCGCGGCAATGACAAGCGGCAAAGCCGCGTCGCAGGCGGACAGCAATCTGGCGACGGCAGTCCGGCAAGCGCTCGATAAGGCCCCGGGCTTCAATGTGTCAGGCGTGTTCGTGCGCGCCCAGGACGGCGCGGTGATCTTGACCGGCACGGTGCACAGCGCCGATCAGATCCGGCAAGCGGAGCAGATCGCTCGAACCGTGCCGGGTGTGCTGGTCGTGGTGAACAAGCTCACGCTGTGGCACGGCGGCAATGGCTGACCGCGTCCTTTGCGGTTAGGCGGGGAGCGCGTGGACACGTCTCCGGCCGTCATGGCGAATGGCTGGCTGCGGTCTTCGAGTCGATTGCGCGAGGATCCGCAGGCATAATCCGTGTTCCGATTACGCCGCCCTTTCATCGCGGGCAAAACCATGCAGACGCGTGCCGCTCGGCACGTGTGCAGGAAAATTCATGCCGCCCATCACCGCTGTTCGGAGTGCAGCCGTGCCGTTGCGCAGCGTCGCGCTAATTCTGCTTCGCGTTCGACATTGCTTCGGAGTTCCAAAAAATCGTCGTAGGAATGGCGAATCAGTAGGCTGGCTTTTTCGGACAACAGCCCCTGCGCGAGCGGACGAATCGGCCTTTCGCGGCTATAAATAGCAAATACCAGGCATCCGCCTTGCACTCTTCTCCGTACGTGACCGTACCGGCCCGAACTCGCGGTCGTTGCGGCGGCATCGATTGATGGACTCGCGGTGAACCCTCTGATGAATTCGGGCACGTTTTGCGATATCGCGAACGCGCAGGGTCACGAGTTGAGAGGGAGACGTCATGGTTAGCGAACCCAGGAAGATAGTTCTCACAAGCCTGTTGGTGGGCGCGATTGCGATCGCGGCTTATATTTCGCAGTCGGACAAAAGCTGGCTGGCATCGGACGATCCAGGCCTGGAGCGCGACAGTGGGGCCACTCATGAGACACGCAGCGACACCATGACCGGTTCGGTGACTTTCGGACCGGTTGCTGGACGCGGCGCTTCGGCGGCGGCGCTCGCCGGTGATCTCCAGGCGGCTCGCAACAGTCTGCAGCGCAACGATCTTGCCTCCGCGCAGGCGCAACTGGACGCGGTGAGTGCGGCGCACCGGGACGACGATCAGGTCCTCGCGCTGCAGCGTGAAGTGGAGGCGCGCGCGGAGCTGGTGCAGCACGCGCCCGTACCCGCGCAAGGGGAGAAAGTGGCGCCGCAAGGATCGAAATCGGCACGAGCGTCGTTGACGTCTTCCGGGAAAAGCGGGCGCTCGCATGAGGGTTATGTCGCGAGGCGTGAATACGCGAATCGTGCACCCCGTGACGCGAAAATTCGGCGTGGTACTGAAACGGCACAAGCCGCGGTGGACGACGTTAGCCCTTCGCATGGGAGAGTGGGTGGCGGCGCGCCTGTGGTCGCCGGCTCGTCATCTTCCGGGCTGGCTGAGGTGAAGGTCGTCTCGAGCGTCACCGGTACTGCTGCTGCGACACAGGTGACACAGGTGACACAGGCGACGCAGGCGACGCAG
>NZ_JAXDPY010000097.1:0-5025 GCF_034668105.1 Paraburkholderia sp. | reverse complement strand
CTGGCCGGGCAACGCGTCGTATTTCTTCGGCCATATCGGCGATTCGAATCTGCACGTCACCGTTGACGGTCATTCGATTCCAGGCGTCGATCATCACGCGGTCTATGCGTTCGTCTATGAGATGCTGGGGCCGTTGCACGGGTCGGTGTCGGCCGAACACGGGATCGGCTTGCTCAAGCGCGAGTTCTTGTCGATCTCGCGCTCGCCTGCTGAATTGGCCGCAATGGCCGCGATCAAACAGGCATTAGACCCGCACGGCATTCTGAATCCGGGCAAGCTGTTTTGAGCAATGCGCGCAGGCCGCTGCGGGGTCCGGAGATGCGAGGCACGCCGCGCAACGCCGCTACGAACACAGCGCAGAACGGGCTTCCGCGCGATTTACTGTGGTGCGTCTTCGGCGTGCGTCAGCAGTCTCGGTTTTATTCTGCCAGGCAAGATGGACGGATGGCTCGCGTTCCGTGTACGCGAGACTGTCAAAGCAGGAGTTCGCGCGCCGACCGCCCGTCGCCGGGCACATTGTGTCTCGAACTATGCTTCCGAGTCCATACGGAATGTTAGTCGAGCCATGTAGGTATATGCCGGCTCAAGCCTCGTCAATGCGCATTCAGATACCGCGCAATCACGGGATATACGTCGACGGCCGCGTTCCTGCCGAAGATGCAGTCAATGTGCCCGTAGCCCGGAATGATGTGCCGCTCGTAAGGCTGCTCGGGGAAGTGCTTGACCAGCATGTCGTACGTCAGTTGCGTACTCTTCGGCAGATAGGTTTCGTTTTTTTCGCCGTGGATAAAGCCGATCGGCAAACGCATACCGTCCAGGCCTTTCATGCCGTCGGCGCCGCTCAGGTAGACGTCGCGGCCCGCGGCGTCGACGACCTTGGCCGCTCGCACCATCGCGGCGAGATGCTTGAAGACCGAGACATCATGTACGCCGAGAATTTCCTGCAGATTGGCATGCAGCGTCTCGTTCAGTTTTTCATGTTCGTAGAGCAGGCCGTAAAGGAAGGTCGCCCGATGGCAAATCGGGCTGCCGCAGCCCTGTTTGTGATTGAGCGGATAGAGCCGCAATGCTTCATCGAGCAGATTCTGAGGCCACGACCTGTGCTCCGTGAAGGCGGTCAGATCGAGCACGCCGAGATGTTCCATGATGTCCGGCACATGCAGGCCGCACTTGATCTTTTCCAGCGTGCCGGGCACCGGATGCGCGGACACCTGCGAGATGACCGCCGAGCGCACGCCCTCGAGGCCGTACAGCAGCGACATGGTCAATGCCAACCCGCCCATGCAGTGGCCCAGCGCCTGGATCTCCGGTACACCGGTCACCTCCCGCACTTTGGCGACGGCCGCGGGAATGTCCTCGCGAGCGACCTTGTCGACGTTGGTCGGCACCAGCACGCTCGGCATTTCGATGCTGACGCGCAGATCGACCAGCCACACGTCGTAGCCGGCTGCGCTGAGAAACTCCACCAGGTTGGTCGCGATCAGGTCGGTGGAATAGATCCGGCTCGACACGCCTGAACCGTGGATCAGCAGCACGGGACGCAGCGGTTTGTCGGGCGAGCCGGCGTAGCGCGTGAGCCGCAAGCGGGTCTTATCGGGCGTGTCGAAGAAGACAACCTGTGGCGCTGGAGCACGCAGCACGCGCTTCAGCCGCGGCGGCGCCTTCGGATCGTAAAACTGCAACGGCGCGGCGACGCCGCCATATTCGGTGAACAGCACCCCGGCAAAAAACTTGCCGAACTTCAGGGTCCATTCAAGACGCGTTTTCAGATCCGGCGTGTTGGTCACTTCAAGCGTGCGTTGCTGCTTGAGGAAATTCTCGGGTGTGATGATCAGCGTTGCGTGGCCAAGCGGTGGCGTATCCGTTTGCGCCGACTCGCGGATCTCGGCGTAGAGCGTGTTGGTCTGTTCCCACAGATTGATCGGCGACGTGCGGGTGATGATCTTCTGCGCGGTCAGGGTGTAGGTCTTGCCTTCAGTCGAATTGAGCGTCATGCGGTAATTCATGTTGCGTTTGTCCACATCCGATTCGTCGACCACGAACAGATTGAAGGTGCCCTCCGTGATCGTCATCGGTTGGGCGGAGAGCGCGGGGCAGGTCAGCGTGCCGGTGGTGTGGGCCAGATGTTGCGGATCGCTCAGCATTCCGGCCAGATTGTCCGATTCGACAGTCAGCGTGAATTCGATCGGACTGGTGGTGGCTTCACGCTGCACGGCCGGCGTGTAAGTGCCGATCATCGTTTCGGTGAAGCGCAGGCCGATCTTTTGGGGCGCCGGTGTGCCGGCCGTACCCTTCGCCAGGTAGTCGATCTTCCAGCCCCGTGCGTTGGCGAGCAGCGCGCAATTGCGTTCCGCGAGCGCGGAAATCGTCAGCAGCGGATTGACGCCGAGCGACATGGGCATCACGGCGCCATCCATCACATACAGGCCTTCGTGCACGGCATTGCCGGTCGTGCCGCTGAAGACGCGGCCTTGATGGTCGACGACACCGCGCCCGGCATCCTCGCCCATTCCGCAGCCGCCGAGCGGATGGACGGTGACGGTGCGGTTCTTGAGCATTCTGGTCGAAATCGGGTTGCGCACGTATTTGCCGCCGAGCGGCGTTTGCGCCTTCTCAAGGGTTGCTTCGACGGTTTGGAAGATCGGCTGTTTGCCGGCGTTCGGCCAGTCTATGCGCGGCCTGCCTGAGTCGTTCACGCTGATCTGGCCGTTTTCGTCGTCGTGCGCCATGACCAGGTAAGTTTGTGTGTGGTTCAGGGCGCCGTGATAGGGGCCGCGCAGGAAGCTTTCGATCACGCGTGCGTCGTAGCCGGGACGTTCCCCGGCGGCGCGCGGCGCGGGAATCTCCACGCCTTCGAGCGGCGCGGCACCGCCGAGCAGGGCGACCAGCGCGGCGCCGACCGGGCCGGCCAGCGAACCCTCTTCGATCACGAAACCGTCTTTGACGTCGGCGGTGTTGCGGTGGTCGATGATGCCGGTGATGGTCGGCCCGACCGGCGCAATCTCGCCCTTCTTGTGCGTGCCCCAGCCGACGCCGTTGATCACCTCGTCGGTGTTGTACGCAAAGGCCAGCACGTCGCCGTTCCCGGTGAAGTGTTTGCCGAGCATGTCCGAAACGGTCAGCCCCTCCTTGCGCGAGCGCAACAGCAGCGCGGTGGAACCGATGGTACCTGCCGACACGATCACGAGATCGGCGCTCACGAACAGATCAGGCGCGTCGTAGCTCTCGCGGCCCAGCTTCACCTCCTGAAAACGCACGATCCAGTTTTGCGTGGCGGCGTCGCGCAATACCGAATGCACCGGCGTGCCCGTGAAAATATGGGCGCCATGCGCGACCGCATCGGGCAGATAGTTCATGTGGGTAGAGTTTTTCGCGTCGTAGTTGCAGCCCGAGTTGCAATCGCCACATCCGACGCAGGCCTGCTGCTCGACACCCGCGGCGTTGACACGGTCCTCGAAGGTGACGGTGATCTCGGGCGGGTAAAAGCGATCTTCCATGCCGAGCGCCTGCGCGGATTTTTTGAGCGCCTGCAGTTTGGGCAGTTGCAGGAAATCGCCTGATACCGCCGACGGCTGCAGCATGGCGCGAGCCAGTTCGTAGCCCTTGTCGCGGCCCGCCTCGTCGTCGCGCAGCGCGGCGGGCCAGCGCTCGTCGTTCCATAAGCGCGGTTCGGCTTCGAGCGCGACGTTCGCGTTGATCAGCGAGGTACCGCCCAGCCCGCAGCCCACCACTGCGTTCACCTGTTCGTTCACGTGCACTTCGAGCAGCGCGAGCGGTGAGCCGACTTGCGCGAGTGCCGTGTTGTACTGCATCTGCGCGACGCCTTCGAGCGGCGTGCGCGGATACTCGCCGGCCATGAATTCCCGTCCGCGTTCGAGCACGCACACACTTTTGCCGGCGCGCGCCATCCGGCTCGCGGCGATCGCACCGCCGTAGCCAGAACCCACCACCACCACGTCGTAATGCGCTTGCATCGCCGTCAGGGCGCTCGATAAGCGGTTCATGCAGACCACCTCATCAGGAAGGAGATGCCGGGTAGGGAATCCGGACTTCGAAAGGAAGACGGTGTGTGGCTAAGGCTTTTTTATCGTAGGCGGTGCGCGATGACAAAAAAAGGTGCATCGTACGTGGCGCGTGGCGCGAAGTGTGTGGCCTGAGGCCTGAGGCGTGAAGCATGGCGAGCGGCGCGTGGCGCGTGGCGTGAGGCGCGAAGTGTGAAGCATGGCGAGCGGCGACCGGCGCGTGCGCGATTTCTAAAAGGGGAAGCAGCATCGCCCCGGCCCGCGCGACTCTGTCAATGCGCTATTAGGCGGCTACTTCATGCATTTCGCTGTCGCTCGATTCGGCGGCGAGGAGGTTCAATACGAGCAGAATCGCCGCGCGATTGTCGATGTCGATCTCGATGCCGAGCACGTCGGTCAGCCAGCGGCCGATCTTGGTATTGGAAAAATCGTCCGCGCCGGCCGTCTTTTTCATGGTGACGCCGAGCTTGACGGCACGATAGTGATACGAGGGCACACGATGCTGAGCAGCGACTGCCGACAGACCGCCTTTTCCTTCCGAGCACCAGCCGAGGCTGCCGGCCAGTACGATGCGCTCCGGTTCGTCGAGGCTGTCGATAAAGGCACGCGCCGCGAAGCGCACGCGTTGTTCATCGAGCCCGTATTGCAACAGCACGCTTTCGACGGGGTCTTCCAGCGCGTGCGCGTGCAGATCGATTTCCTGCGCCATGCCTTCGTTTTCCATCGACACGTTGCGCTGGTGGCCGGCGCTGCGCAGGCAGTCGATCAGGTAGCGGCGAAAATACGCGCACAGTGCGTAACCATTGGACGGCGCACTCTCGGCGCAGGCATTGGTTTCCGTATGGCCGGGCGCGAGGCGCAATACTTTCGAATAGATGAACTGCGCGACCAGCTCTTCCTTGTCCTCGCCGAGCGCCTGCAATTCGAGCGGGTGATACGTCCGCAGCGCCCGCTTGACCAGCTCGACCATCGACACCATTTCGTCGGCGGACAACTGGGTACG
>NZ_JAXDPY010000096.1:0-5415 GCF_034668105.1 Paraburkholderia sp. | reverse complement strand
GCGAGAGCAATCGACGCCCCCACCGCATGCGCCTGCGAATAAACGCGCGGCGCTTCCGGCGTGCCGGCGACGATCGGGTTGTCGGTAATCGACGCGAGCTCGCGATTGACCACATCGGCGGTCGCGGTGAGCACGTCGCGCGCTGCGCCATGGACATGCGGAATGGTCCGCATGCTCAGCGGATCTTGCGTGCGCTGGCCGACCACCGCGGCGAGAATGCCGCTATCGGCAAGCGCGGTACGCATCCGTTCGCCGACCAGATTCAGGCCCGGCGAAATGCGCAGCGCCAGCGAGTCTTCATCGAAAGCCGCGAGCTGTCCGCGCAAATTCTCAAAGCTCATCGCGGCGACCACGTCGGTCCAGTCGAGCAGACGTGCGGCGCGCGCGAGAGCCAATGCGGCGAGACCCGTCACGCACGGCGTGCCGTTGATGAGGCTCAAGCCCTCCTTCGCTTCGAGCACGAGCGGTTCGAGGCCGAGCAGTTGCAACGCGTCACGCCCTTTGAGGCGTTCGCCGCGATAGCGCACATGTCCCTCGCCGATGCAGACCAGTGCAATATGCGCCATATGGCTCAGATAACCGACCGAGCCGAACGCCGGCACTTCCGGCAGGCAATCGGCATTGAGCAACGCGACCAGCTGATCCGCGACTTCGAGGCGAATTCCCGAATGTCCGTGCGCAAAATTGTTCACGGCAGCCGCCATGATCGCGCGCGTCTCGGCGACACCGAGCGGCATGCCCACACCGACCGCATGGCTCATCAGAATGTTGCGCGACAGCGAGCGCTGTTCGGTGGGCGACACGATCACATCGCACAGCGCGCCGACGCCGGTATTCACGCCATACGCGCGAATCCCGCGCTCGACGATCTGCTCGACGAGCACACGCGCCGCCGCGATACGCGAGCGGGCGTGGGCGGAAAGCTCGAGCGGTTCGCCGGCGGCGATGGCCGCCACCTGAACCCAGTCGAGAGGACGATCGGAACGGATCACGGCCATGATAGTGCTTTGCCTGGTGAAGTGACGAAGTGGTGAGCAGCGAACGCCGCCCCGTTAGTTGGTCGTACGATCCTGGTGACTCGACACGAATTGGCGGAAGCGGTCCGACTTGCATTCGACGAACACTTCGTCTGGTGTGCCGTCGGCTTCCACTTGCCCTTGATGCAGGAACATCACGCGATTCGACACATGGCGCGCGAACCCCATCTCGTGCGTGACGACCAGCATCGTGCGGCCTTCTTCGGCGAGCGAGCGCATCACGCGCAGCACTTCGCCGACCAGTTCGGGGTCGAGCGCCGAGGTGGGTTCATCGAACAGCATCACCTTGGGATGCATCGCGAGGGCACGCGCGATCGCCACGCGCTGCTGCTGACCGCCGGACAGATGGGCCGGATAGTGTCCGCGCTTTTCCGCGAGACCGACTTTCGCGAGCAGCGCTTCCGCTTCTTCGACCGATTCGGCGCGGCTGCGCTTTTGTACGCGCATCGGCCCTTCGATCAGATTCTCCAGCACGGTCATATGCGACCAGAGGTTGAAGTTCTGAAACACCATGCCGAGTTGCGAGCGCACCCGGTCCACCTGGCGGCGGTCGCTGGGTTGCAGCTTGCCGTCGCCACGGCGCTTCATCTTGAGTTCTTCGCCGCCGAGCGCCACCGAGCCGTCGTCCGGCGTTTCGAGCAGATTCAGGCAGCGCAGAAACGTGCTCTTGCCCGAGCCGCTCGCGCCGAGAATCGAAATCACGTCGCCTTGATGGGCGTCGAGCGAAATACCTTTGAGCACATGGTGGTCGCCGAACGACTTATGAATGTTCTTGACCGACAGTGCGACAGGTGCCGTAGCGTTCATGAGATTCTCCAGATTCTGCGGGAATGTTCGTTCGTTCACGGCGCGGCGCGGCGTGTTCCAGTGGGGGTGGAAACCGGCCGGCCCGGTGAGCTCGACGCGGGCGCCGCACGCAGATGGCGCGACAGACGCGTCTCGAGGAAGCCGAGCAAACGCACGATGACGAAATTCAGGAACAGATAGATCAACGCGGCGCAGACGAATACTTCGGTGGTGCGATACGTTTGCTGAATGATCTGCTGCGCCACGCCGGTCACTTCCCACACGGTGACAAGACTCGCGAGCGCGGTCGATTTGACGAGCAGCACGGCCTCGGTCGAATACGCGGGCAAACATTGGCGCAATGCGATCGGACCAATCACACGGCGCAGCAGCGCGAAACCCGACAGGCCGATCGAATAGCCTGCTTCGATCTGACCGACCGGCACGGCCATCAAACCACCGCGGATAATCTCGGCGGTATATCCGGCGGTGCACAGCGCCAACGATAAAACCGCGCACATGTAGGGCTCGCGCAGCACCGGCCACAGGAAGCTCTCGCGAATCACGCCGAACTGGCCCATGCCGTAGTACACGAGGAACATCTGGATCAGCAACGGCGAGCCGCGGAACACGAGGATATAAGCGCGTGCAAAGCGATTTGGCAGCCAATGCGGCGAGACGCGCATCGTCACGATGACGAGCGAGAGCAAGCCGCCGAGGATCAGCGAGCAGAAGAACAGCCCGAGAGTGGTCGGCACGGCCGCAATCAGTTGCCGCAGCGTATCGAGCAGGAAATCGAAGTCGAAATGCATGATGTCCGGTCCCCGTCAGTTGCGCGCGAAGTTGCGTTTGAAGGACCGGCCCACGCGCGCTTCGGCGCGGTTGAAGACCCGGTTCGAGATGCTGGTCATCAGCAGATACAGCGCGCCGCCGACCACGAAGAACGTGAAGTACTGATGCGTCGAACCCGCCGCCACCTGACTGGCGCGCAGCAGTTCGGCAAGACCGGTGACGGAAATCAGCGCCGAATCCTTCAGGCTCAATTGCCAGACATTGCCGATGCCAGGCAACGCGAATCGCAACACTTGCGGAATCAGAATGCGGCGCGCCATGGTCATGGTGGGCATGCCGATCGAGCGCGCCGCTTCGAGTTCGCCGCGCGCTACCGCGAGCACCGCCGAGCGATACACCTCGGCCTGATACGCGCCTGAAATCATGCCGACCGCAAGCGCGCCGATCACGAATGGCGGTACGCCGACAAAGCCGTCGGCGCCGAACCACTGACCGATCGTGGTCACGAGCGTCGAGCCGCCGAAATAGAACAGATAGATGACGAGCAACTCAGGCACGCCGCGAAACACCGTGGTGTACACATCGCCGATCACACGCAGCGTGCGAAACCGCGATAGCTTGGCCGCCGCGATCAGCGCGCCGAACACCGCGCCGACCGCGAGTGCGGCCAGGGTGAGCGCGACCGTCATCAATGCCGCGAGCAGCAACACGCCGCCCCAGCCTTCCGGCCCGAAGCCGAGCATCTGTATCAGAGCCATTCCCTACCCCTCATCCATTACGGCGGATCGAACCAGCCGGCAGGCACGCTGCTTCGCCGCGCGCATGCCGCTACAGCTAAATGCTCAGGCGAATCAAGGCGTGACGTCGGTCTTGAACCATTTGGCGGAGAGCTTCTTGACGGTGCCGTCGGCAAGCGCGGCGCTGATCGCGGTATCGAACTTCGCTTTCAGGTCGGCGTCCTGCTTGCGGAATGCGAGGCCTTCGCCCGGACCCCAGATCGGGCCGCCGATCTTCGGGCCGGCCATTACGATCGACGCCGTTTCTTTCTTGTCGATGTTGGCGGCGTAGTAGGTCACGTCGTCGAACGAGGCGTCGATGCGGCCGTTGGCCAGATCGAGGTCACGCTCAGGCGAGGTCTTGTAGACGCGGATCGTGGCGACGTCCTTGAAGCCGTCGTTGATGAACCTGGTGTAGACCGTGCCCGACTGAATGCCGATGGTTCTGCCCTTCAGCTGTTTGCGCAAGGCGTCGACGGTGGGCTGGTCGGTTTTCGGATCGCCCGACAGCTTGACGACGCCCGCGCTCGGCACGGCTTTCGGCAGCACTTTCGCGTCGGTCACGGCGAACGTGGCGGGTGTGGCGGCGTACGGCTTCGAGAACGCGATGATCTTTTCGCGCTCCGGTGTGATCGAGATCGCATCCATCAGGACGTCGAACTTGCCGGCTTGCAGACCGGGGATCATGCCGTCCCAGTCTTGCGCGACGAGGTTGCACTGCAGCTTGATGCGCTCGCACAGATTGGCGACCAGCTCAGGTTCGAAACCGCCCAGCTTGCCGCCCGGCAAGGTCAGGTTCCACGGTGCGTAACCGCCTTCCAGCGCGATCGTCACGGTCTTCCAGTCTTTGGCCTGCACCGGTGCCGCGAAAATCGTCGCGGCGCCGACAACGGCGCCCATCAATGCTTTTGCTAACGTCGTGCGTTTCATTTTCACGTCGAGACTCCTTGGATGGAGGAAACCGTCTGGCTGGATTTTTATCCGCCGCTTAATTTGTATAGACAAGTCTGCATGAGTCAAAAAGCCCTCGCAAGCGGATTTATCAAAAAACGCGTGGCTCATCGGGTAAGCCCCTATAAGCAGCCGCACGACAAGGCCTTTAAGGGAGTTTTGAAAGCACGGAGACAATGCGCCGGGTGGTAGCGTCTGCATCAGCGCGGTGCGCTTTGTCTAGACAGGTTGGGCTGGACGTGCTCGAGGTGCTGGAGGTGCTGGACGTGCTGGAGGTGCTGGAGGTGCTGAGGTGCTGAGGTGCTGAGGTGCTGAGGTGCTGAGGTGCTGAGGCAATAAGTGTTGCGGCACTTCGAGTGGCTGCGGTACGCGCCCTACCAGATGAACGGCACGAAGCGGTAACGCACGCGTGCCGTGTAGCCGGTATAACCGTCGAGTTGCTCCGCCAGTACGCGCTCCTCGCGCACCGCGCGCCAGCCGATACCGAGTATCAGCAGCGGTACGCAGGCAAGCCCCCACCACGAGCCGAGCAACAGTGGCGTGCCGACGAACAGCAGAAGCGCGGCGGAATACATCGGATGACGGACATGGGCGTAAGGCCCCGTGTCGATGACTTTGTGACCACGGCTTGCCTGAATCTTCACGACGGGCGCGGCATAGCTATTGGTCCGGAAGACGATCAGACACATGAAAAGACAGAGGAAGATGCAGAGCGAACCGAGGCTCACCAGCCAGACCGGCAACGGCGCCGACCAGCGATAGCGCATCGCGTCGAGCCCCATCAGGACGAGCCACGCGCACCACGTTACCGCCACGGCCACCATGAAAATGCGGTCCCAGCGGCTTTGTTGCGCCTGAACGATCGGCGCGAGACGCTCGGCAAGCAGACCGGGATCGTGGCGCGCCAGCCAGAAACCGATCCATAGACTCAGCCCGCCGGTTTCGATCAGATACCACCAGCCGGCCGGCCACGCGAAGGTGCCCGCGGCGCCAAACAGCAGCGCACCCATGCAGGCCAGCCAGACCACCGTTTGCAGAATGAGGCGCGTGATCATGGTGAGTGCGTGGCGCTC
>NZ_JAXDPY010000095.1:0-4027 GCF_034668105.1 Paraburkholderia sp. | reverse complement strand
TATAGCTTGTCGTTCCTGAAGCGCATGGCCGTGCCGTCCTGCTCGATGCGCACCCACACGGCGCGCTTTTCCTCGTCGCTCAGGAACACCCAGTTGGATACTTCGGCGGCGGTGCGGCCGCAGCCTTTGCAGACTTCGTCGAACAGCGTGGAACAGACACCGATACACGGGCTGTCGGGTAGATCGTGGAGATTCGAAGCCATCGGAAACCTTGGAGCGGGGAAGCGGAGTTCCGCTATGTTAACCGATGCGGCGGCCACGCCCCGACCCGGCGAACACGATGGCCAGGAACCCTGCGCGATTGGCAGCATCCGGCGGTGCTTTGACCCGAACCCGGCCGCTTCAGAACGATCAACGCCCAAGCGGCAACTTTCCTCAGCGCGCGATGCTGTAGCCGACCCGGGCTATCCAGTGCTGTCGATTGTTGTAATCGAGCAGATCCTCGCCATAGCCGTTGAAGTATCCGACCCAGATATACCCGCCCCACTTGCTGCCGAGCAGTTTGGCGAGCGGATAGGTGAATTGCGAGTCGACGCTGCCGTACCAGTGCTTGGTGCCTTTGCGAAGCGTGGTGGCGAGTTGCCAGCCGTCCGGGCTGCCGTATTTGACCAGCAGGTCGACGTAGCCGCGATAGTCGGCGATATCGGGGTTGTTGCTCGTGCCGAAGTAGTAATAGATTTTGGGTGAGACGGTCAGATGGTTGCCGGTCAGATCGCCGAACTCCCATGTCGGGCGGATAAAGGGCATGTTGATGCTGCGCGAGCCGGTGCCCGCCTTGCCGTTCGATTCATGCGAGAAACCCGCCGCGAAACCCATGCGCGTGAAAAACGGGCTATGCCAACCGGTGTCCGGCACGTAGTAGAACAGCTGCGGGGAGTAGGTCGTGTCGCGGAACGGCCGCGAGTCGGCGGACAGATCCCAGATCGAGGTTTGCGTATAGGCGAAGTACAGGTTGTCGACGAACGCCTTCGAGCGCAGATCGTCAGGCATCAGGATGCGGTATTTGAAGCTCAGTTGCAGCCGGGCGTTCGTGTCGCCATTGTGGCCGAAGGCGATGTACATCGGCTCGTAGTAGGAGACGTGCGCGAGCACACCGCGTCCGGTGGTGGAGAGCGAGTCGCCGGGCGGCGACATCGCGTCGCCTGTCGGGCCGCCCACGGCCGCGGCTGTTGCGGCGGCCTGGGCAGGCGTGCTCGCCTGGCTTTCCGTGCGTTCGGCCTGGGCGATGGCGTCCTGCTGCGGGCCGCGATTGATCGCGACCAGTGCCGGCGACGCGTCGAAGCCCACGGGATCGATGCGCACTTCGCCGCGGGCCGACTGCGGCCAGGGCGCCGAGAAACGCACTTTGCGGAATTGACCGGGCCGCAGATGCAGTGTGTCGGGCACGCCAGGTTCGCGCTGCAAGTCGAGCGGCTGCGGCGACTCTTCGGCACCGTTCAAGGTGACGCGGATCGTCGGCGGGACGGTGACGGTGAGGTCGCGGGTGTCGTCGGCGGAATAGAGCAGGGTGATCTGCAATGGCTCGTTGGCGGCGGCGACGCGTGCCGGCTGCAGCATCGCGACTGTCGCGCGCGCCTCGCCGGCGAAGGCGCCAATGGTGACGATGGCGACGAGGATGGACAGCAGGACAGTGCGTGAATTGCGCCGGACGGCGTGCTGACTTTGAAGTGACCTATCGAGGGCGAGGCGGGCAAGCGAAGCGTAAAAGCGCATGGGCTGTCGTCCAGAGAACACGGGAGCGTGAGCGAGGCGGCGAGGCGGCGAGGCGCCAAGGCGGCGAGACGGCACCGCGGCCGGACGGCACCGCGGCCGGACGGCTCCGCGGCGAGACGGCACTGCGGCCAGACGACACCGCAGCGAGCCGGCCGCGTCGCAGGTCATCAGGAAATTCTAAGAGAATACTTACAAACCGGCTTCATGCGCAAACGCAATGGGGGGAGCGGCCGGCTTATCACTTCATCCGCCGAACGCCAACTGCCAGAGCAGCGCCATATTCAGCAGGATGATGAACGCCGCTGACAGCCAGGCCAGCACGAGCGGCACGCCGCGCACGTGCCAGCCGCGCATCAGGCCGGCGTCCGACGTATAGCGGATCAACGGCACGACAGCGAGCGGCAATTGAAGACTCAGCACCACCTGGCTTGCCACCAGCAGCTGATTGGAGCCGTGCTGGCCGAATAGCGCGACCGCCAGAAGCGCCGGGCCGATCGCGAGCGCGCGGGTGAGCAGGGCACGCTTCCAGCGCGGCAGGCGCAGGCGCAGAAAGCCTTCCATCACCGCCTGACCTGCCAGGGTGCCCGTGACGGTCGCGCTCAGGCCACAGGCGAGCAGCGCCGCCGCGAACAGGATGGCCGCCCAATGCGTCCCGACGAGCGGCGCAAGGAGCCGGTGGGCGTCAGCGAGATCGGTGATGTCGCGATGGCCGCTCGCGTAGAACACCGCCGCCGCGACGATCAGCAGCGCCGCGTTGATCACGAACGCAAACGACAACGAGCCGAACGTGTCGAGATTCACGACCCGCAATGCAGCCTTGATCTGCACGTCGCTGCCTTCCGGCGCGTGGTGCTTGACGAGCGCGGAGTGCAGATACAGGTTGTGCGGCATCACCGTCGCGCCGACGATGCCGGCCGCGAGCCACACCATGCCGGCATTGCGCAGCAGATCGAGGCTCGGCGCGCTGCCGGCCAGCGCGGCGTGCCAGTCGGGCCGCGCCAGCGCCAGTTCGATCACGAAGCACAGCCCGACAAAACCGATCAGCAACGCGATCACGGCTTCGAGCTTGCGGCCACCTTTCTGCTGAAGCGCGAGCAGCGCGAAGGTACAGACCGCCGACATCAGCACGCCCACCGTCAGCGAGACGCCCAGTAGCAATTGCAACGCAACGGCGCTGCCGACTACTTCGGCGACGTCGCAGGCGATGATCGCGACCTCGCTGGTCAACCACAGGAAGAGTGTGACGCGGCGGCTCGAGCGTTCGCGGCAGATCTGCGCGAGATCGCGCCCGGTGACCACACCCAGCCGCGACGACAGCCACTGCAACAGCATGGCCATCAGGCTTGCCAGCAGCACCATGCTCAGCAGCCGGTAGCCGTAGCCCGCGCCGGCACCGAGCGCGGTCGCCCAGTTGCCCGGATCGATATAGCCGACCGCGATCAGCGCCCCCGCGCCGACGAACGAAAACCAGTGCGCCGGACGGGCAGGGCCGTCTCCCGGCAGACGCCGACGGCGGTTCGGTCGTAACGCGGACGGATTCGTGTTCATCGGTGCCTGGGAGGTTTGAGACTGCACCCGCGCGCAAGTGACATGCCCGCGGCGAACCGGCACATGACGCAGTGAGGCGAGGGCACGCCAGCGTGATTCGCGCGGTGCCGTTTACCAGTCTCTCGGAGCTATTGTGCACCGTAGCGCGACCGGTGGCTTGACTCGCGTGGAGGTGAGCCCGAAGTGGGCCTGAGCTTGATCGTAAGGCATAGGATTGGCGCGACGCGCCGCTGGCTGCCGCCCGGATGCGGATCAGGTGCGGCGCTGCCGCCGCAACTTGACAGCCAGCTAACACCGAGCCGCCACGGGTGTTTTTTTTGGGTAGACACGCGCCGATAACCCGCTAAAATTGCGCCCATTTTGTAGCGGCGCGGCTTACGCTGTACCGTTTGCGCGACATCTCGGCATTTTTTTTGGTGCGCGCAATAATTAATGGTAGTTTTCGTTTTTTTCAGGGGAGCCGCGTGCGGGATGCTGCGGCGTGAGTGAGGAATGGCTGGCTCGAGCCGGTCAGGATCGGAGAACGGAATGAAAAGACGGGTAGTGGTGCAGGTGGCGGCGCTGGTCTTGTGCGCGACGCCGTGGTTGACGGCCGCTGCGAAAGATACGCAGTTGAACGTGTATAACTGGTCCGATTATATCGCCAAGGACACCATTCCGAACTTCACCAAACAGACCGGCGTCCAGGTCAAATACGACAACTACGACAGCGACGACACGCTGCAAGCCAAGCTCCTCACCGGCAATTCCGGCTACGACATCGTCG
>NZ_JAXDPY010000094.1:0-7246 GCF_034668105.1 Paraburkholderia sp. | reverse complement strand
CCCTCGCAACAGACCACCGGTACACCGGGCCAGTGCACGAGCGTCGATCTCGACAAACGCTACGTGATCCTGAAGGATATCGTCGGCCGCTCGCAGCATCTGCTGATTCCGACCGATCGCGTCACCGGCATAGAAAGCCCATTCATATTGGCGCCGAATGCACAGGACTACTGGGTCGATGCATGGGGGTCGCGGTTGTACGTGGAGAAGTCGGTCAAGCGGTCGTTGCCCGACAATCAACTCGGGATCGAAATCAACTCGCAATTCCGCCGCTCGCAAAACCAGTTGCATATCCATATCGATTGCATGCACGGCGACATAAGCGACGCGCTCGCGCGCCACGCGAAAGACGCGCCTGGCGAGTGGCGCTGGGATACGCTGGACGGCCAGCGCTACCGGATCATGCGCGTGACCTCGATCACTCAGGCGAACAATCCGTTTCGCATCGTCGCGCATGACAATAGCGGTTCCGCGGCAATGGCGATGCAAACCATCCTCGTGACGGGGGCTGGGCCATCGGCGCAGAAGGATGGCTGGCTCATCGTGAATAGCGGACTCGATACGGACAACGGCAGCGGCACGGCGGAGGGTTTGCTCGATCACGCGTGCCGGGTGGCGGACGGTGGTTGATATGTCCCTCCGTTCTGCCGAGATGGCTCGCGCATCTGGCCGCACTAGCCGCACTGACAGTGTGGCTGCAACGCGTCTGTGGAATGCCTGCGTGGGCGTTTATCGTGGGCGCGGGCTATGGCTCGTTGTCGCTGGGCTCGATCCGCTCGTTTCACGAACATCGGGCGGCACAGGCTCACGAGCATCGCACCGTCATCAACGAGGCGGCCTGGTTCTGGCGCTTGCTGTTCCTGAACAACAACTATCATCTCGTCCATCACGATCTGCCTGGCGTTCCGTGGTTTGCTCTCAAGCCCCGCATACCTAGCCGCCCGTCACCATCGCCACGGGCGGATCGGTCACGATCGACTTGAGTTCGCTTACCGTAGACGAGAGCGCGCGAAGATCAGGGAGCGGACGGTTCAGTACCGCGTCGTTGCGCAGCGCGTTTTCAAGCGATTCGGCCATGTCAAGCAGCCGCGCGTCGCCGCGAAACGGACCGACGAGTTGCAGGCCGAACGGCATGCCCGCGTGATCGGTACCGCAAGGTAGCGACAGAGCCGGATTCGTGAGCAGCGTGACGACGTAGGTGAGCGCGACCCAGCGGTAATAATTGTCGAGCGGGTGGCCGTTGACCTCGGCGAGATGCCACTGGGACCAGGGAAACGGTGAGATCGACGAGGTAGGCGAGACGATCAGATCGTAGTCGTCGAACTTCGCCTGGAAGCGGCGGAAAATCTTCGTCTGCTCCGCATGCGCCCACACTGCGTCGCGAAGCGACATCGCCTGCGCCATTTCGTAATTGGCGCGCGTGTTCGGGCCGAGCAGCGATGGGTCGCGCTCGTAGGTCTCCCTGAAACTGGCGAGGAAGTTCTGCGCGCGGATCACGTCGAAAGTGCGGTCGGCCTCGCCCATGTCGAGATCCACCGGCTCGCACACCTTGACGTAGCCGGCGAGCGCCGCCATCTTCGCGCGGAAGGTCGCGCGCGTCGCATTGTCGACAGCGCACATGCCGAAGTCTTCCGTATAGCCGATACGCAGCGTGCTGACGTCGAGTGGCTCGCCATGCCCGAATGCCGACCCGGCGATGGGATACCCGAGCGGATCGTTGTGATGCAAGCCGGCCTGGGCGGCCAGTAGCAGCCGGGTGTCCGCGACGTTGCGCCCCATCGGACCACTCACGTCGATCGGCGTCCAGCCGAGCACCTTGCGGTCGATCGGCACGAGGCCCGGCGAGGGCCGGAATCCGACCACGCCGCAAAGCGCAGCGGGAATCCGCAGCGAGCCGCCCGTATCCGTGCCGGTGCAGAGCGGCAGCATATTGGTGGCGAGCGCGACGGCCGAGCCGCCCGAAGAGCCGCCAGCGTTCAACAACGGATTGAACGGATTGCCGGTAGCGCCCCAGACCACATTGCGCGTGTTGGCCCCCGCGCCCATCTCGGGTGTGTTGGTCTTGGCGGTCACGATAGCGCCCGCGGCGCGCAGGTGAGCCACGAAGGCGTTGTCGCGCGCCGGCACGTTGGCGCGAAAAAGCGGCGAACCGTAGGTGGTCAAAAGGCCTGCCGTCTCCTCCAGATCCTTGACGCCGAGCGGCAACCCGTGCAGCGGGCCGAGCGGCTCGCCGCGCACAACGGCCGACTCCGCGCGCCGCGCTTCCTCGCGCGCGCGTTCGAAGCAGGTCGCCGCCATGGCGTTGACGGCCGGGTTGATCGCCTCGATCTGAGCGATGCAGGCGTCGAGCAGTTCGACGGGGGAAAGCTCGCGGCGTCCGATAAGTTCGCGGGCGGTCACCGCCGGGATGGAAATCAGCGAATTGTCCATATGGTGTGTGTTCCTGGAATAAGCGTTGGCTTGGTTGGGCGTCCCGTTCACGGCAACAGGAACGCCTACGTGGTGCCGCCAACCGGTTGGCTCACCTGCGCCCCCAAGGCCAGCGGACGCCAGGCGCGCCGCCTGGGTCGCGCTAACCGTGGGCGAGCTCGGTCGGCGCCCACTGGGCGACACAGGCGACGATCGCGTTGCGCGTGTTTTCGAGGTGTATCCGGCTCTGCTCGCGCACGGACAGCGCATCGCCCGCCCGGAAGGCGTCCAGCAGCTGCGCGTGCTCACGGTTGTTACTCTCCATGAGGTCTTGCTTGACGTGCATCGCCAGCGACACATAGGGACGGGCGACACCCGAAAGGCTTTCGACGATCTCGAACAGGCGTGTTTTCTCCTGACTCCCGATCAGGTGCCGGTGGAATTCCACGTTGAGCAATGCCCATTTTTCGGACGACGGAGTCGCGCTCATGGTTGCGTGACACTCGGTGGCCGCCGCGAGACCGGCGGGCGCCAGCTGCCGGCAAGCCCGCTCCGCGAGCATGGGCTCGAGCAGCATGCGCAGTTCGTAAATCTCGCTCACGTCTTCCGCAGTGAGGCCGCGTATGACGACGCCCCGGTTCGGGTCGATCGACACCAGCCCCTCGGCACGCAGGTCGCGAAACGCCTCGCGGACAGGCGTCGTGCTGACATCCAGACGCTTGGCCACCTCTTCCTGTCTGAGACGCGTATTCGGCGGATACACGCCCTTCAGGATCTCCGCCCTCAATGTTCCGAGGACGTATTCCTGGATGGTTCGATAGGGCCTGCTCAACGTATCCTCCTTTTGCCGCGTCGCCGTGTTAGTGCATGCCGCGCACTATAACCGACACCGGCGCGCTCGCGGCCCGTCAGGCGGATGCCGCTTCGGGATGCCCAGCCGATACGGACGAGGCTGGCCATTGCGCCTGCAACTGGCTTTCGACCCAGGCCGCGATCTGCAGCGTGCGCAGATCGGCGCCGAACTCGCCGACCACCTGGAACGCAAGCGGCAAGCCATTTGCGGTGCGGCCCGACGGCACAGTCACGGCTGGGCTGCCTGTCAGGCTCCATGGTGCGCAGAAGATCCCGTCGCCTGTGTCCGAGAGCCCCGCGGGGGCCTCACCGGGCGCCGACAGGGTCACGAGCGCGTCGCATCCGGCGAGCAGCAGCTTCGATTCGCGACGCAACCGCGCCTGCAACGCAAGGGCAGCCTCGTACTCCGCGACAGGCGTTGCCGCGCCTGCCGCAATCAGCCTATGCATGTGCTCACTGACGAGTTCAGGATGGTTGGCGGCGGTGGGGCCGATCGTGTGCTGCGCTTCGACGCACGCAATGACCTGCACCGCGTCGACCATCGCCTGCATATCCGCGCCGTATTCAAGCTCGACGAGTGTGGCGCCGGCGGCGCGCAAACGCTCGAGCGAGGCCTCGAAGTTCTCCTTCTGTGCCGGCTGCACCCGGTTCCAGAAGGGCGTACGTAACACGCCCAACTGGGCTGGAGGACTGGCGGGGAACCATGCGGCCCATGCATCGAGGCTCGCCAACACGTCCGGCCGGTGCTCGACGAAGAGCGCATGCGCAAGCGCCGTCCCCTCCACCGTCTGCGCGAAAAAGCCGACATGATCGAGCGAGCCCGACAGCGGATGTACGCCATCGCGGGACACCTTGCCGAAACTGGGCTTGTAGCCGACGACTCCACAATAAGCGGCCGGTCGGATGACCGAGCCGACGGTTTGCGTACCGAGTGCAAGCGGCACTATGCCGGCGGCCACGGCAGCCGCTGAGCCGCTCGACGACCCGCCCGGCGTGTGCAGCCGGTTCCACGGATTGACCGTGGGTCCTGGCTCGCGCCAGGCGAACTCGGTCGTCACCGTCTTCCCGAAGATCACGCCGCCCGCCTGTCGGATGGACTCGACGATATGCGCATCCGCCGACGGCTGGTGTCCGCGATAGACCGGCGACCCGTAGGCGGTCGGCATGTCACGTGTATCGATCAGATCCTTGATACCGACCGGCAGGCCGGCGAGCGGTCCGTTGACCGCGGCATCCACGTCATAGGTGTCGGCGCGCGATGTGAACGCGCGCAGCCAGGGTTCGAGTTCGTCGGCACGCGCCTTTGCGGCCGCGAGCCGCGCGCGGGCAACCTGGGCGTCGCCGCGGCTGGCAAGGAGAGTATTCAGCAACGATTGCTTTTGCATTCTGGTGATAGCTTTACTGTTGATTGCGCGAATTGCGTGAATTGCGCGAGGAATCCGGAGCGATTCGAGCGGGTGCCGGCTTGGCGCGAGCGCCCTCTCCCGTCCCCCGTGCCTATTTGCGCGCTGCTGCCGCCGCAAACGAATTGTCCACCGCGCCCGCATAGGTCACGCTGCCCGGCTTGATGTTGCCGAGGGACTCCTGCAAGGCTAGCGCGTTATGGAACGCCTGCTCGGAAATCTCGGGCGTCGTTGCGTAAATCGCCTGGTCGATCATGCGCTGTACAGCGCTGTCGACCACCTTGGGATCAAGCGTCGGAAACTCGGTCCGCGCAACAGCCTTCGCCGTATCGGGCGAGTGCTGGATCAGCGCTTCGGCCTCGCCGATCGATTTCACAAACGCAGCGACCATCTGCGGCCTGGCTTTGATCGTGGAAGCGAGCGTGTCCATGCTGGAGAACACATAGCCACCCGGATAGGCCTTCGGGAATGCGTAGACGACCCGGTAGCCCTGGGACAACCCGGTATCGACCTGCGGCTCGTAAAGCGCCGCCGCTTCGTCGCGCCCCGCGCTGACCGGTGCGAGCTCCGTGCCGATCTGCACGGTGTCGAGCTTCACGTTGGCGAGCTTTTGCTCGCTGAGGAGGCGCTGCAGCAGATAGGTACTCGTCGTCGGCGGCAGCGCAGTGGCCACGCTCCTGCCGGCGAGATCGGACACCGCCTTAACCGGCGAGCCTGGCGGCGCGATGATCCAGACGGGCACGCCTGCAACCACGTTCGCCACATTGACGAGCGATGCACCCTTGAGGTTGGCAAGCATCGCCGTCATCGGGTCCTGCAGCGAAAAGTCCGCGTGAGCGCCGATCACCGCAGCCACTCCGGCTGCGCCGCCGCCGGCCGTCACTTTCTGCACCGTGAGGCCGTTCTTTGCAAACAAGCCTTTGTCGAGCGCTACGTAAAGCGGCAGATACTGAATCGACTGAAAGGCCTGATAAACGACTACCGGCTCGGCAGCAACCGCCATGCGGGCCCCGGAAGCGGCGAGCGCCGCCACAAGGCAAGTGCCCAGAAACTTCACCGTTTTCTTTTCCATGTAATCACCTTTGCTTCCGTAAATTGAACAATCCAACTCAGAATCGATGCCATCACCGTGAGAACGATGATGCCAAGCCACACAGTATTGAGGTCAAACAAAGAGCCAGCGACGAACACTTCATGACCCACTCCCGCCTGCGAAGCGATGTATTCGCCCACCACCGAACCGATCAACGCGAAGCCGATGTTCACGCGCAGCGTCGAGAAGATCCACGGCAGTGCGCCAGGCACGATCAGTTTGCTGAAGATCATGCTCGGCTTCGCCTTGAACGAGCGGAACAGATTCAGCAGGTCCTGATCCACCTCGCGTGCCGCGGCGCACGCGGAAATCATCGCGACCGCGAATGTGGAGATGCCGGCCAGCCAGACTTTCGAGGCCATGTCCGAGCCGAACCAGATGACAATCAGTGGACCGAGCGCAATCTTCGGAATGCTGTTCAGAATGACCGACAGACCTTCGGCCACACCGGAGACTCTCGGCACAAACCAGAGCAACAGTCCGAAGCCGATACCAAGTCCGCTGCCGACCACGAGGCCCATCAGCGTTTCGAAAAGCGTCGTCAGCGTGTCTGTGACGAGTGTGCCCTGCGGCGAGAGGCCCAGCACCGCAGCCCGGTAGATTCCCTCGGGCGAGCCGAACAGGCGGCCGTTGACCCAGCCAAGCGTAACCGCCAATTGCCAGACAGCCACGATCGCGACGACGATCGCGACGACAATGCCGGTCGTGCCAAGCGTTCTGGAACGGCCGCTTGCTGCGCGCTTGCGCGTGACCGTTGATGAGATCGCGACATCGCTCATGCCGAGGCTCCCGCGTGCTGGATTGAGTGCCCGCGCAATCCGTTCCAGATGCGCGAATGGTAGGCACGGAACTCGGGCGCTTCGCGCGCCGATACCGCGGTGCGGGACCCGGAGGTGGAGAGTCGAACGTCGATGTTGTCCTCGATACACGCCGGGCGTCCGCCAAGGAGAATGACGCGGTCGCTCATCGCGATTGCCTCCTCGATGTCGTGCGTTACAAGAATGACGCTGGTGCCGTTTTGCTTGCGCAAGTCCATGACATCGTCCTCCAGCGTCAGGCGGGTTTCGTAGTCGAGCGCCGAAAACGGCTCATCGAGGAGCACGAGCGTCGGTTCGACGAGCAGCGTGCGGGTGAGCGCTACGCGCTGGCGCATGCCGCCCGAAAGCGCGTGCGGATGCGCGTCGGCGAAGGAATCGAGGCCGTAACGCGCCAGCATTTGTCTCGCGCGCTCGATGTCCTCGCGCCGAACCTTGCGATAAAGCTCGATGCCCAGCACCGCGTTTTCCAGCACCGTGCGCCATGGCAGCAGCAAGTCCTTTTGCAGCATGTAGGCGATGCGCCCCTCGCCGCCATCGGCGCGTCGGCCGACTTCCACGCACCCGGATTGCGGCGTGAGCAGCCCCGAAATGAGATTGAAGAGCGTGCTCTTGCCAGCCCCGCTGCGCCCGACGATCGACACGATTTCGCCACTGCCGACGCTGAAATCCAG
>NZ_JAXDPY010000093.1:0-3195 GCF_034668105.1 Paraburkholderia sp. | reverse complement strand
TTTCATCGAATTCCGCTAGAAAAAAGCTTGAGACAAAGAGAGACACGGCCGACGCGCGCCGTGTTCAACAGATTTTTTATTCGTCGCTCGCGGGTGCGTGCGGGGCATCCAGCCCTCGCGCCACCTCGCCCGTTTCAGCGATCACGAACGACACGGCGTAGTCGCGTTCGTCGCTGATCGTCACGCGCGCCGTGATGCCACGCGCGTCGAGCCATTCAGCGAGCTCGCCCGATGCAACCACCATGGGCTCGCCGCTCGGCCTGTTGAGGGTTTGCAGAGCGCGCCAGGTCATCGGCCAGCGCATGCCGAGGCCGATCGCTTTCGAGAACGCTTCTTTGGCGGAGAATCGCGTCGCGAGAAAGGCGAGACCGCGCGCCGCCGACCGCGCATGGCGAGCGTGATACACGCGCAGCTCGTCCGGACCGAGCACTTTCTCGGCGAAGCGCCCGTTGGTGCGCGTCATCACCGCGGCCACGCGGCTGACCTGAACGATGTCCGTGCCGATGCCGTAGATCGTCATCTGCGATGCGCGCGGCGTTACGCGCGTGCGCCGAGACGGGCGGCGACCATGATCGCCTTCATCTCGCGCACTGCGTTTTCCCAGCCCGCGAAGATCGCATGCGCGACAATCGCGTGGCCGATATTCAATTCGACGATGCCCTCGATCGCGGCGATCTGCTGAACGTTGGTGTAGTGCAAACCGTGGCCCGCATTGACCTTGATGCCGAGCGTGGCGCCGAATTCGACAGCACGCACCACCCGCTCGTATTCGCGCTGCTGCTCGGCCGGATCGTGCGCTTCGGCATAGCGGCCCGTGTGCAACTCGATTACCGGTGCGCCCGCTTCGTGCGCGGCGCGGATTTGCGTTTCGTCCGGATCGATGAAGAGCGACACGCGCGAATTCGCTTCGGCGAGTTGCTTGCAGGCGGCGCGCACGGCCTCGAACTGGCCGGCGACGTCGAGGCCGCCTTCAGTGGTCAGTTCCTGGCGTTTTTCCGGCACGAGGCAAACGTCGTGGGGCTCGACTTCACACGCGATGTCGAGCATCTCCTGGGTCACGGCGCATTCGAGATTCATGCGCGTTTTCAGGAGCGGCCGAAGTGTGCGCACGTCGGCATCGACGATATGGCGGCGGTCTTCACGCAAATGCAACGTGATCACGTCAGCGCCGGCCTCTTCGGCCATCAACGCGGCGCGGATCGGATCGGGGTAAGCGGTGCCGCGCGCGTTGCGCAGCGTGGCGACGTGATCGATATTCACGCCCAGGTCAATCACATTCGGCGACGTAAGAAAGAAGCTCATAAGTTCTGCAAGTCGATCAGTATCTGGCGCGTCGCGAGCGGCGTGCCGCCAAGATAAGTGTTGAGCAGGAAGCGCATCAGCGTTTTACTTTGCGCCACGGTCTGCGCTCGATGGTAATCGTCCTTTTCCATATCGAGCAAGGTCTGTCCGGCGATCACCGGCCATTGTGCGGGCAGATCGTCGGACGCTTCGCGCACGCCGCGCTCCGGGTCGAACACATAGCGGCCTTCGGCCTGCACGGCTTTGCGCGCGACGGTGCGATCGAGCGCCATCGCATAACCGGTTTCGCGCAGCAGCACACGTTCGAACGAACGCAGCACCTGCACCGGCGGTTCGTCATGCGCGAGGCGCGTCATGGTGACGACATAGTGATGGAACAGCTGCGGATGCGGATCTTCGCGCGCGCAGAACTTGACCAGCAGTTCGTTGACATAGAAGCCGCAGAGCAGCGCATCGCCCGCTAGCGGCAACATGCCGCCGACCCAGTCGGCACCGGTCAACGTGCGCACTTCGGATTTGCCGGACCATGACAAGGCAAGCGGCTGGAAGGTCTGCAGCACGCCGCGCAAAGCGGAGTGCGGACGTTTCGCGCCCTTCGCGACGAGCGCGAGGCGGCCGTGATCGCGCGACAGCACGTCGATGATCAGACTGGTTTCGCGGTACGGATAGCTGTGCAGGACGAAAGCGGGTTGCTCCGCGATCCGGTAGTCGGAAGCGGAGGTGCGAGGCGCGCGGCGCGGCGGCGCTTTGCGCGCTTCGCCTTCGGCGCCTTGAGCGCCTTGAGCGCTTTTGGCACGCGATGAGGATTTTTTGTTACTGCGCGCAGGTCTGGACGGCTCGCGTGCCGGCGCTGCCGGCTCCGAGTCGTCCGGGTCAGCGTCGGAATTCAGCGTCATCCACGCGTCATTCGTACCCATACGCACGGAGTCCGGCTTCGTTGTCCGCCCAGCCGCTCTTCACCTTGATGAAGGTTTCCAGATACACCGGACCATCGAACAGCTTTTCCATGTCGAGGCGCGCCTCAGTGCTGATCTGCTTCAACTTGGCGCCCTTCTGGCCGATGATCATCGCCTTTTGCGTATCGCGCTCCACCATGATGGTCGCGAAAATGCGGCGCAGACGGCCTTCGGTTTCGAACTTGTCGATCAGGACCGTGCTCGTGTACGGCAGTTCGTCGCCGGTCCAGCGGAACACCTTCTCGCGCAGGATCTCGGCGGCGAGGAAGCGCTCGCTGCGATCGGTCAGGTCGTCTTCGCCGTAGATCGGCGCGCCTTCCGGCAGGAACGGCTTGACAGTCGCCATCAGACGCTTGATGTCGTCCGGGTGCTTCGCCGACAACGGCACGATCTCGGCGAATTTGTGCAGCGCGCTGACCTGCTGCATGAACGGGAACAGCGAGTCCTTATCCGACACCCGGTCGAGCTTGTTGGCGATCAGCAGCGTGGGCACCGATGGCGGGATCAGATCGAGCACCTTCTGATCGTCCGGGCCGAAGCGGCCGGCTTCGATCACGAACAGAATCGCGTCCACCGAAGTCAGCGTGGACGTGACCGCGCGGTTGAGCGAGCGGTTCAGCGCGCCGCTGTGCTTGGTCTGGAAACCCGGCGTATCGACGAAAATGTACTGCGCGTCTTCAAGCGTATGAATGCCGGTGATGCGGTGCCGCGTGGTCTGCGCCTTGCGCGACGTGATACTGACTTTCTGGCCGACCAGCGCATTCATCAGCGTGGACTTGCCGACATTCGGGCGGCCGACGATCGCGACCATGCCGCAGCGAAAACCAGTGGGAGTGGGAGCGTTCATATTCGGGCTACGGCAAGTTCGGATCGACGCGCGGGAATGGCGCGCCGATGGCAATCAATGGCCCGCATCGGCGACGCGGGTTTGCACCGC
>NZ_JAXDPY010000092.1:0-2560 GCF_034668105.1 Paraburkholderia sp. | reverse complement strand
TCGGCTGCGGCCATCACTTCGAATTTGTTCGGCGCCGAGACGAACGGCAAGCCGGTCAGCTTACCGATCGCCGCGGCAACCTTGTCGGCGAACTGCGGATGCGCATTCAAACCGGTGCCGACTGCCGTGCCGCCCTGCGCGAGTTCATACAGATGCGGCAGCGCCGATTCCACATGACGAATGCCGTGATCGAGCTGCGCGACGTAGCCTGAAAACTCCTGGCCGAGCGTGAGCGGCGTGGCATCCTGCAGGTGCGTGCGGCCGATCTTGACGATGCCGGCGAAAGCTTTCGCCTTGCCGTCGAGCGTATCGCGCAGCGTCTTCAGCGCGGGCAGCAGATGCTTGACGATCGCATGAGCCGCAGCCACGTGCATCGCCGTCGGAAACACGTCGTTCGAAGACTGACCGCGGTTCACGTCGTCGTTCGGATGCACCTTGCGCGCTTCGCCGCGTTCGCCGCCGAGCAGCTCGCTCGCGCGATTCGCGATCACCTCGTTGAGGTTCATGTTGGTCTGCGTGCCGGAGCCGGTTTGCCAGACCGCGAGCGGAAATTCCTCGGGGTGCTGGCCGTCGATGATCTCGTCGGCCGCCTGCATGATCGCCTTTGCCTTGCTCTCGTCGAGCACGCCGAGGCCCTGGTTGACCTCGGCGGCCGCGCGCTTGATGACGGCCAGCGCGGTAATCAGTTCGGGCGATTGCTTCTCGGACGAAATACGGAAATTCTGCAGCGAGCGCTGGGTCTGCGCGCCCCACAGGCGAGCGTTCGGTACGGCGATTTCACCGAACGTGTCGCGCTCCATTCGGACGTCTTCAGTCATGATTCAGCTCCGCTTTTCAAAGTTCTGCGTTGACAGGTAGTAGGGAGAATAGACCCGTTAGCGCGTTCCGGTAAAAACCCGCTTGCGGATCGAAAATATAGGTGCGGCGTGTGCCGTCTTCGACATCGGTCCACACGAGCGGCGAGAGCGGCGCGCCGATCGAGCGTAGATAGGCGAGTTGCGCCGGATCCGCGAGCGTGACGCGGTAGCTCGCTTCGGGCGCGATCGCGCGTTCGAAGATCTGCGCGACCTGTTCGGCGAGCGGCGCGCTATGGATGACCAGCGTCTGCTCGGTATTCAGATTGGCCGAGCGCGGATCGAGATTCATCGAGCCGATCACCAGAATCTTGTGGTCGATGACATAGGTTTTTGCGTGCAGGCTGGCGCGCGAGCGGGATCCGGTGAGACCGGCGCGCGGCGTGTTCTGCTGCGGTTTGAATTCATACAACTCCACGCCCTGTTGCAGAAGCGGCACGCGAAAGGGGCTATAGCCGGCTTGCACGGCCACCGCGTCGGTTGCGGCAAGCGAGTTGGTCAGCACGGCGATGCGCACGCCCCGATGCGTCAGTTCGCCGGCCGCTTTGACGCCGGACTCGTGCGGCACGAAGTAAGGCGAAATGATCAGAAAATCCTTCTGCGCGTCGTGCATCAGCTCGGCCAATCGCTGCATCGGCGGGCTGACATAGTCCGGCGACGGATGCACGATTTTCTCCGGCAGGTCCGCCTTGAATTCGGCCGGCGCCCACGTCAAGCCGAGTTGATCCTTGGCGATCTGCGAGGCGAGCGGTGTCGCGTTCAACGGTTTTGCGTTGTACGGATCGGCGTTCGCGCGCCAATGCTGGCGTAAGTCGTCGCGCGTCTGGTCAAGCACTTTCGCATCGAACTTCTGTTTGTTCAGCGCGCGCAGCGGGTACGCGATGCTGCTATTCCAGTAGTCGTCAAAACTCGCGGAGACATCGGCGACGACCGGCCCGGCGGCCAGCACGTCGAGGTCGCGGAACTGCAGCCTTTCACTGGCGCTGAAATATTCGTCGCCGAGATTGCGGCCGCCGACGATCGCCAGCTGGTTGTCGGTGATCATCGACTTGTTGTGCATGCGGCGCGTGAAATGGCCGATCTGCGTGAACACGTTGGTCGTGCGTTCGAACATGCCTTCCTGCGCGCTGCCGAACGGATTGAAGACGCGAATCTCGATGTTGTCATGCGAGTTCAGACCCGCCATGATCTGGTCGATGTCCTTGAAGTTCAGATCGTCGACCAGCATACGCACCCGTACACCGTGATCGGCCGCGTAGAGCGCGGCGCCTAGCAGCAGCTTGCCGGTGGTGTCCTCGTTGGCGATGTAGTACTGCATGTCGAGGGTTTTCGTCGCGGCGCGCGCGAGGGCAATGCGCATCTGCAACGCGTCGGTGCCGCTCGATAGAACACGGAAACCGGACTCGTTCGGATGCGTGGCTTCGAGCGGCGCGAGGGCGGTGTAAAGCGGGGTTGTTGCGGTGGCGGGGAGCGCGTGAGTGACCGGACGGTCGAACGCGGTGGCGGGCGGTTTGGTGGCGCAGGCGGTCAAAAATGCCGTTGTGCAACACATCAGGAAGAAATGTCTCGTCGTCTGCAATGGAGACGTCTTCCGGGGCGCGCTGAACGCACACGCTCGGCACTGTGCGGTCTGATTCTGATTATGTTCTTGATGCCACGACACGCTGTTTCCCCCTTGTTTGCACGCTTCTCATGACGGCGGCGCG
>NZ_JAXDPY010000091.1:0-7314 GCF_034668105.1 Paraburkholderia sp. | reverse complement strand
GAAAGCAGGTTCTACAGAGGGACGCGGATAACAGAAAAGAAACCCGCGCCCCAGCGCAACACCAGCATCAAAGAATCACACGCCGAAAATCGGCAAGAATCGCACCCAGATAAGCATTGAACCGCGCGGCCGCAGCGCCATCGATCACCCGATGGTCATACGACAACGACAGCGGCAGAATCAACCGCGGCACAAACTGCTTGCCATCCCAAACCGGCTTCATCGCACCGCGCGACAACCCAAGAATGGCGACTTCAGGCGCATTGATAATCGGCGTGAAGTTCGTGCCGCCAATGCCGCCCAGCGAAGAAATCGAGAAGCAACCGCCTTGCATCTGATCCGGCTTCAGCTTGCCATCACGCGCAGCCTTCGAAAGCTCGGTCATTTCCCTGGCGATATCGATCAACCCCTTCTTGTCCGCATCGCGAATCACCGGCACGACCAACCCATTCGGCGTATCGGCAGCAAACCCGATATGGAAATACTGCTTGAACACCAGGTTGTCGCCATCGAGGCTGGCGTTGAACGTTGGGAACTGCTTCAGGGCGGCAACCACCGCCTTGATCACGAACGCCAGCATCGTGATCTTCACGCCGGCCTTTTCGTTTTCCTTGTTCAACTGCACGCGCAGCGCTTCGAGATCGGTGATGTCCGCTTCGTCGTTGTTCGTGACGTGCGGGATCATGACCCAGTTGCGATGCAGGTTCGCGCCCGAAATCTTCTTGATGCGCGACAGCGGCTTCGGATCGACCGGACCAAACTTGCTGAAGTCGACCTTCGGCCACGGCAGCAGGTTCAGCTCGCCACCACCCGCAGCAGGCGCGGCAGCACCTGCCGGCGCAGCACGCTGCCCCGTCATCACACCCTTGATGAAGGCCGTGACGTCGGCTTGGGTAATGCGGTTTTTCGGACCCGTGCCCTGCACCTGCGTCACGTCCACGCCGAGTTCGCGCGCGAACTTGCGCACGGACGGCGAAGCGTGGCTCGCATGACGCGCACCGCCCTCGCCAGCCGGAATCACCGGCGCTTGCGCCAATGCGGACGGTTGAGCCGGCGCCGGCGACGGCGCAGCCGGCGCATCCGACGGCTTTTCCGCCGGTTCCTGCTTCGCTGCGGGAGCGGGCGCCGGTGCAGCAGCGCCACCGCCGTCCGCTTCCAGCACGACGATCACCGAGCCTTCCGAGACGTTATCGCCGACCTTGACCTTCACTTCCTTGACGACGCCGGCGGCCGAGCTCGGCACGTCCATGGTCGCCTTGTCGGATTCGAGCGTCACCAGCGACTGCTCTTTCTCGACGCGATCGCCGACCTTCACCGCGACTTCGATCACGGGAATGTCTTTGTAGTCGCCGATATCCGGCACTTTGACTTCTTGCAGACCGCCGCCGGCAGCGGCGGGCGCCGGCGCGGCAGCGGGTGCCGCGGACGGCGCCGGCGCCGGAGCAGCAGCAGGCGCCGGAGCAGGCGCGGCAGCCCCGCCCTCAGCGCCTTCCAGCACGACGATCAGCGAACCTTCCGACACGTTGTCGCCCACCTTGACTTTCACTTCCTTGACGACGCCGGCGGCCGAGCTTGGCACATCCATGGTCGCCTTGTCGGATTCCAGCGTAACGAGCGATTGCTCTTTCTCGACGGTATCACCCGCCTTCACCAGCACCTCGATCACAGGAATGTCCTTGTAATCGCCGATGTCCGGCACCTTGACTTCGATCGCTTGACTCATTGTTAGTGTCTCCTGGGCCGCGCACGCCGCCCGCCCCTGATCGTCAAGGGCGGGCGCGCACGCCATGGCACACGGGGAATGATGCCTTAGACGGTCATCGGGTTGGGTTTGGCGGGATCAAGGTTGTACTTCTTGAGCGCCTCGGCGACGACCTTGCGTTCGATCGTTCCTTCATCTGCCAATGCGTTCAACGCGGCAACCGTGACCCAGTAGCGGTCGACTTCGAAGAAGTGACGCAGCTTTTCGCGCGTGTCCGAACGGCCGTAGCCATCCGTGCCCAGCACGACGAACTTCTGCGGCACGAACGCGCGGATCTGTTCGGTCAGCGCGCGCACGTAGTCGGTCGAAGCGATCACCGGACCTTGTGCGTCCTTCAACAGCTTCTCGACGTGCGAGACTTTCTTCTCTTCGGTGGGGTGCAGCAGGTTATAGCGCTGCACTTCGTGACCTTCACGAGCGAGTTCGGTAAAGCTCGGCACGCTCCACAGGTCGGCGGCGACGCCCCAGTCTTTCTTCAGCAGGTCGGCAGCGGCGATCACTTCATTGAAGATCGTGCCCGCGCCCATCAGCTGAACACGCGGCGCCTTCTTGTCGGCTTCAGCTTTGCGGAACGAGTACATGCCCTTGATGATGTCGGCCGCTACGTTCTCCAGGCCCGCGCCCTGCGGAATCGCCGGGTGCTCGTAGTTCTCGTTCATCACCGTGACGTAGTAATACACGTCTTCCTGATCCGCGACCATGCGGCGCAGACCGTCCTGCATGATGACCGCGAGTTCGTAACCGAAGGTCGGGTCGTAGCTGATGCAGTTCGGCACCGAAGCCGCCCACAACAGCGAGTGGCCGTCTTCGTGCTGCAGACCTTCGCCGTTCAGCGTCGTGCGGCCAGCGGTGCCGCCCAGCAGGAAGCCGCGCGAACGCATGTCGCCCGCGGCCCACGCCAGATCGCCGATACGCTGGAAGCCGAACATCGAATAGAAGATGTAGAACGGGATCATGATCTCGCCGTGCGTCGAATACGACGTCGCGGCTGCGATCCAGTCAGCCATACCACCGGCTTCGTTGATGCCTTCCTGCAGGATCTGACCGGTTTCCGACTCACGATAGAACATCAGCTGGTCTGAGTCTTCCGGCACGTACTTCTGGCCGTCCTGATTCCATATACCGATCTGACGGAACAGGCCTTCCATACCGAAGGTACGCGACTCGTCCGGCACGATCGGCACGATGCGCTTGCCGAGTGCCTTGTCCTTGAGCAGGATGTTCAGGATCCGCACGAACGCCATCGTCGTGGAAATCTCGCGGCCTTCGCCCGTGCCCTTGAGCAGCGGCTCGAATGCCGAGAGTTCCGGCACCGGCAGCGACTCAGCCTTCTGACGACGCGCCGGCAGATAGCCGCCGAGGGCCTGACGCCGGGCGCGCATGTACTCGAGTTCCTTCGAACCTTCTTCGAACTTGAGGTACGGCACGTTGACGATATCTTCGTCGGAGATCGGCAGACGGAACTGGTCGCGGAATTTCTTCAGCTGATCCACGTGCAGCTTCTTCTGCTGGTGGGTGATGTTCATCGCCTGACCGGCTTCGCCCATGCCGTAGCCCTTGATCGTCTTCGCGAGAATGACGGTCGGCTGGCCTTGCGAATTCGATGCTTCCTGGAACGCTGCGTAGATCTTGTGCGGATCGTGACCGCCGCGGTTCAGATTCCAGATGTCCTCGTCGGACCATTCGGCGACCAGCGCCTTCAGTTCCGGCGTGTTGAAGAAGTGTTCGCGCACAAACGCGCCCGACTCCGACTTGTACGTCTGATATTCGCCGTCGACCACATCCATCATGCGCCGCATCAGCGCGCCGGATTTGTCGCGTTGGAACAGCGCATCCCAGCGGCTGCCCCAGATCACCTTGATCACGTTCCAGCCGGCGCCGCGGAATTCGCTTTCCAGTTCCTGGATGATCTTGCCGTTACCGCGCACCGGACCATCGAGGCGCTGCAGATTACAGTTGATCACGAACACAAGGTTGTCGAGACGTTCGCGGCCGGCCATGCCGATCGCGCCGAGCGATTCCGGCTCGTCCGTTTCGCCGTCGCCGAGGAAGGCCCAGACCTTGCGGCCTTCGGTCTTCACAATGCCGCGCGCCTGCATGTACTTCATGAAGCGCGCCTGATAGATCGCCATGATCGGGCCGAGGCCCATCGAGACGGTCGGGAATTGCCAGAAGTCCGGCATCAGCCACGGGTGCGGGTATGACGAGATGCCCTCGCCGCCCACTTCCTGACGGAAGTTGTCGAGCTGGTTCTCGGTCAGACGGCCGAGCAGGAACGCGCGCGAGTAGACACCCGGCGACGAATGACCCTGCACGAACACGAGGTCGCCGCCATGTTCAGCGGACGGCGCATGCCAGAAGTGGTTATAGCCGACGTCGTACAGCGTGGCGGCGGAAGCAAACGAGGCGATATGGCCGCCCACGTTGGTGTCCTTGCCGGCGCGCAACACCATGGCGATAGCGTTCCAGCGCGTGTACGAGCGAATGCGGTGTTCGAGATCCTGGTCGCCGGGGATCTTCGCCTGACGCGAAACCGGGATCGTGTTGATGTACGGCGTATTGGCGGAGAACGGCAAATGTTCGCCGTGGACACGGGCAAATTCAATCTGCTTCTCGATCAGATAGTGGGCGCGATCGGGGCCCACTGCAGAAATCACGCCATCCAGCGCTTCCAGCCATTCGCCGGTTTCCTGGGGATCGTCGTCTTTTTCGGCGGCGACATATTTCATGACTTCGTCGGGTACAGCGGACATGCTCGTCTCCTGGATATAGAGGAACGCTCTTTGAACAGACGACGCGGACGAAGCACGGCCGCGGCAGCTTCGGCCGATTGTAAAAGGGGTCCCGACGTCCGCGCAACAAAATTTTCGAATTACGAGATCGAATCTCATAATGCGGAAAATTGTTGCGGCGCAACCTGATTTGACTGCCGATCGACGGATACGACGGCTAGTTTGCGCCGAATAACGGTTGTTTCAGCGCTTTTTTGCGCCATTTGCTAGCGACTCGCTGCGCTACAATGCCACGCATGTTGACCGAACGGCTTTTCGCTCGCTCGGCGCGTACCGCCGGTTCGCCGGGCGATTCGACGCCGTCCTCCCGCTGGCACCACGGACCGTGGTGGTCGAACTCCTATTTGCTCACGCCGCTCCTGTCGATCCTCGTTTTCCTGGTCGTCATGAGCCTGATTCTGTGGAGCCTGAACCGGCGCGAACAGCAGCAGCAGGAAGACACGCTCTACCGTAATGTGGCGTGGGCGCAGCAGCAGATCCGCCTGTCCATGACGGGCGCGCAGGAACAGATTCAGGCGCTCGCCCGCGACCTGGTCGCCGGTCATGCCGATCCGCATTCTTTCCAGGTGTCCACCACGGACATCATGCAGGGGCATCCCGAGATCCTCTACATGAACTGGTACACGAGCCAGCAGCAGCCGCGCTGGCCCAATACCGCACTGCCCGTGTTCGGCCAGCGCCTCGCCAAACCGAACGACGCGCAGATGGACGAAGCCGTCAAGGCTGCCTTTGCCGAGGCGCGCAATACGCGCCGCCAGGTGTACTCGCCGCTGATCTACGACGACCTCGGCAATGGCTACATCACGCTGCAGACGCCGGTCTTTCGCGACCGCGAGTTCCTCGGCACGATTGCCGCCGTGTTCTCGGTGGAAGGCATCCTGAGGCACGACATTCCGCCCGAGCTGTCGGCCAAATACAAAATCTCGATCATCGACGTGAACAACCGCGAGTTGACCACCACGTCGACCCGCCCGCGCCTGCCGCGCGACATGTTCTACGATCTGCCGCTCGACCCGCCGGGCCAGGGCGTCTCGGTGCGCGTCTACGCGTTCCCGCAGATGACCAACTTCACCAACAACACGCTGGTCTGGCTGGTGGCCGGTCTGTCGTGCTTCGTGCTGTGGAGTCTGTGGAGCTTGTGGAAACATACGCGGCAGCGCTTTGAAGCCCAGCAGGCGCTTTATGCTGAAGCCTTCTTCCGCCGCGCCATGGAGAACTCCGTGCTGATCGGCATGCGCGTGCTCGACATGCACGGGCGCATCACGCACGTGAATCCGGCGTTCTGCCGCATGACCGGCTGGGACGAAAGCGATCTGGTCGGCAAGAACGCGCCGTTTGCGTACTGGCCGCGCGACGCCTACCCCGAGATGCAGCGCCAGCTGGACATGACGCTGCGCGGCAAGGCGCCCTCTTCGGGCTTCGAATTGCGGGTGCGCCGCAAGGACGGTTCGTTGTTCCATGCACGTCTCTATGTGTCGCCGCTGATCGACAGTTCGGGGCGCCAGACCGGCTGGATGTCGTCGATGACCGACATCACCGAGCCGAAACGGGCGCGCGAAGAACTCGCCGCCGCGCACGAACGCTTCACCACCGTGCTCGAAAGTCTCGACGCCGCCGTCTCCGTGCTGGCCGCCGACGAAGCCGAACTGCTGTTCGCCAACCGCTATTACCGCCACCTGTTCGGGATTCGCCCGGACGGTCATCTGGAATTGGCGGGCGGGGGGTTCGATAGCGCACAGGCGTCGTCCGATTCGATCGATATGGTGGACACATACGCGGGTCTGCCCGCCGCCGCGTTGACCGAAAGCACCGCCGATGCGCAGGAAATCTACGTGCAAAGCATCCAGAAGTGGTTCGAAGTGCGCCGTCAGTACATCCAGTGGGTGGACGGCCACCTCGCGCAGATGCAGATCGCAACCGACATCACCACGCGCAAGCAGGCTCAGGAACTCTCGCGCCAGCAGGACGAGAAGCTGCAGTTCACCAGCCGCTTGATGACGATGGGCGAAATGGCCTCGTCGCTCGCGCACGAACTGAACCAGCCGCTCGCCGCGATCAATAACTATTGCTCGGGAACCGTGGCGCTGGTTAAATCCGGTCGGACGACGCCTGATAATCTGCTGCCGGTGCTTGAAAAAACTGCCCAGCAGGCGGTGCGTGCAGGCATGATCATCAAGCGCATTCGCGAGTTCGTGAAACGCAGCGAGCCGAAACGCCAGGCCACGCGCGTCGCCGATATCGTCGCCGACGCCGTGGGTCTCGCCGAACTCGAGGCGCGCAAGCGCAAGATTCGTATCGTGACCGATGTGCGCTCGCGTTTGCCGGTGATCTACGTCGATCCGGTGCTGATCGAGCAGGTCTTGGTGAACCTGCTGAAGAACGGCGCGGAAGCCATGCACGATGCACGCCCGAACGCGGTCGACCCCGTGATCCGCGTGGTCGTGCGGCTGGAAGGCGGGTTTGTCTGCATCAGCGTCGTCGACCAGGGGCCGGGCGTCGACGAAGCGACCGCCGAGCGTCTCTTTGAACCGTTTTACAGCACCAAGTCCGATGGTATGGGCATGGGGCTGAACATTTGCCGTTCGATTATCGAATCGCACCGCGGCCGTCTGTGGGTGGTGAACAACGTCGAATCTGACGGCCACATCACAGGCGCCACGTTCCATTGCAGTCTGCCTATTGGAGAGCCTGACGGCCCGAGCAACGGCGGGTCAGAGGCGCCGACACCACAAACCGTTACGGGAGAGCTATGAACAGCCC
>NZ_JAXDPY010000090.1:0-16379 GCF_034668105.1 Paraburkholderia sp. | reverse complement strand
CGCGAGCGAAGGCCAGTCGCTGCCGGTGATGCTCGCGGGACTCGCTGCGCAAGCGGTGCAGGGGGCGCAAGTGGGTCAAGCGGCTCAGGCGACTCAGCCTGCACAGGCAGCACAACCAGCAGCCAGCCTATCGGCGGCGGCAACACTCGCCAACGGCCTGCATATCGTCCCCGAGTTCCTGGGAAACCGCGCCCCGTTCGCCGACCCTCACGCGAGAGCCGTGATTGCGGGCCTCGGCATGGAGGACGACCTGAATAGCCTGGTCGCCCTCTACATTGCCGGCATTTGCAGCATCGGTTACGGCCTGCGCCAGATCATCGAAGCGCAGGCGACGGCCGGTGCGCCGATCGAGCGGGTGATGATCAGCGGCGGCGCGGGGCAACTCGATCTCGTCCGGCAACTGCTCGCCGATGCGACGGGCAAGCCCGTCCTCGCCACGCAGGCGGAAGAGCCGGTATTGCTGGGTGCCGCGATGCTGGGCGGCGTCGCGGGCCGAAGGTTCGACGACGTTCGTTCGGCGATGGCCAGCATGTCGCGGATCAGCAAAACCTACGAGCCGGCCACCGGCAACATGGCGGCGCTGCACGAGGCGCGGTATCGTGCTTTCGAGAAACTGCAGAGCGTGGCCAGAGAAATCCGCTAGCGCGCTGAGCATCGCGTCGGGGCTTCGCGTGCTACCAGGTCGCGTCGAGCGGACGGCTTACGCGCCTCTGTGCGTCTCGTTCGAAACGCTAATTCACCGCTCGACCAGCGCAAGCACCCGGCAAGGACTTCTCGAGCCGCCTACGATCTTGAGCGGCGGCGTAATCAGCATCGCGCCTTTCGCCGGAAGCTTGTCCAGGTTGACAAGGCTTGCAAGCCCGAACTTATTGTTGCCATGCATGGTCGAGTGACAGGGGAACGGCTTCGAGAAAGCATAAGCCTGACCCGCATCGGTTCCGACGCCTTCGGCGCCCCAACCCAGAACGTCGCGCTCCTTTGCCAGAAATTCCGGTAGATCGGGATGAGGACCGGGCGTGTGACTGCCGTCTTCGCGTGCATTCAAAAATGAATTGGTTAATCGCGAAACTTCACAGGCGTGAATCCGCAATCGATGCCAACACGTTGCGCTGCCTGTTATCGACCGATACCGCGACCAGCAACGCCATGGCCGCGATAACCGCGGGCGCGGCCATCGACGTCAAAATGGCAAGCATGCCAAAGCCCGCGGCCGAAAGCGCTCCACCACCGAGCGCCCCGAGAATCCCCCCCAAACGCCCGACGCCCAGCATCCACGCAACCCCGGATGCTCGACCATGAGTCGGATAGAACAGCGCTGCGAGGGCCAGCATGGACATCTGCGCACCCGTCATGCAGACACCTGCGACAAAAGTCGCGATCCCGAGCGATTGAACATTGGCGGCACCTTGTCCCATCGCGCAGACGGCAACGCCCAGCATCAGAAATGCCAGGGCGACCACCCGCCATGGATTAAAGCGGTCCATCAACCAGCCACAACCCAATGCGCCGATCACGCCCCCCGCCGGAAACAGAGCCGACACCAACGACGCCTGGCGCAGTGTGAACCCCGCGTCATGGATCATTGTCGGCATCCAGCTCGTCAGCATGTAGTAGACCAGCAAGCCCATAAAGTACGCTAGCCACAACATCAACGTGCCGAACCTGTAACGCGTGGAAAGGATTAGAGCAAGCGGTGCACTATCCTTCTCGCCCACCCGGTCAGACACGGAGAACCTTGAAGCAATCACCGGCTCTCCACGTGCAATTCTTCGAAGCACCCGGCGAATCTGTTCATCCGGCCAACCCTTGATCACCATGAATCGCACCGACTCCGGCAGCGCAACAAGGGCGCATGCAAGCAGCACTGGCGCAATCCCGCCCACGAGGAAGATCGAGCGCCATCCAAAGTCGGGTATCAATGCGGCAGACACCACACCACCGGCCGATGCGCCTAAAGTGAACCCGCAGAACATGATGTTCAGCAGCAAGGATCGACATCTCGCAGGCACATACTCCGACAACAGCGTCGTCGAGTTGGGGAGCGCTGCACCCAGCCCAATGCCGGTAAAGAAACGAAAGACCGACAGTTGCCACACCCCTCCGGCGAATACGCACGCGATCGTCCATACGCCGAAGAAGCAGACCGATCCCACCAGAACCTTACGGCGCCCGACCCGATCGGCAAGGGGGCCGGCGAGAAGCGCGCCAACCGCGAGACCGATGAGCGCTGCGCTCAATACGGGGCCAAGCGCGATCTTAGTGACACCCCATTGTTTGGCGATCGCCGGCGCAACGAACCCGATTGCACTGGTATCGAATCCGTCTAGCGCGACGATCAAAAAGCAGAAAAACAGGATCAGCCATTGATAAGGCGAGAACTTACATTCGTCGATAAACTGCTCGACGTTGAGTACTTTCTGTTCGCCGATATCCGCTGTGCTCATGCCAACTCCGTGATGAAGCACGTGGGGCGTTCGCTGGAACACCGCCCACGTACCGTGGTTAATCGTTGCCGTGTAAATCGACGGAGCGCGGGGGTTGACGCTTTATTCAGCCAACTCGCGCATCTGCCCTATGTCCCGCTAGAACGAATGCCGGATGCCCGCCATCACAGCAAGCTGGCCAATGCCTGCCGCCGGCGTGGTGCCTCCGCCACCGGCGCTTGCGGAAAAATGCGCGTTGGCGCTGTTCCACAAATACGTACCGTCCACATAGACAGCGGTTGCTTTCGACAGAAAATAAGTCGCACGAACCGTTGTCATCGTCGCCCGCGCATCCTGTTCGCGCACCACCATCCGATACCCTTCGCCCTCGATAACAAATGTCGGTGCAACGAAATACTGAGCGCCTAGGTAGTACAGATTCGACCGTACGTCGGTTGCCGCCGTGGAGTTTGTCTCGACGTGTCTGCCCAGCCATCCCGCGCCGAGTTTCAGTCCGCCAAGATGCACGTAACCGTTGGCCTCGATACGCGAGTCCTTGTCCGCGCCTGAAGCAATGGGAAACGTGCCGACGCCGTCAAAGAAGCTCGCCGCGGCGTTGGTACCGCCTCGCTGTTCGCCGTATGCAGTCGCCACCCCAAAGCTGGGCCCGTCGTACTTGAGCATTGCGCTCCACTCCCGGCATTGGGTGAACTGGCCGGGAACCTGACCCGCGCATGTACCCTGCCCGGGCGAATTACCGGTACCGGCCGAGTCGCGCCCGAACGAATACGAGGCACCGAGCGTGACTCCCTTATAGGTTCCCTTGTAGACGATACTGTTATCGGCTCGCGCATTGGGCAGATAGTTATCCAGCGCGCCGATGCCATGAATGTCGGGGCCAAGCATGTCTGCGTCAGCTAGCGCCCAGAACACCATGTTGTACTGGCGCCCGAAAGTCAGCGCGCCCCACGGGCCCTCCAGGCCAACCCACGCCTGACGCCCAAAAAGCCGCCCTCCTTGCCCCAAGTCTCCGCCTCGCGTATTGAAGCCACTCTCCAGAGTAAAGATGGCCTTCAACCCGCCCCCAAGATCCTCCGTGCCGCGAATCCCCCACCGGGAAGGGAGCTCTCCGCTGATGGACGGCATCCGGATGACGTGGTCACCTGCGGAATTTGCGTGAGACACGTACTCGATACCGGTATCCATCAAACCATACAGTGTGACGCTGCTTTGTGCGAAAGCCGATGCACTCACCATTCCAAAACCAAACGCCGCAACCAGTCCACGCTTCATATGCTTCCCAATGAATGTTCATTCGCTTCGGCGTACCAAGTACTTTATGTGGTACGGATCATTGGTTGAGCTTAGGGTTGCAAATAAAAAGCAACAACACGGTGAAACACCGGGCGACGGAAGTTCAATCTGTCTGGTCAGCAAATCCTTAAAAATCAAATTCTACCGAATCAAGAAAATACCCACGATGCTGCTCTATTTTACGAAATTTATAGGCAATTCTTTTAAATGACATCCTTGAGAGAGAACCACCCGCCATCTCGAACATCGAAGTGAATTGTGTTCATATCCCTATTGAACAAAGTAACCCGTGCATGGCCTCCACCGCGTCTCGACCGGCGTCCAGCCTGTGCGCGTCACTTGAATGCCATTCAATGGGGTATTGCAAACTCGTCCCTTCATCCTTGAGCAACGATGTGGCATCGTGACCTTGGAAGTGAGCACCCTATTGTCGTGTGCCGGCAAACAGTGCCGACCTCTCAGACGCGGCGCCATCAATCTGGACCGCACAGGTGACCTTTAAAAAACTAGTGAGGACGATGTGTCACAAACCAATACCCCAAGCCGTAAAGACGAACTGATAGCGAAATGTCTGCCCTTTCTTGAAGAGGTCAAAGACCTGACTACCGGTAACGAGGTCGAACAATGGCTCAACGACAAATACGGCCCGTCGAGCGAGTTCTATCAAGATCTGAAACGACTGATCACGATTGGCGTGGTGGAGGAAGGCTGGGCCGCCAACGTCGAGATAGCCGGACGCAAATACCGGCGCGCACGTCTTGTGGACCCCTCTGAAGACACCTTTGGATTCAGCATCACCGCTGTCTATATGGATAGCACCGGAAACGATCAGAACAATCCTGAGGGAAGCTTCCGGGGTGATTACCACGCCCATCCCTATGGCGAATTCAACATGGTGGTGGCGCTAAACGAAGGTGCTGCCCTCGCCGGCCCGAACGGGTGGTGTTATGGCGGCTGGACTGCGCCGGCGCCGGGCAGTCATCACTATCCGGAAACCAAGGGCGGCGCCATTATCGCGTTGTTCTTTCTGCCCGCAGGGCGCATCGCGTACAACATCAAAGCGCCCGACGCAAACTGATCGACAGCATGCACCGGGCGCATAGGATTGCGCCCGGGCACTGCAATCAGCGAGTGATCAGTTGTTTCGTCACGCCGACGAGAGCAAGACCCACGCGCCGAACTTCCGCGTCCGCTTTCTCGTCGGCAAGCCTGCCACTCCCTGCAAATGCCTGGTGGGCGGAACCCAGCGAGAACACTTGCGGAATCAGGATCGTACCCAACTTCTCAAGCACGCCGCGCGTCCCGAGCATTGCGCGAATTCCGCCCATTGGCCCCGGCGACGCCGAGATAACCGCCGCCACCTTACCCGCGAAGAGCGTTAGGCCCGGGTTGCCCGCCGCGGTCGGCCGGCTTACCCAGTCAAGCATGTTCTTGAGCACCGCCGTGTAGCCGCCGTTATGCTCCGGCGAAGCGACTAGCAGCGCGTCATGTGCGGCGAACAATTCCTGGAGTGCTCGAACCCGCTCAGGGACGCCGTTCTCGCGTTCGACATCAGCATCGTAAATGGGCAGCGGATACTCAGCGAGAGTGATAAACCTTACCTCCGCTCCATCCGCCGTCGCGCCGGATGCGGCTATTTCCAGCAGTTTTTGATTGAGGGACTCACGGCGGGAACTCCCGCAGAAGGCGAGGATTTTTACAGTCATAGTCTGAACGTAACCAGGTCAAAGAAAGGGTTGAGGCAAATTGACTGAACACGCGCGAGCGGATCCGCGTCGCGTATTCAGATGACATCGAAGCCGACAAACGTCGTAAAGCTTTCGACCTTCTCGCGCGGAATGGCGAGTTTATTGACGACCGAACCTTGATCCGCATAACCCAGCGACATGCCGCACACCACATCAAAGCCAGGGTCGAGTGAGAGATGCTCCGCGATGATTCCCTGATAACGTGCGAACGACACCTGCGGGCAGGTATCCAGACCTCGCGCGCGCGCGGCAAGCATGACGGTCTGCAGAAAGAGGCCGTAGTCGAGCCAGCTGTATTTCGTCAGTCTCGCGTCCACACTGAAGATCAGGCCAACCGGCGCCCCAAAAAAGCCGAAGTTCCGGCCCGTGGCAAGAGCCCGGCCAGCGAGGTCCGCCTTATCGATCCCGAGCGCACCATAGTATCGGGAGCCGAACGCCTCCTGCATGGGGCGATACGCTTCCGGCATGGGATCGGGAACATGCTGGAGCGGTGGATGCAAATCCGCCACATGAGCCCGCATAAGCACTTCACTCAGCGACTCCTTGGTTGTTCCGCTCAAGACATGCACCCGCCAGGGTTGCATGTTCGAGTTGCTTGGGGCTGTGCGAGCGACATCGAGAATATCAGCGATGTCTTCTTGGGAGACTGCATCTGGACGAAAAACGCGAACGGCTTTCCGGGACCGAATAACCGAATCAATAAGGTGAACGTCCGAATGCATTTGATGGCCGGTCTCCACGGCTTCACGGATATCTATATGCATAGTGTCTCCATGATGGCACAGCCCGACCGTCACGCGCGGTGAAAAGACTTCAAGGTAACCTTGAAGAAAACAGGATTGCCTAGCTTCGAACCTGCCTGCCGACGTCGAGTATCTGCGCGCGCAACCACTGCAAGGCCGGATCGTGTGCATTTCGCGCATGCCACACCGCGCGGACTGAAGACTCCGGACACGGATACGGCGTTGCGCGCGCTTTCAACTCGCCGTAGCGCTCGAACTCGCGCCCCAATGGAGAAGGCACGACAGCAAACATTTCACTGTGACGCAGCAACGCGGGAATGGCCAACGAATGGGCCACAGCGACCCGCACGCGGGGTCGCGCCGGTTCGTCTGCAAAGGCATCCTCCAGGGCTTGCCGATCGAACATTTCCGATTGCCGCGCCAAACCGCGTTCAACGATAAAGCCGCCGACGGCGCCCTCTTCCGAACCGCCGAGCGAGACCGCAGCAAGTGGATAATTCAGCAGATCGTCGCGAGTGACGTCCCGCTCGCCGATGGGGTGATCCAGACGCATCACCAGCACGTCTCTCTGCTGCCATATCAGCACCGACTGAAAGCGCGACGGCACCTCCGCGAAAATGCCAACGGCGATATCGATCCGGCCAATATCGATCTGCCCGGCGAGGTCCAACCGGGTGGAAGGCCGTATGACGAGGTTCACCATGGGCGCTTCGGCGGCGAGCCGCTGACTGAGACGGCCGAGAAGCAGCATCGTGATGTAGTCGTTCGCCGCGACGACAAACTCACGTTCGGCAACCTGGGGCCGGAACGGCTCGTCGCCTAGTGCTACCTGAATCTGTTGGAGTGCGTTGCGCACCGGCGCTGCAATCGCGACTGCCCGGGCAGTCGGCTCCATTCCTTTCGCCGTACGCACGAACAGATCGTCTTCGAGTGCATCCCGCAGCCGCCCCAGCGCATGACTAATGGCGGACTGACTAAGATTCAGCCGCTTTCCCGCGAGGACCAGATTGCGATCCTCGAACACCGCGTCGAATACTCGCAGGAGATTAAGGTCAATCCGTCCGAGGTTCATATTATTAATAGATCAGCATGGCGGTGGCTTTATTTTACTCGCGCTCAATCAAAGCCAGCGGCGAACTCTCGCGCAATAAGCTGCATAATCTGCGGGATCGAGAACACGCATGTGTGCCTCCTCGAAGCGAACCTGAAGTTGCGCGAGGATGTCACACACAACAAAACACAGTAAAACCGGCCACGTCTGAACCAACAGAACCTGACCGAATAAGGATAGCCTGATGCCGAGATAGATCGGGTTACGCGACACCGCAAACGGGCCGGAGGTGACTAGCTCCGTGCGCACCTGATCATCGACCCCCATGCGCCAGGAAGCACCCATGGCCGATTGCGCGGCGACCACCCAGATGAGCGCAATGAACAGGCACGCTACGCCGCACCAGCGAATTGCCTGGAAGGCGGCAAGCTCTTTGATAATCATTGGGCCGGGATCGCCGGTGACTGCGTAGAAAACGACGAAGGCGCCATCCATGACGGGAAGCCATACATAGAAGTGTCGCGCTACGTAATCACGAACGGAACTGCCGTTTGAGAAAGACAGCGAGTTCCGACCTGCGCCGATTGCGAAAACGATGCGCCCGACGACGGCAAGCGTTCCGAAAAGGCCGGCGTGAAAGAGAGGAATAAAGCGCCACAGAAGCTCATGCGTCAAATGCATGTTCAGGAATCGAAACCCAGGAAGCTGGAGAAATTCCCAACCGGCTCGCGAGTCATATCGAGGCGATTCAGTACCGACTCCTCACCGGGAAATCCAAGGCTCATTCCACACACCACTTCAAAACCCGGCGGAAAGTGGAGGTGCTCCGCGATGATGTCCTGATAGCGCACAAAAGATACCTGCGGGCACGTAGCCAAACCGACGGCCCTCGCGGCGATCATGACCGTCTGGAGAAACAGCCCGTAGTCGAGCCAACTGAACTTCGTCAGAGTGGGATCAATAGCGAAGATCAGCCCGACTGGCGCGCCGAAGAAATCAACATTCTTTCCCGTGACCTTCGCGCGCTGCCGCGCGTCGCACTTTGGCACGCCGAGCGCTCCGTAGTACACCGCACCGAAGGCCTCCTGCCTGAGCCGCATAGCTTCGGGTAACGGGTCCGGCAGGTGCCGCAAGGGAGGGTGCCGGTCCTCGACGTGGGCGCGTCCCAGCAACTCGCTAAGCGCGGCTTTTTCCTCGCCGGCCAGCACGTAAACATGCCAGGGCTGAATATTCGAATTACTGGGTGCGAACTTCGCGACATCCAATATCTCTTCAATGACTTGCCGCGAGACAGGATCCGGTCTGAAACACCTTACCGCCCGGCGCGAGCGAATGACCGCATCAACGACGGATGCCTCTGGGTGGGAGTTGCGGTCAATTGCCATAAGTGAATAGCGCCGAGCAAGGTTTCCTTATGATGACATAGCGCAAAAATGCATTGCGATGAAACTTGTGCAAGAGCGAAATGAACGGCCTACAGTCCCAACGCCTCCAGCCACGGAAATACTTTTCCTGCAGTGTTGCGCTGATGGCGCGACCGGTGCAGCGCCGTCGGTCTCTCACACGGCAGGAATCGTCCGCGCCCCACGGCATCCGCGACGGCGCCGCCGGCCCGCTCCCACACCACCTCGCCGCGCGAGATCGTGATGCCCGGCCAGGCGCGCACCGCGCGCCCCTCATACGGCGTGTAATCGACGTTGTGATGCAGGTCCGCGTTGCGAATCGGACGAGGTTCGAACGTATCCCAGATCACCAGATCGGCATCCGAACCGATCGCGATGGTCCCCTTCTGCGGATACAAGCCGTAGAGCTTCGCCGGCCCCGTCGAGGTCATCTCGACGAAGCGATTGACATCGATTCGCCCAGCCAGCACACCCTCGGAAAACAGCAGCGCGAGCCGCGTCTCCAGACCTGGAATGCCGTTGGGTACCTTGTTGAACGACGCGTGCTCGCCATGCACCTTCTTGCCATCGGGACCGTCGAAACGAAACGGCGCGTGATCCGATGAAAACACGCTGAACACGCCATGATCCAGCGCGCGCCAGACGGCGTCCTGATTCGCGGCATCGCGCGGCGGCGGACTGCAAATGCATTTCGCGCCTTCGAAACCCTCGAGCGCGAGATCGTCTTCGGTCAGGAAAAGATATTGCGGACAGGTCTCGGCGTAAATCGGCGCGCCGCGCCACTGCGCCTGCTGGATCTGCTCGATCGCCTCGCGGCCTGACACGTGCACGATCAGCACCGGCGTATCGAGCAGCTCCGATAAGGAAATAGCGCGATGCGTGGCCTCCCGCTCCACCACCGGCACGCGCGAGAGCGCGTGATACGACGGCGCGCTCAAGCCGCGCTCCAGCATCCGCTCGGTCAGCCACGCGATACAGTCGGCGTTCTCGGCGTGAATCATCGTCATGGCCTGCTCGCGCCGCGCGACGGCCAGCAGATCGAGAATCTGCCGGTCGTTCAGCTTGAGCGCGTCATACGTCATGTAAATCTTGAACGACGTGTAACCACGCGCAATCAGGTCGGGCAGTTCGCGTTCGAGCACATCCGGCGTCGGATCGGTGACGATCAGATGGAACGCGTAGTCGACCAGCGCGCGGCCTTCCGCGCGGCGATGGTAGTCGTCGACGGCTTCCTGAAGTGTGCCGCCGCGCTGCTGGCAAGCGAACGGAATCACCGTCGTCGTGCCGCCGCAGGCAGCCGAGCGGGTGCCGCTTTCGAAGTCGTCGGCCATCACGGAGTCGTCGCCGGTGGGTTGGTCGAGGTGGCAGTGCGCATCCACGCCGCCTGGCAGCACCCAACGCCCCGCTGCGTCGATCTCGCTCGCGCCGCATGGCAGATTTGCGCCGAGCATGACGATCACGCCGCCGGCGATGCCGATGTCGGCCTCATAGACGTCCGCGCCGGTCGCAATGCGCGCGTTGCGCACGACCAGATCGAGGCACACGTCGTCTTTCATGCGGCCTCCATAGAGAGGCGCCTGGCGGCTGCGGCTTCTTCGCGAATCAGCGCAAGCACATGGCGCTTGAGGTCGTTGAAGCGCGGCGACGTGATATCGCGCGGGCGCGGCAGATCAACCGGAATCAATTCGCGGATGCGTCCGGGCCGGTGCGTCATCACGGCGACCTGGGTGCCGAGCAGCAAGGCCTCGTCGACGCTGTGCGTGACGAACACAATGGTCGAGCGCGACTTCTGCCAGATCGTCACGAGTTCTTCCTGGATTTCGGTTTTGGTTTGCGCATCGAGCGCGGCAAACGGCTCGTCCATCAGGATCACGCCGGGGTCTAGCAGCAATGCCCGCGCGATTCCGACACGCTGGCTCATGCCGCCCGACAATTCCGCCGGATAGTGATGCTCGAAACCCGTCAGACCGACCAGATCGATATACGGCTGCGCAAGCGCGCGCCGCTCCTTCTTCGAACGGCCTTGCAGCTTGTGATAGAACGCGACGTTTTCCCATACCGGCAGCCATGGCATCAGCGTGGCTTGCTGGAACACCATGCCGCGATCGGCGCCCGGCGCATCCACCGCGCGGCCGCCGACCCGTACCGTACCGCTCGTCGGCTTCTCGAAGCCGGCGATCATGTTGAGCAACGTCGACTTGCCACAGCCGGACGGGCCGAGCAGGCACAGCAACTCCTGTTTCTCGAGACTCAATGAAACGTGATCGAGTGTCACCAGTTTCGTGCCGCGTTTCGCATCGGCGAAAACCTTGGTGATATCGTCGAATTCGACATAGGACATGATGGGTTCCTTCGATTGCGTTCGTTCAGTGACGGCCGGCGGCGGCGCCGCGGCGTTGCCAGTGGAGCACCGAGGCCATCAGGCGCCTCATGCCCAGATCGGACAGATAGCCGAGCAAGCCGATGCTCACCATCGCCGCGATCACGAGGTCGTAGCGCAGGAAGTAATACGAGTCCCACAGCACGTAGCCGAGCCCGCTCTTTACCGCGACCATTTCCGCGGTCACCGTCAACATCCACGCAGAGCCGATGGCGATGCGCAGGCCCGCGAAAATGCTCGGCAGCGCGGAGGGCAGAATGATGAAACGCAGCAATTGCAACTGGGTCGATCCCATCATCGCGGCCGCGCGAATCAGATTGCGATCGGCGTTCTTCACGCCATGAATCGTGTTCATCAGAATCGGAAAGAACGCGCCCAGAAACACAAGGAAGATCGCCGGCTTGTTGGCGATGCCGAACCAGATGATGGCCAGCGGAATCCACGAGACCGGCGGAATCGGCCGCAACATCTGCAGCGTGGGCTCGATCGCCTGCTCGACCCAGCGCCACCAGCCGATCGCCACGCCCAGCAGAATGCCGGACAGCGCCGCGATCGCGTAGCCCGACAACACCCGCGCGAGACTCGCGGCGGCGTCGAAGATCCAGCGGCCGCTATCGGCCTGCGACGAACCATCGATCGCGAAGAGCCAGTCGGCCCACGTTGCGATGACTCGCGAAGGCGCCGGCAGCAACGAGGCCGGAATGATCCCCGAGCGCGCGAACACTTCCCAGAACACGATCAGCGCGACCGGCACGAAACACCTGATGAAGCCCGCACGCGCCCGCGCGCCGGACTTCGCGAGCGTGCGGGACAACGGGGATTTCCGGTTAGCGGGTGCAGTGTCGATCTGATCGACGTGACCGGCTTGCTCGGGCGTGGCGGATGCTTGTGACATGAATGCGCTCCTTAATAACCCAGCGCGCTCTTCGGCTGGCCGGTCGCTTCGCTCAGGAACGTGTAGTTCATGTTCTTGTCGATGGCAGGCGTGACGTCGGTCGACACGTAATGGAGGTCCTTCATCATCTTCGCGATCGCTACTGTCTGTGTGCGATACATGTGGTAGTCGGGATACGAATTCTTCAACGATTCGACAGCCACGGTCTTATCGAGCGCGGTGTACTTGTTGATCGAATCGAGCCAGCCGGTCTGATCGGTCTTCAAACTGTCGACCATCTTCACGACGGCCGCGACGGTCGCCTTGACCGCTTCCGGGTGATCCTTGATCACGTCGGAGCGTGTGACGATCAGGTTGCTGAGCTTGCCGGCCGCCTGGTCATACGGGAAGTCGAACAGTTTGCCCGCGCCGGACAGGCGAATCTGCGAGGCGAACGGTTCGACCGAGCACACCAGATCGATCTCGCCGCGCTGCAAGGCGCCGACGTGGTCGGCCGGGTTGGGGATATTGATGAACTGCACATCCTTGTTCGGATCGATACCGTGCATCTGCAATTCGCCACGCATGTGCAGGTCCTGCGCGTTGCCGCGCGAGGCCGCGACCTTCAGCGGCGAGCCCTTTGCCTTGGCGTCGGCCACCAGTTTCTTCAGGCCGGCCCAATCGTCCTGCTTGAGGTTCAGCCCGCTGCGCATCAGGATTTCCGAGCCGCCGTTCACCTGGCCGGATACCGCGACCACATCGAGCCCGCGATCCAGCGCGGTGACGAAATGCAGATACGTGACCTGCCCGATGTCGACGCTGTGCGACACGAGTGCCGTCAGCACATCGTTGCCCGAGGTGAAGTTGATGGTTTCGATCTTCGCGTCCTTGGTGAACTGCGGCACCAGCGCCATCGAAAGACACTGCGCGCATTTCGCGAAACCGAGTTTCACTTCCGGTTTCGCGCCGCTCGACTGAGCTTGAACGGGCGACGTGACGGCCAGCCCGACGAACGCGGCGGCGAGCAATGCTTGACGAAACATGGGTGTTTCTCCTCGAAGATAGGCGCCCGGATCGGGTGACGCTTCAATAGAGCAACTTGTATGCCAACAATTAATTATTGGATTGTATGCAAAACAGGCGGTCTGTGTATTCGCTTTTCCGGCACGGCGGAGCGGCTTGCCATGGACGGATCGGGGTCGAAATATGACAGACAAAGGCGATAAATCAGCGCACGCGATGTTCCGCCGTGGTGCGAGCCACGCCATCTATCGGTGCGTGTCGCCCGTGCATGGCCTGAACATGACCCAATCTGGAGAGAATGGAGGAGAATTTATGTACACAAACAGGCAGGCGATTGTTCTATCGCTGACGTGGACTTCAGATAACAAATCCGTAATGCTTTGGACGCGCGCCGGTAAGCATCATTCGAGCAGGATCGTCCCATAGCGCCGATCACCGGAAATCCCGGAACCGCGACCCGTTCTTTTGTGTGGAGTACATATGCGACTTATTGTGTGGGGCCACGTTGCGGTCATATCGGGTCTGGTCATGATGCTCGCCGGCTGCGCCTCGACCAGTGGCAATTCAAATTTGAGTGCAGCGCACAGCCCACAGCTGCCCGAATCGTACCCCTGCCAGAGCATGCATGTCAGGGCGATGAACTGCCCGCTCGGATAGCGAGGCACCCACCGCGCGCGCCCATCCCGGCAGCGACGCGCGCGGTTTCTCAAAGCTGCCCCGAGGGCATTTCCAGATATCACTGAACACAGTGGGCTGCGGCATTCGGTTGCACGCGCTCAATTACGACCGCCTTTCTGCAACCCATAAACTAACTTTCCGCCATGTCAGGTATATAAAAAAACACGCCGGAAAGGGTACAGAGTGGATCGCTCCCAAGGAGCACAGTTGCAGCAGGCCGAGTGAATTGTCGACTTTTGCAAGTTTCCTGGCGAATATCACGGTCCGAAAACTGGTATATGCGTCAGTTTGCCTCAGCACCTCCCGAACAGCGAAGGTGCATCTTTATTTGGAGTAGTGATGTACGCAGAAAGTATCGACAAGTTCGCGAAGGTGGGTGCTCACAAGGCGTCGGCCGTGCGGCGATCTCCGCTGGCGTTTCTGATTGGTGCGGCAATGGCGGGAGCCTATATTGGCTTCGGCGACATTCTCATGTTTTCGGTGGGCGCGCACGTCGGGCCGGCCTACGTGCACCTCATAATGGGTGCTGTATTTGCGTGTGCCCTCACAATGGTTGTGTTTGCCGGGTCCGATCTATTCACGGGAACGGCAATGTACATGCCGTTAGCCGTATTGAAAGGTGAGACGGGGATCGGCAGCATGTTCGCCGTGTGGGTGACATGCTGGATCGGCAATCTCATCGGCGCCATTATCCTGGCGGCGATTCTGCACGCAGCAGGCGGCGGTGTTCTACTGACCGACGGTTCAGATGCGTTCTTCAAGGCCGTGGAAGCAAAGATGTCCGCCCCGGATCTCCCTCTGTTCGCCAAGGGTCTGCTGTGCAACTGGCTGGTTTGCCTCGCGATCTGGATGGCCGCACGTACGACGAACGACGGCGCAAAGCTCGGGCTGATCTTCTGGCCGATCTTCGCATTCGTTGCAAGCGGCTTCGAGCACAGCGTCGCAAACATGTTCGCATTTGCGCTTGCATTGATGGCCGATCATCCCGCCTCGATCACGCTCGCAGGCGCTATTCACAACGAATTCTTCGTGACCGCGGGCAATCTGGCTGGCGGTGCGATCTTCATGGCCCTTGGCTACTGGCTACAGGAAGGCGGCATCGGGCATGCATCTCAAGCTCGCGTGCCGGCAGCGGAGCGGGCTCGAACCCATTGAGCGGGAAACGCCTGCTGCGTCATAGAAGACGGATACCCTTGTGCGAGGGCTGCGCTTGCGCGCCGCCCCGCTCAAACTCGAGGCAGGTTCGATAGCGCCCTGTCACGCCGCGAGCACGCGTTCCGGCGGCGCCATGAATTCCGGCCCCACCGGATCCTTGACGAAATGCGCGACAATTGCGTCGATCTGCTTGAACGCCTTCTCGTCGAGGTGCCAGCCGAACACATCTTCGATCCCGTCCAGCTGATCCGGACGACGTGCGCCCCACAGCGCGATCGTCGGGCCGCGGTCGAGCACCCAGCGCACCGCCAGCGCGAGCACCGACTTGTCGAAGTTATCGCGCGCGAACACGTTGAGTGCTTTCACGGCCGCGACATACTGCTCGCGACGCGGCGCGCAGAACTTCGGGTCGCGCTGACGCAGATCGTCGCCCTCGAAGCGTGTCTCGACGCCGATGCGCCCCGCCAGCAGCCCGCGGCATAGTGCCCCATAGGCAAGCGCGACGAGCCCATGCTGTTTGGCATACGGCAACACGTCATGGTCGATATCGCGTTCGAACAGGTTGTACGGCGGCTGCGTGGCCGACAGCGGCGCCACGCGCCGGAACGCATCCATTTGTGCCGGAGAGAAGTTGCTGACGCCCAGCGCCCGCACCTTGCCTTCCTTGCGCAGATCGTCGAGCACCGCGGCGGTCTCTTCGATCGGCACCAGCGGATCGGGCCAGTGGACCTGATACAGGTCGATGTAATCTGTCCGCAAGCGCCGCAGCGTATCCTCTACCTCCTGGCGAATGCGCTCCGGCGACGAATTGCGGAACACCGCGCCGTCGCGCCATTCCAATGCGACCTTGGTCGCGATGACTGCCTTGTGCCGATACCCGTCGGCCAGCGCCTTGCCGACGATCTCCTCCGAAGCGCCGAAGCCGTACACCGGCGCTGTGTCGATCAGATTGACACCGCTGTCGAGCGCCCGGCGGATCACCGCGATCGAGTCTTTCTCGTCGGTGCCGCCCCACATCCATCCGCCGATTGCCCAGGTGCCGAGGCCGACGCGCGAGACGGGGGTCGTTAAACCTTCAATTGCGATTGTTTCAATAGTCATGTGAAGCTCTCAAATCAAAGCGCTATATCAAGCACCGCAGCCGGGTCGAATGCGATCTGACAAATGGCGACGTGCCCATCGAACGGGCAGGCGAACCGATTATTTCAGCGGCATCCGGCGATCACAAGAAGGCACCCGACGGTTTCATACTTTCCCCACGGAAACTAATTGCTACGACGGCGCTTACGCGCACGACAAACGCGCAAAGCAAAACCGGCGATCCGGCGCGGGCCGACTATCAGCTCACATCACTGCGGCGTAGCGGTATCGCTTAGCGTGGCCGCCGCCGCATGAGGTCGAGGCAAACCGCTAGCGTGGGCTCAGCAAAGCCGTGAGAAATTGCCCATAATTGCGCGCAGTCTTCGAGCAACCGTTGGGACATTTGATGAAAGCAGTTTCTGGCGCACCGCAATCCCCGATCGCATTTCTGGCTGTAGCGTTGGCGTTCGCGATCAACATGATGGGCACGACACTGCCGACGGCCAT
>NZ_JAXDPY010000089.1:0-11842 GCF_034668105.1 Paraburkholderia sp. | reverse complement strand
CGTATGTGTAAATCTTCCTGCGTAGCCGCGCGGCAATCCGGTATGAACCGGGCCGCGCTTAACTTTCCGGCCCTCGCCTCATTCCGCGAAGTTCATTGCTGCGGCTGGATGGACCTCATTGCGCGCTAGACGCAGCCGTATCCGATGCACCTTTGGCATGCGGGTCATTCTGCGGCATGCGGGTCGGCGCCTTCGTCGTACCTGAGCCCTTCGAGTTGGAAGTCGTGCCGGTCGTCCCGCCAGCGTTCGGCGTACTCATACCAGCGCCCCCCTGTCCGCCGCCGTTACCGCCGCCACCGGCCCCCCCACCGCCGGCGCCCCCCGCGCCTTGAGCAAACGCGGTAGTAGACAAAGCGAGAAGTACAGCAGAAAAAACGGCAGCTTTCTTTATTGCTTTCATGATTGTCTCCGTGATGTGATGAATTGACCTCGCCGGCAACCAGACACAGACGTCGTGGCGCGGACAACTCCAATGCGCAACCGGTATGCCCGGCGTGTTCCGACCCGGCAGTATGAATGGAGGCGTTGTGCTCGAAGGAAGTGGCACCCAGTCGCCAAGCGAGGGTCGCCGACCCTTATCGCCCGTATGGAATGGCGCTCATCTTCGTTCACGGAATGCATCTTGCTTGCCACGAAGTGTTCGAATCAACCGAACGGCGAGTCTGAGAGAACGTATAGAATCGGCTGTGGTCGTCAGTGACATCCGCGGGGGCCACCCAAACAATTGTCCGCCGCACGTCCCGCCAAAATCAGCCTTCGCCATTTTGTCGCCGCGCGATTCCCTTCAGACTGTCGCATCGAACAGTCATCTCAAAAAATCGATGCGCCCGATTGATGTCATTTTGTCGACCACTGGTTCGGTGACTTTGCTGTTGCTGTGCTTTGGCGGGTCGGGGCTGTAAAAGGAACACGGCGTCTCTCGTGCCCGGCTGGCCATGTTTACCTCGTCTCAAGCTCGACCGGGATTGACTGTGGATGTCGGTTCGCTCGGCAACACTTCCGGGGCGTCGACAAACTCGTCGGAGTCGTTCATTCTGTCACCTTGCGTGGGGCTGCCGCCTGAGCCGAGTTGCAGCCGGGCCTGTTCCCAGAATTCATCCGCGCGACCATCGGGGCATCCCGCTCTCTCCCACAATCGGTAGGCAAGCGAACGAAGCTCTTCTTCCGTCATCTGCGTATCCATGTCCATCCTCGAAGCTTTTTCAGGTGAATTCAGCAGACTCGTCAGCGCTATGGGACATAGCCCGTGCCCGCAAGGACCGGACCTTCCCCTCAGCGACGGTTGAAGATTGACTCATACCCACCACCAGGGGATGCGAGGCACGTACGGGGTGGCACCATTCGTTCCCGGGGCAGTTGCTTGCTTCTACTGGAGCGAACCATCCACGAACTCTGCAGAAGAGACGGTGGATGGGCGACACTACTCACTGAGGGGCGGTCCCACCGCGGACGACCGACACAGCAACGGCAGAGACGCATTCTCCGCGAACGGAATCGCCGACCTGGCCGGCTGAAGTTCAATCCCGACCAGGACGGCAGCAGCGATGGAGGGCCGCACCTGTTCCGCTCAAACATATCTCCGCTTGTCGATTAACCCAAGCACAGGCGCACCCGAATGACTGCGAACGCGGAACGTGGCTTGCGTCTATGTTGGACACATACCCGCGCATCGGAAGGCCATCATACGATGACAGCCCTTGACGGTTGGGAAGCGTTTGAACTCGTGTCGGGCAAGTTGCCGGACGTCACCATCATGGACCGGAAAAGGCCGCGTGTTGACGGTATGGGGCTATGCCGCCTGTCGCGCGACAACCAGCCTTTGTCTGACTTGCCCGTCATCCTGATTTCGGCCGACGAGCCACCCAACGACCGCCGCTTGCGGTCATATGACGCGTAAGCTCGTGCACCTACGGCACCGCTGACTGTGTCCAGAGCGGCCAGTAACCGCGCGACGCTTTCCGCTGTTTCGATGAGTTCTCTACCGTGATGCGTGCCTGCGGCGCGCAGGTGGTCCCGACCGCGACAGCGTCGCCAACACGCGCGGCATTGGGATTTTTGCGCGGTCAGCAGGCAACATCGACAGCCGCGCTGCCGCGCTCAAGCGGATATCGCTGGCTGATGGCGGCCGGATGCCTTCCGCATCGCGCTCGCGGCCCCCGTAGGTCATCAACCCGGACATGAGAAGGCGACGGGTCGCTTGCGACGTTGGTACCCCCTCGCATAAACGTCGTCTAACTGACGCAACCAACGGCCGTCCGGATGCTCAGCCAAACGCGCAAGCCGCTCACGCTAGACTGTTCCGATGAGAACACCGAAGCCAAAGGCATGCGAGTCAGGCAGTTACCGGCATTGACAGGCCATGTTGACACTTACCTTTTTGTTGAAGCTCTGGCCTGGTCAGTGGCCTGTCTGGTCGCCCTGTTTGAGGCGGAAGCCGCTGCGTCACGGTTATTTTCGGCAATCTTCAGTGCCTGGTCGGCCGCTTTTTACCGGCTTCAGTTGTCGCGCTCGTCGCCTCACTGGCAGCGGTGACAGCCGATTGCATCGCACTCACAGCGGCTTCGCTTCCCGCCGGTGCATTGTTCGCGACCGTATCTACCATTGCCTGCGTCTTCTGCTGTTGCTGCTTGAGTTGGGCCTCGGCGCCCGCGACCAGTTCGGCCTGGGTGTTGAACATGATGGTGCTCACGTGCCGCCAGTACGACTGGGCTTCCTGCATGGCGGCTTGCGCCCGCCTTGCCTGCAAGGCGAACAGCTCCTGCGGGTCTTTGGTTGACAATGCCAGGTTTGCGATTGCCTGATTTTCCGCAAGCGTCGATTTGACCGCCCGCAGGTTCAGTTCAGTCAGCTTTTCGATGCAGCCAAATGCCTTGGTCCATATATCGGACAGAGTTTCCAAACCGGCTCTTTGCGAAGCAACCACTTGTTCACCGGAAAGACTGCTCATTACAACCTCCATCGGGGTAAGGTAGCGGGTAGTGCGGGAGCCATTCTTCGATGGCACCCCGAACAACGCTGCCTGGTAGGAATCTGGTTGCGAGCAAGGGCTGGTCCCGGGAATCTATCCAATGTCAGCTGTCCTGTGAATTACGACCAGCTGCGCCACGCAAGACCTTCGTCGGGCACAACGATGGCACGGGAAGACAGCTGGCACGCGAACGGCAGGTGTCGTGCTGGCACGCACCTTGGGCAAGACTGAGTACCATAGGTGACACAGGCCGCCGATGGGCTGGGCTCCGCGGGAACGTCAAGGACGGCACCCCGACGGCGTCTGTACCCGGTTGAACGGTTTTGCGCGCCTTCCTGGGCGTTTTCTTCACACAAGGAAGTGTGCCCTGCCGCAGGAAGCCGCCCTCAGGCTTCGTACTTGAATGACAAAGATACACGCGCTCGATACTCAACGACCTTGCCGCCGTCGACCCTCATGTCGAGCTTGCAGACTTCGGCGATACGCAAATCGCGCAGCGAATTCGCAGCGGCTTCCACAGCATTCTTGGCCGCGTCCTCCCAAGAGTTCGGGCTGGTGCCGATAATCTCAGTGACACTGTAAACGCTGGATTCAGTATCCTGCTTGGCCATGATTTTCACTCCTCTGGGTTAGGAGGCGCGATTTCCGCACCTCAGTGATTTCATCATAGACCGCGTGCGTGCCGTTCGTCGCTTGAAGCGGCAGCGGGTGCGGGTGCGGGTAGAGGACCATTGCGCGCTGCGTTCGCGGCTAGCCGTAGTGGACGTCGCTTGGTCGGGAGAACAACACATCTCGCGACACAGTCGAGCAAACTCACGGCAGTCGTTTCGATTCACTCCTGTACGCCTCTCGTCCCTTTTTCTCGACGCTCACTCTACAATGTGTGTCGCAATCAACTCTTCATTCCATTCGATACCGGACCCCACCCGGGATTCGTTTGCCTGCACAAAGCCGTTTTCAGCCACCAGGGGTTCCTGAATCATAGCGTTCCACCAATCAGCGTACTCGAAGCGGAAGGCTGTAGGCGTAGCAGACATCAAGTGCGCGCTGACTTCCGGGAAGAGATGGTTGCTGACAGGTAGTCCCTTCGCTTGAGCCAGTGCAGCGACCCGCATCCAGCCGGTCACCCCACCGACCTTCATGACGTCTGGCATAAGGTGGTCTGACGCGCCTGCATTAATCGCTGTGACGAAGTCCCCCGGTCCCCACCAGTTTTCGCCTGCCTGAAGCGGTGTGCGCGTCTCTCGCGCGCAGGCGCTGAGGCCAGCGAAGTCGTGTGCCGTAGTCGGTTCCTCTATTCCAGCAGAGGCCTTCATCATCCAATGCACGCAAGCGCGTACGCGCTTCGACCGCGTTGAGGCACTGGTTGTAGTCGACCATTATTTCAATATCATTTCCCACCGCCGAGCGCATCGCACGAATGACGTCGAGGTCTTCCTGAACGGACGGATATCCGATTTTCGCTTTTATGCCGCTCATTCCGGCACGTGCCCATCGTTCAGCGGCATCCGCAGAGCCGCGTACACCGTCGTAGCCAACACCCCCATAGGCACGCAGAGGTCGGCTGCTTGCACCTAGTAGCGTCACAAGCGAAACCTGGGCAGTACGGGCGACAACGTCCCAAATGGCCATATCGACCGCGGCAACGGCGATGCCTGTTAAACCCTGAGGCCCGAGCAGGCGAAAACGCTGTGAGCACACGTTCAACGTCGTGGGGTACTGCATTGACGCCCAATAGAGAAGGCGCCAATTCGCGAAGAAGCATCGCAGTCGGAAGCAACGCTACAGGCGTGTACGTGAACACGTAACTGCGCCCTACGACGCCAGCGCTGGTGTGCAGGTCGAGAAGCACGAGCGGCGACTCGCTGATGACTCCGCCGGCCGTGCGGTGTGGAATGGGCATCGGGAGCCGGACAGCCCGGACCTGGAGTTGCGTAATCGCATTTGTGGGTTTCATTGCTTCTCCATCATCGCCTCGGCCAAGCATCGATGTTCCAATAACGTTTGCATGCTCCGCTCGCTCGTGGCTTTAGCTGCTCAATCGTCGGTATGCACTCAAGTGGCGCACGAGGCCTTGCTTGTCCCGGCTCTGTCGCGAAGCATGGCAAGGTTGTGATGAGCATCGGCGTAGGAAGGATTGAGCTCAAGGCATCGCTCGTAGCTCTGCGCAGCGTCATCCAGCGGACCGAGTTCCTCGAGCGCGACAGCCCGATTGAAGTGCAGAACTGCATCCTCTGCGAAATGCGACAACGCCTCCTCGAAGACGCGAAGCGCGTCCTCACATCTCCCTTCTTCTTCGCACAGCCGTGCACCCAGGTCGACGTAGGCGGCGTAAAACGGCTCGGGCGCGAGTTCCAACGCTTTCCTGTACGCCTGCTCGGCCCCTCTGACGTCAGACTCCCTCAGCTGCTCGCCAAGGTCGTACCAGTCTTCGGCCTGCAATGCCGCGTTCTTCCGTCCGGGCGTCGTGTCGAAGAAGACGACATCTCCCTTGATTTCAGCGACTTCCAAGTCAAGCAGGAGCTGACCGGTAATGGCGTCCCATTGGGATGGCCCAGTCTTGACTGCAATGGTGCTGCCTACTGCTGTGACGCGGATGCCCGAGAGAGGCAGCTCATCCGGCAACTCAGCCTTCAGTCGCGAAAGCGCGTGGACTATCTTCCGCGGGGGTATCTTTGCAGAGCGCAACTGTAATGCGGTGCGCAGCAGAACGACATCCTGGAACGTGAACCTGAGCTCATGCCGAGGCCCACGCGATGGCGTTACGAACCCCGCGGCAACCAGACCGGAGACCACACGTCGGGAGACGCCCAGCATTGACTGCTGCCTGGTTAGCGAAATATCGTGAGCGGTGTTGCGTCGCGTCACTTGTGCGCCCGAACCTTGGCCGGGACTTCGACCGGTGCTTTTTGAGCGCGGGCTGCCGGCTTTCGCGCCTTAGGCGTCGCCGCGAGTTCAGTGACCTGTTCGGCGCTCTTGCGCTTCGGTGCGCCAGCAGATTTGGCCTTCCCGCCTCCCCTGAGACTGGCTCGCAACGCTTCCATCAGGTCGATGACCTGTCCGCCGGAAGATGGCTCTGCAGGCTCGCTCGAAACAATCTGCTTGCCCTCAATTTTCCGGTCAATGGCCTCGAGCATCCGCGTCTTCTCTTCGTCTTCATACGCAGTCGCGTCGTAGTTATCCTGAGCGCCCTGTTCGATGATTTGCAACGCGAGTTTGAGTTCGGCGTCAGATACGGGTACATGCTCGATATGCAGGTCGGCCAGCGACCTGAATTCGTCGGCAAAGAGTAGCTGCTGAAAAATCAGTCCTTCGTCCGTAGGCCTGACAAGAACAATGTGGGTTTTCCCCTTGGAAGCCCATTTTGCAAGCGCACCTCGACGGCTTTCTCGCAATGCCAGTCGCAGCAGGCTGTACGGCTTGCCACCACGCTTGTCCGGCGCGATAAAGTAGGCCTTGTCATAGTAGATAGGGTCGATGGATTTTTCGGGAATAAAGGGTACTATCTCGACAACATGGCTTGCGCCTTCTTCAAGAGCCTTGAGTTCGTCTGCTGTGAATATGACGAATCTGTCCTTCTCAAATTCGTAACCCTTTTCATCGCGGACCGCTCGACAACTTCTCCGGTGGACTCGGCGACATATTGCTGCTTCACGCGGGAGCCGTCAGGGGCCAGCATACTGAACCGGACGTCCGAAGCACTCTGGGTCGCCGAATACAGCTTAACGGGAATCGAGACGAGGCCGAACGATAGGGACAGCGATGCGATTGAGCGCGCAGCCATGTGCTTGTCCTTACAAGCCAGCACGAGCTTGCTGGCTCAACATGGCCGGCGGCGAATAGCCAGCAAGATTGCGATACGACCCCGATTTCGTGGCCGAACGATGGAAAAAGCTTACCACCGTGAGAGTCCCTCACGATGTCCGCTCGCGAAATCATCTCGTAGGTCTGTAGGCCTTGTGACGGAATGTCGTGCATCTCGAACCGCTCGTCGCGCTGTTCCGATACGAGGTCGAACATGCGGCGAAGGCTGCCGGACCGTAGGCCATGAATGCCGCGTACAGGGCGACGAATTCTGCTCCCAGTAGGGCCGTCGCGAACAGCGCTGTTCCCGGCTGGCCCGGGCGCAGTATCGCAGGCGCTTCGGCTTGATGCGCGCATCGATGCAGGGCAGTCACGCACCGCGGTCCTTCTTGAACGACTTCGGAACCGCTGACTCTAAAGAACAGGGCCCTTCGGCCTCACGTATGAGCCTCTGCGTGTTGCCCTATGGAAAGCGGACTCAGCGCTATTTGTCCATGCCTCGTCGCGCCGTCGCTAGTAGTTCGAACTTGCCTCGAGGCGAGGAGAACGCAAATGAACAAGCTCGTTCGTTTTCTGGTTGCTGCCGCGCTTGGCGCGGGGTCGGCCAGCTTCGCGCAGGCCGGTGGCGTGTCTGTAGGCGTCGGCATTGGTGTGCCGGGCCCCGTGTATGTCGGTCCGCCGGTTATATATGCGCCGCCGCCCGTCATTTACGGGCCGCCGGTGATATATGGACCGCGCCCCTGGCCCGGATACTATCGTTATCCCTATTGGTACGGCGGATATCGAGGCTATTACGGCCCTGGTTACTACAGACGTGGGTACTACGGCCCTAGATACTATGGACGTGGGTACTACGGGCATCGCGGGTGGCGCCGCTAGAGCGCACGAGTGAATGTTTCCGCACAACGCTGACGCAGTCGAAAGCGCGTACGGGTCGCTCGTGGCGAGCCCTGCTTCCCCGACCAAGCTTGCATGCGTCCCCGAAATCGCAATTCCACGCTGCATGCACAGAACGGATGTCGGGTATCACCGCAGGCAATTTGTTCAGAGCGAGATTTCCCCGGATGTTTGCGTCGTTACGGGAGTCTAGCCATCGGTGGCGCACATGCGGATATCGTCCCCTTCCGGCTACGAGCCTCACTCAGCCCGCGCGGGCGGCGGGAACTGTTCCTGGAAGAACAAGGGCAGCCGCTGGTTTACGGCCTCGGCCGAGTGTGCAACTATCGTTGCCGGGCGCATACCGCATTCCTTTGCGAGGTTCAGGATGGCCTGGAAACTCTGGAAAACCGAGAAACGGCAAGATGAGGCGCGAAGCTGGCCTAGCGATGCGAATCAGTCCATAAAACAGCTTCTGGGCATGTACCTGGGCAGCCATGCAGCACCGTTCGCAGGGTGGGCCGCGCCTGGCATCATATTCGCGCCAGACGTCGAACCGGTCCTGCGAAACGGAGTTCGAGGATATCAGCTCGCTCTCTGGTTCTGGCTCTTTGCCGAGAAGCACGGCACCATCGCGGCACGAATGGTACGGGAGTCCTTCTGCCTGCTCGCTGAGGCGGCGCAACAGGCGTCCGGTGACAGCATTGATGCGCTCCTCGACTTCGAAAACCGCCTTGCGCATTCTATCGAGGAGATTTCCTCCGAGGCGCGGTCGTTCCGGCTGGAGGGCCTGTCGGTAGAGGTACCGATGGAATTCTTTCTGGCCACAGGCTTCCTCCGACTCGCACCCGACTCGCCCTATGCTCGAAATGCGAGCGCCAGCCTGCAAGGCAATGACTACAAGCTCGCTGACTGCTTTCGCCATGCAACTGAGGAGGCGCTAGCGGTGTTCCGACCGATGATAGACACGGTCGACTTTGATGCGAAATCGCTATCCAACTGGAAATGGAGCGCCCATCCCGGCGCTGCCGAGCGACACCTGCAACGCCGCCACAGCAATCCACTGTTTCCCCTGCACCGCCAGATGGTGACGGCTCATGAGGTCTATGAGGCACGTCTTGTCGACGGCCAAGCCCTTCACGAAATCAGCACCGAGCTTAGTGAGCTTAGCCACTCGTTCTCGCAGACGACCGAACTGCCGCTGAACTGGCAATCGTTCCTCGAAGGATATCGGGACTACGTCGACCGACTCGATGAACGCCGCCTCGCGGCGGGTGGGCAGAACGCGCCACTCGGTGACGCAATTGAAAGACTGCGCACGGACATCCTCACGACCTGGCGCACTTCCCTTCACAGGAACCGGCACAGCCTTGCCACACTGGACCATGGAGAGGCGCAAAGGGCGGAGCGACGCGCGCTTCTGTACGGATGCGACTGGACCGCACAGCTTCTAAGTAACGGCTCTCTGATACCGCCAGAAGAGGTCGTTCCTGCCCTGCTGAGTGAGTCCCCATCTGAGCTCAAAAGGGTGGTGACCGCCCTTCAGGCCGAACCACGATTGCATGAGACGCTTGCGCAGTGTCGTGCAACCGCACATCGGCTCCTCAACGAATCCGGCGCAGGCGGTCACAATATTCCCGACATCGGCGACAAGCTTCGTATTCTTGACGGTATGCCCGGGCAGGTGGCGGCCTGAACTCGCCCGCTCGAACGCTGCGTTCCGGCCTCGGAGCATTCATGTCGCGCATTCCGATGGGCCGGGTCGGGCAAACGGAAGACCTCGTCGGCCCAACCATCTTCCTCGCATCCGGGATGTCCAACTACGTGACTGCAATCACCCTTGCGGTTGACGGCGGCTTCCTAGCAATTTGATTGCTCCTCCGATAGGCCCACTGCGGCCTTTTTCCTTATCCGGCGACACTTGTGCATTGATGGCGTCGCATTTCAATGCATGATGTGTGTGCTCACGACGTGCACTGGAACCTCTGGCCGACGCGCGACCGAATTCTCTTAGCACTGTCGATTTGTCTGGTCGGCGGCGCTATCTTCTTGCGTTGACGCCGTCATTCTGCCCGTCCAGCGCGTATCAGCGTAGGGAGCGGCGAATTCCTTCGTCAGCTCCCTAACTCAAAATACTATCCGCGGCCTACGGGGACCGTCGCTCGCGCCCAATCTGCAGAAGTCATTGCGAAGGCCATTGAGCGTATCGGTGACCACGCCACCAATATCGCTGAGTTCGTTGTGTATGTGGTCAAGGGCCGGGATGTACGCCATGTAGCCCTTGACCGGCTCGACGAGGAAGTCCTGGCCAACTGAAACCGAACGCGAATGTCCAACGTCCGCGAAGCATTTCGCATCCTACCGGTGCGCGTAGAGCGGCAGGAATGGGTCTTTGGCACGCGGCGCGCCGGTGCTCGACGGGCGGTCAGTTCCTACAGCGATAGGCGATGGGCACGTTGGAATGTCCGGGCGTGCGGCCGGCAATGCCAGCATCTTCGAAAAGTCGGCGGCAGCACGTACGCGGGCAGTGAGATTCAACGAGCCGTTCAGTCCAAGCACCTTATCGACAGTTTTCAATATCGACGTGTGGTCATATTGCGTATGGTCGATAGTGCCCGCCGGAACATACGGTGAGATAACGAGAGCCGGGACACGCACACCGAGGCGGTCAAAAGGAAAGTTGTGCGTCTTGAGCTTCGGATTCTCGCTGGCGCCTGGCGGCACGCATGGTGGAGGACGCACGTGGTCGAAAAAGCCGCCGTGCTCGTCAAACACGACGACGAACATGCTGCTGGGCCAAAGGCTTGAACCACTGATAGCGTCGTATAGCGTTTTAACGAGTGCCTCCCCCTTGCGTACGTCGCCTGCGGGATGCATCGAGTCACCGTTGCGGAAATCATTTTTCGCGTCGTACGTGGGCTCTATGAACACGAACCTCGAACTCAGAGAGCCATCGGCGAGCTGCGACAACAGCGTCCCCATGCCGACAAACCGGTCTCGATGGCTCTGCATGCCAGCGATGGCACGCGTCTGGGCAACGTCGCCCTGCACAATGAGCCAATCTGCCGGGCTCAGTTTCGAGAATATCGTGCCGTTCGGGAACTTGAATATTGGGGTATTCAGAAAGATGGCCTCGACCACCTCAGCGTCACCAGGCGAGTGGTCGAGTCCAGAGGACGTTCCGGCGACTGCGAAAAAGCGGTTCGGCCAGGTGGGACCGGGTACCGACGCAAACCAGTTGTCGCATAGCGCGAACTGGCTCGCGAGGAAGTTCATCACGGGAAGCTGGTCGGGAGTGAACGCGCTGAACGCATCCGCCACGACATCAGCGTGGTCCTCGTATGTCGCGGCGAACCCGGTGGTCGACGGGTCTACGGCGAGGGGTGGGTATCCTGTTGAGCCCAGGACTAGCGAATCGCTTCTAACCATGTCCGCGCTTGCGGAGGGCAAGCCGCACAGCTGGACGCAGGTGTCAGTAAATTCATGGCCCGGGTCAAAGCCGAGCGCATACGGCGAGCCTCTGCCCAACTGATAGCGCGTACCGGTCCGGCCAAAGTTGACAATCGGTTGCGCCGGCAAACCGTTGGCCGTCGTGGCGCCACCGCCCGATAGATGGCCAGCAAAACCCGACAGGCCGAAGATACTGTCGTACGAGCGATTCTCAAGCATGAGGACAAAAACGTGCTTTATCGTTGCCATTTCTCTCTCCCCGGAACCGTTGCTGCCCGGCCACGATACAACAAATTCGGGCGACACCAGGACTATCGAGTTCTAAACCGGTGCTTTAAGCCCGGACTTGCCCGTCTTTTCGGCGTGCTTCTGGAAAAACAACTCAGCGGCGATAGCAGTTGGCGCACGGACCCTTGCTAGTGGGCGGTCCTTCAGGTGAGGCAGCATCCACTCGACAACGCTTTCGTAGTATCGGACCAGGTCGAGTTTGGTAACGCCGCTCGACGGGTCAACCATGCGCTCTGGGTGCGTGAATTTGAACTAGCACTACAGCGGACGCGCTACGGGGCGCCACAGTCCATCAGTACTACAAATAAACATCAGAACACAAAATGGGAATTCACTGGAACTGCTTTCCAGCGAAGTAGAGCCTCGATACATCATATAAATGCGGCACATATTTTGAGCGCTAAGAGGTTGCGCTTTGGCGGGTTAACCCGGTTTAGGGGAGACCATGTTTCCTGT
>NZ_JAXDPY010000088.1:0-6567 GCF_034668105.1 Paraburkholderia sp. | reverse complement strand
CGGTCGACCGGAAATTGAAAATCTGCTGTATCGCATGGAGTATCCCGAGAAGCCGTTGTTGACCGACCGGCTGACTTCACCAGACGAGATCTTTCGCATTCTGACGGAAACCGCGCTCCAACTCGGCACGGATCCGGAGTTGCGGTTGTTCGGCGCACTACGGGCGGAATTGGAACAATTGAGTGTGGTGTATGTGGTCGAGGCATTCCGGAAGCTGGGTTGTCGTTTTGAACCTTCTCAACGACTTGACGCGGAACAATGGGGGATTCAGGAGAAGTACCTGCGCTTGCTGAACCGCCTGTTGACAATCCTCGCAGAGGCTCGAATCCTCGAGAAAACAGCCGAAAGCTGGATTGTTATTCGTGATCCGGATTTGCCCGACGCGCAGACGTTGCGGCGAGATCTGATGGTCCGCTATCCATGTGGAAAGGCCGAGCTGAACTTATTGGGCCACTGTGGTCCTCATTTGGCGAATGTATTGCTGGGGCAAACCGACCCACTCGAATTGCTCTTTCCGGGCGGAAAAATCGATGCGGTGCAGGCCGTCTACGAGACGTCGCCGGGAGCTCGGGCGATGAACCAGTTGCTCGTTGCCGTCCTGAAGCACGCCCAAGTCGCCGGAAAAAGCTCGGAACCGTTGCGCGTGCTCGAGGTGGGTGGAGGCACTGGAGGGGCGACAGCACACTTACTGCCTTATGCGGACGGCAGCGCTGTCCGCTACGTTTTCACCGACGTGTCGCCAACGTTCGTTGCGCAAACCGCAGAGCGTTTCCGCGACAACGCATTCTTCGAGGCGCGTGAGTTCGATCTGGAGCAGGCCCCGGACGAGCAGCAATTGCCGCCCGGCTATTGCGACATCGTTGTGGCAGCCAATGTACTGCACGCCACGCGAGACCTGAGCGTTTCTTTAAGGCATATCCATCAGGTACTTTCTCCTGGCGGCATGCTCGTCCTCCTCGAGGGCACCGGCATGGAGCGATGGGTGGATCTGACTTTCGGCCTGAGCGAAGGATGGTGGCGTTTTGCCGATACGGAGTTACGCGCGGACTATCCGCTACTTGCTGCCGAAGACTGGCTGAGCCTCCTCGAGGCCAACGGGTTCGAGTTGGCCCGAGCTGTCGGTATTCCCGCCGTTGGCGGATCGGCGTCCGGCCAGCGCGTCATCTTCGCCCGTCGTAAGCCGGAAACTGCGGGGGACGGGAAGTGGCTGATCTACGCAGATCACGCAGGCGTCGGTCAGCAACTGGCGCAACGTCTGGAGCAACAGGGAGAACATTGCGATGTAGTGTCGCGGGCGCAGATGACATGCCATTCCCTGGTGGGCAGCGATTATCGAGGTGCGATTTACTTGCGCAATCTCGACGCGAAGGCGCACGAAGATCTGACGCCGGGATGCGGTGATGCGTTGGCCTGGCTTCACGCTGTCCATCATTCCGGCAGCGGTGAAGCGGCACCGGTCTGGTGGGTCACTTGCGCGGCAACTGCAGCAGCGGGGCGTTCGACGTTCATCCCTGTCCAGGCCGCATTGGCCGGTATCGGCAGAACCATCGCAAGCGAACATCCAGAGCTGCGGCTGCGCCAGGTGGATCTGGCTGATCCAGCAACCGATATGACTGCACTGGTGAGCGAGATACTCGAAGGCGACAACGAACCCGTCGTTAGCTTGAGCGGACAACGTCGATATGTTGGCCGCCTTGATCGACATCCTCGTCTGCGCCGAACAGAGGTTGCCGCCCGGGTAAGACCCGATGGCGCTTATCTGGTGACCGGCGGTTTGGGCGGCCTCGGCATGTGCACCGCGCAATGGTTGATTGGACAAGGTGCCCGGCACATCGCCCTGATGAGTCGAAGCCGGCCCAGCGTGGACGTTAGGAATACGCTAGAAAGGTTTCGTGCCCAAGGCATCAACTTGACCGTTCATCAGGCCGATGTGACCGAGCCGCGGCAAGTCGCGCATGTTCTCAACGAGATTCGTACCGGGGGAGTACCGCTGCGCGGCGTGTTCCATGCGGCCGGTGTGCTCGAAGACACCATCTTGTTGAACCAGTCCGTGGAGCGCCTGCTAAGCGTAATGGCCGCAAAGGCCGACGGTTCCTGGATTCTCCATGAGTTAACGCTCGACCAGCCGTTGGATTTCTTCGTGCTGTACTCGTCGATTGCATCGCTGCTGGGTTCTGCGGGGCAGGGCAGCCATGTAGCCGGCAATGCTTTTCTCGACGCGCTCGCGCATTCGCGGCGCACTCAGGGCTTGCGTGCGACGACGATCAACTGGGGGCAGTGGGGTGAGATAGGCTCGGCTGCGCAAGGGAACTGGAGCGACCGTGGGATCTCTCCGCTCCCGCCCGAAACGGCTATCGCGGCACTGGAAAAAGTGTTGGGCGCTGATACGACCCAGGCCGGGGTATTGGCAGCCGATTGGCCAACATTCTTTACGCAGTGGCGGGACGGCAGCGAGCCGCCCGAGTTGTTTTCCCGCTTGCGGAAGAAACGCAAAGCGGCTTCTGGATTGCTGGTCGTCTCACGGCAAGTCGATACCTCGAATATTGACGGAGCAGTGCTGGAGATCGTCGCGTCGGTACTCGGGTTTCCGGCCGCGCAAGCAGTGTCAATCGATCCCCAACGCCCCCTGGTCGACGAAGGCCTCGACTCACTCTCGGCTTTGCAACTGACCCGCCACCTGAAAAGCCGTTTTGGAATCGACGTTCCTGCATTGCGACTGATCGATGGCATGAGCGCGTCGCAACTGAGCGTGCTGATTGGGGCTGAACCTGGTCTTGGCGAAATGCAGGCGCAGACCACGACATTACCCGATACGTCTCCCGCTGCGGCCCGAAATCCAGCGAACCTCGATCTCGACCGGCTGACGGACGAGCGCGTGGACGACATGTTGAAAGAACTGCCGCAACACCCTCGGGGATGGCAATGAGCGATCGGCCTATCGATACCGCAATCGACCTCGCCGGGCTTTCGTCCACAGCGAAGCGGGCGCCACCTGAGTGCGTGCCACGCGAGCAGGCACAGCAGGTCCGGACCATTTTTCCTCTGTCGTACACTCAGCGCGGACTGTGGACCGTTCATCAGGATAATCCCGACGGGGCCGCATATCATGTCGCGTTTGCGATCCGTGTCTTTTCGCACGTCAGCATTGCAGCGCTGCGAAAGGCAATTCAGTCGCTGGTGGATCGTCATCCCGCGCTCCGTACTACGTTCACTTTGCAAAACGGCGAGCCAGTCCAGGTGATTCACGCCGCGCAGGAGGTCGCTTTCGAAGAGCGGGCGGTCGATGGCAAAACCGTTGACGCTGAAGTTCGCCGCGATTACGAGCGCCCATTCGATCTGGAAGCCGGCCCGCTGATGAGGGCCACGCTGTTTCGTATCGAGCCGGAACGAAGCGTATTGATCATCAATATTCACCATCTGGTGTTCGACGGCTGGTCTTTATGGATACTGCTGAGTGAACTTGGCGAACTCTACGAAGCAGCAAGCGGCGATCGAAAACTGCCACTGCAGCAGATTCAGCACACTTACGAAGACTTTGTGCGCTGGCAGGCGGATCTGCTTGAAAGCGAACGCGGGCAGCAGCTTTGGAACTTCTGGCGCGAACGGCTGAGTGGTGAACTGCCGCCCCTCGATCTGCCGACGGATCACCCGAGGCGCATGGTGCGCGCGACGCGCGCATCGACGCATCTATTTGATCTGCCCTTAGGTCTTACCGACGAATGGAAGCGGTTTTCCCGGCAGGAAAGTTGCACACCGTTTCATACGCTGCTGGCCGCATGGAGTGTCCTGCTGTATCGCTACACAGGGCAGACGGATATCGTTATCGGCGTGCCGATGACTGGCACAGCGCGAGGCCTTGACGCCTTCAACCGCGTGGTGGGCTGTTTCGTCAACCCGGTGCCGGTGCGCATCGACCTTTCCGGAAATCCGGGTTTTCGAGTGTTGCTAGCGCGTGCGCGTAGCGCATTGCTCGGAGCACTCGAGCACCAGGACTATCCGTTTGCGCTGCTGGTTGAAAAGCTGAAGATCGCGCGTAATCACGGTCGGTCGCCGGTATTCCAGGTTGCCATGATTTATCAGAAGCCTCAAGCCGACAATCGGCTGCTGGACTTGCTGGTACCCTCTGCCGCCCAGCGCCGCGTCAATCTCGGTGGGCTGCTCGTTGAGCCGTATCAATTGGCCCAACAGGAAGGTCAGTTCGATATCACGCTCGAAGTACTGGAGTGCGAAGGACTGGTTTTCGCATTGAAATACGATCGTGATCTGTTCGAACCGGCGACCGTGGAACGCCTCGCCCGGCATTATCGGACTTTGCTGGAATCCATACTCGACGATGCCGACAAGCCCATTGGCGAGTTGACCATTCTGCCTGCACAAGAGCTGCTTGCATTGCTGGCGGACACCCACCTCACTGCTGCGGATTTTCAGCGCGAGCAGTGCGTGCATCAAATTTACGAAGCCCGCGCGACGCGTGTACCCGATGCGATTGCGCTGGTCTGCGGCAACCTGGAAATTACGTTTGGCGAGTTGAATGCACGAGCGAACGGCCTGGCCCGGCAGTTGGAGAGTCTTGGCGTGCGGCCCGACGTTCCTGTCGGGATTTGCGCTTCGCGCTCGATAGAGATGGTGACAGGCATGCTGGCAATCCTGAAGGCGGGCGGGGCCTACGTTCCGCTCGACCCTTCGTTTCCGGAGGACCGGCTGGCCTGGATGATCGAAGACTCAGGCATACGCATCGTATTGACCGAATCGGCATTGCAGCAGCAAGTGCGGGATTGTGGCGCCAGTATCGTTCTGCTGGGCGGGCATACCTTCGGGGAAGAGCTCGACACCGACGTCCAACCTTCCCATTTGGCCTACGTGATTTATACCTCCGGCTCAACCGGGCGTCCGAAAGGTGTCATGGTGGAACACCGGCAAATATCCAATTTCTTTTCGGCAATGGACGCACGCCTGGAGTACACGCAGTCCGCCACGTTCCTCGCGATAACGACGATTTGCTTCGACATTTCCGTGTTGGAGATCTTTTGGGCGTTGACGCGTGGCTTCAAGGTCGTATTGCAGGGCGACGCGGGCAGCTATTTTTCGAAAGCTTCAGAAATGGCGGCCAAGCCGCTCGAATTCAGTCTCTTTTATTTTGCCAATGACGGCGCTGGGCCAGCGCGGGATCGTTACCGCTTGCTGCTGGAGGGAGCGAAGTTTGCCGATACGCATGGTTTCTCGGCTGTCTGGACGCCCGAGCGGCATTTCCACTCATTCGGCGGCCTTTATCCGAACCCTTCGGTGGCTGGTGCGGCCCTTGCGGCCGTGACCGAACGAATACACATTCGCGCCGGGAGCGTTGTGTTGCCACTGCATTCGCCGATCAGGGTCGCCGAAGAATGGTCTGTGGTCGATAACCTGTCGGACGGCCGCGTCGGGCTGTCGTTCGCCAGCGGATGGAATAGCAATGATTTCGTACTTGCCCCGCAGAACTATGAACACCGAAAAACGGCGTTGACCGCAGGCATCGAGACGGTACGGCGTTTGTGGCGCGGTGAAACGCTTGAATTTCCCGACCATCGCGGCGACGCGATTGCGGTCCAGACGTCGCCCAGGCCAATACAGACGGAATTGCCGTTCTGGCTCACTTCGGCGGGAGACCCCGACATGATCCGGAATGCCGGCCGGATCGGCGCCAACCTCTTGACCCACCTTCTGGGGCAAAGTTTCGAGCAGCTTGAAAAGAGCATTGCATTGTATCGCCAGGCACGGCGCGAGGCCGGTCATCCCGGAGATGGGCACGTTACGCTGATGCTTCATACTTTCGTCGGCACCGATCCGGACGCCGTCAGAGAGACCGTCCGCAAGCCATTTTGCGACTACCTGCGAAGCTCCACGGGCTTGATGAGCAATATGGCAAGGAGCGCCGGCATTGATGCGACGCTGGAGCAATTCAGCGAGGGCGACTGGGATGCCCTCTTGTCGCGTGCGTTCGATCGATATTTCGGCAGCAGCGGATTGTTCGGTACACCTCATGGTTGCGTGGAAGTCGTTGATAAATTGCAACGGCTGGGTGTCGACGAACTTGCCTGTCTGATCGATTTCGGGGTGGATGGCGATGTCGTGCTTGGCAACCTGACACATCTCGATGATCTGCGCAGGCTCGTGAACGAGCGATCCGTTGCGAAATGCGACAGGTTTTCAATCGCGGCGCACATCCGCAGGCACGGTGTCACGCATCTTCAATGCACGCCTTCCCTTGCGCGCATGATGCTTGCCGATCCTGAAACGCGCGAAGCATTCAAGACGCTCGAGATTCTTCTGGTTGGCGGAGAACCATTGCCGATCGATCTGGCGCGTTCGTTGCGTGAGGCCGTCGGCGGTCGCGTTTTCAATATGTACGGCCCGACCGAAACAACGATCTGGTCGTCCGTCTGGGATTTATCGAATCTTGAAGATCGGGTAAGCGTCGGCACGCCAATCGCCAATACTCAGTTTTACGTCTTGAGCGAACACGGTCAGTTGGCACCAACCGGCGTGCCCGGCGAATTGCATATCGGCGGTGAGGCTGTTGCGCGGGGTTAT
>NZ_JAXDPY010000087.1:0-6770 GCF_034668105.1 Paraburkholderia sp. | reverse complement strand
CATTCAAGTCGCCGTGAGAATGTTTTGCAGCGGTGTGGCCTCATATCTCGTCTGGCGCAACGGGTGTGCCCGCCTGGACGTTGTTGCCCTCTGACGACAGGCAACGGGAGCGGAAGGCGGAGCGGCGCCTCTATACTATTTCCACGGGGAACGCGGGCGAGCTGGCCCGACAAAAAACCGCCACGAGATCTGTCGACTGCAATGGTCAAACGGTCATTGTGGTCGCCAAACTGGCACTTCGATGAAGCAACCTACTTGAACTTGGCTGGCGCTTCCGACAACGCCGATTTCGTTGACGTCGTCATTCATTCTTATAGACGCCGATTTGTCTTGTCTCCGGCGACCCTGAATATGACGAGATGCCTACGACCGGGCTGCCGCACTGACGAATTAGGCGGCTTGCCGGTTGCTGATACAAACGCTGGCACGCGAAAAATGACGCGATGAAAGCCACGCCGATCGATGCGGCAATCAAGAGGCGGCTGTTTCCATCGTCGACTCCCTAGGCGTCCTCGTTCACGCGACGTAGGGACATGTGCGCGGTGACTAGTGCATGCAACGCGCGTCAATGCTGCAAAGGCATAGCACGACGTTCATTGCTGGGGCAGACAGTGCCGACCAGCGGACAAGACCGCGCCTGCGCGAGAAAATGCAGGGCGCAACGAACGTAAGCGGTGGCATGGTCCTGTTCCGGAACGGTCTCATTCCGGGCGGCCGCGGGCTTTAGCGATCGGGAAATCTACGGAGCGTTTTGGCGCGCTCAGATTGCGGGTGGTGTCCTATATCTGCCTCGGGTCGAGTGCGGCAGTCCCGCACGGCCGGGTTTGAGAAGCTTGACTAGCAGGGTGATCGGCCATCAGCCTGCAGTTGCAAGCAACAAGGTTTCGGCATGGCGCATGCTGCGTCTGAAATTGCGTTATGCGCGTTGCCTCGCGCTCCTCCTTCTCCAAACTCAAAGGAAATAAAATGGCCTCATCCACCCAGAACGACACCCCGTTCAACAAGTTCATCGACGTACAGAAGGCACTCAAAGGCGTTACCTACCCAGCTGATAAGCAGACCCTGCTCGAAGCGGCGAAATCGAATGGTGCCGATGACGAGGCATTGAAGCAACTGGAAGGCTTGGCTGACGGGGAATATGGAAGCCCAGCGGAAGTATCGAAGGGCGTCGGAAACGAATAGTGCACTCGTACCGCGATTACTTCCGGCGTAACGCCGTGCTTTTCGTTCAGTGATGGAGCCGACAATGTGATTATGGTAAGACACGCCGCAAAAAAGGTGTTTATCTCAACGCTACGGGTGGTGTTTGGTTTGCCTAATTTGGGCCGCTGCGTCCGACGCTGCGGCAAGTGGTGAAAGGCCCAGAGACGCGGGAGCGGAAAAGGAAACGACGGGATGACGCGCGGACGAGCGGAAAATTCGAGTGGTCTTTGGCAAGCCCGATTGACTAGCGTTCGCGCAGCAGATCCTTGAAGCGGTCGCCAAGGACTATCCGCGCCGCAAACGAGACAGGCGCAGATCGACAAATCCAGAGGTCTGGCGGCGGGGTCTGAACGAACGCCGGAAACCGCAGCGCAGATCCATGCGGTGCTGCGCGCGGCGCGGCTTTGATATCAACCAGCTATGCGCGGAATGCCGCGCATAGAGCCCTGCCGTGCGGCGGGGCCGAAGGGCGGCGCGTGCGGCGTGACGGTAGCCGGTTTTTCGCGCACGTCGTGATCGACGCCCATCTACGAAGATGCTCAGGTGGTTGGATTCGCGAAAGTCACACGCGACATCACCGAGCGACGGCGCGCAGCCGAACTGCTTGAGCAAACGCAAAGCGAGCTGGTCCAGGCGCAGAAGATGGAAGCGCTGGGCAAACTGACGGGCGGCGTGGCACACGACTTCAACAATGTCCTGCAGATCCTGCGGGGCAATCTGGAACTGCTTGAAACGAGGCATGGCCTCGACCACTGGAGTGCCGAGCGGCTCGCGAACGCCATTGACACCGTCGATCGCGGCGCCAAGCTCGCATGCCAGCTACTTGCCTTCGGTCGCCAGCAACCTCTCGCGCCGGCCGTGATCAATCCTGCGCGCCAGCTGCGGGCGCTTGACGACCTCCTGCGACGGGCGCTGGGCGAGACGATTGAAATCGAGTCGGTGGTCGGCGGGGGTCTGTGGAGTACCATGGTCGATCCACATCAGCTGGAAAGCGTGGTCCTGAATCTGGCGGTCAATGCCGGAGATGCGATGCAGGATGGCGGCAAGCTTACGCTTGAGCTGGCAGATGCGACGCTCGACGACGAGTACGTGTCGTCCGTTCCTGACGTCGCCGCGGGCCGGTACGTGATGCTGCAGTCTCGGACACCGGCACCGGCATGAGCCACGAAGTGATGGAGCGCGCGTTTGATCCGTTCTTCAGCACCAAGCCGGAGGGTCGAGGCAGGGGGCTTGGCCTGAGCATGGCCTACGGCTTCGTCAAGCAGAGCGGAGGCCACATCCGCTTTTACAGCGAGACCGACGAGGGAACGACCGACAGGATCGACCTGCCGCGTTCGACCGGCGAGGCGGTCGACACCCGGGCCGTTAAGCCGGGTGGTCCGAAGCACGGCAACGAGACGATTCTCGTCGTGGAGGACGACCTGAAGGTGCAGTCGGCCGTCGTCTAACTGCTCAGTGGGCTCGGCTATGCGGTGCTCAAGGCCAACGACGCCGAGCAGCCGCTGGCCGTCGTGGGGAGCGGCGTTCACATCGACCTGCTGTTCACGTACGTGGTGATGCCCGGACCGCTGCGCAGCCCGGAAATGGCCAGAAGGGCGGTCGCGATGCTACCGGGACTGAAAGTGCTATTTACGTCAGGCTACACGCAGGATGCCATTGTGCATGGCGGCCGGCTGGATCCGGGAGTGGAGTTGCTGAGCAAGCCGTACGGCCGTCGGCAGCTCGCATCGAAGGTGAGACAGGTGCTTGGCAACGCGACGCCGAGACGGGCGAAGCGCAGACCGCTCGCACGCGTCCAGGCGACAGCCCGCAGCCAGCTGCAAACCGCGAGGGCCTGCGCGCGCCTCAAGGACGGACACGTCGCCGGTCAGGCGGACCATGCTTTCCGCCTCCAGCGCGTCGGCGGAGGTTCGCGACACCAGCGTCATCCAGACGGTGACGGGTCCCGGAGAGCCGTCGCTACCGCTTTGCATCGTCGCGTCCCCCGGCGGAGCGCGACATGTAAGCAGTGACAATGTCGGGCAGGTGAGCCAGCAGCCACCGTCCCATCTCGACCTCCTGGGGCAGGATCTGCTCGCAGCAGCGCAGCGTTTCATCGTCGCCGGCCGCCCGCGCAGCAGCGATCAACGCCGTGTACGAAGCCACTTCGGTCTGCTCGAAGACATAGCCGCTCATTGCGCCCTTGACGACCTCGTCGGTCATCGTCATGCCGCCGACGGCCTGCCCGAAAGCGGCGATACGCCCGGTCAGATCCTTCATGGCGGAGGGGCTGCTCCCGAGGCGATCCAGACATCCTTCAAGCAGGGTCTGCTGTCCGAGCGTCTCCTGCAGATGCTGATCAATGCGTTGACGCAGTTCCGGATAGTTCTCAAGCCGGGAGGACTGCGCCTTGAGCATGCTCTCGGCCTGCTTTTCCATCGCGTAGGCGTCGCGCAGCCAGTCTACGAGATGTTCATTGGGGTTTGCCATGTGTTGCCTCTCCACACCGCAAACACGTGCGGCAGACGCGCCCTGATCAACACCAGGGCGACAAAGGGGCGCGCAACGGGCGTTCCTGATTCGACTGCCGGGCGTGCGACCGGCCCGCGCACGCACGAATCCACCGGCCTGCTCTGCATCCTGCGATGTCAGTTTCCGCGGAGCGATGTGGATAAATGGCTCACCCAACCTTGCTAGAACGCCTGAACAAGCAGCACCGCATTCAGCGAAAGCACAAGGAAAGCGGCAGGCAATGCCACCGATGCAAGCATGCGACCGTTTACCGGGAACTCATCCAGAGAGGATTTGACTGCATGGTATGCGCGCCCTCCCTGATTCCTAAAAAGCCGGGCGAGCGCGTCAGGACGGACCGGCGCGATGCGGTCACCCTGGGACAGTTGCTGGCGGTACATGTGACACCGGCCAATGAACAGGATCGCGCGCAGGTAGCGGAGCTTGCGCGTCAGGTCCAGCAGGTAACGGTGAACACGGTCAAGGTGGCATTTGCGGATCAGGGATATATGGGCAAAGAGCCCGCGCAGGCCGCGCTCGATGAAGGCATTGAACTGCAGGTGATCAAACTGGCGGAAACAAAAAAGGGCTTTGTGCTGCTGCCGCGACGGTGGGTAGTCGAGCGCAGCTTTGGCTGGCTCAACCGTTTCCGCCGTCTGGCACGTGATTATGAGCGGCTACCTGAGACGCTTGCCGGTCTTCATTTCGTGGTCTTCGCAATGCTCATGCTCGTTCACGCGGTGCCAGTACTTCAAAGTTCCTAACACGCTCCAGGGCGACGTCATCAAGGATCGACGTAGAGGCGTACGGATGAACCTTACCATCGGCACCTATCAATCCGAGAATCTCTCCGTGACCGATAAACCCAAACGGTCCTTTTAGCGTTGCGTTCGAGCGAAGCCCGCCGCAGCCGCCGTGGCCGTCGGCCTGCGCGGCGCCACTGAGCGAGAGAAGTGCAACGGCGGTTGCTGACAAAAGGTTTAAATGCTTGATCTTCATGGTCATCGCCTCGTCACCGAATCAGGCGCGTAACTTCACAGCGCGCAGGGGCATATAACCTCGTGGGGTGAGGCGCCTAATTCAAACAAAATGAAATTAAAAAATGGGCCGCAGTGATACCTACCTGTCGCCGTTTGCGGAGCAAGCGATGAGAGAACGAGAGAATGTCGGCGCGGGCGGCTGTTCCCGAGGGTGAGGCGACGAATGCCTGAGCGTGCGCCGGAGTATTGGATAATGGAACGCTTCACCAAGCAGTCATTTTCGCTACGTGTCGGCAGATACATGCAGAAGGAGTGCACGAAAATCCGCGAAATTGTGACTTCGTGAGTCGGCCACGCTTGAAGTCGAATAGCAAGCAAATGCTGTACTTCACGTTATTCGGAGGGTGCCTGATGAATTTCGGACAAAAGGCAGTCAGATTTACAAATTGCAGACGATTCGCTTTCGCCGTGCAGCGAATGCCTGCGGCGCAGGCGCAGGTCGGCCAGCGCATCGGTGAGGACGACCGTTGTACCTTGAATACTGTTGAAAAAGTCGCTCTGAGGGTTTTTCAATTCGCTCGCAAGAAAGCCGACCTCTTAGATTGGCCTACGAACCGCTCGCGAGCACCGGTCAAGGGTAAGAAGACCTTTCAAAAACTCCCGACGGAGACGGACAGTGACTTTTTCAACAGCATCATGCCGAAAGCTGCCGCTCGCTTTGCTTCGTGACCCGGACGAGGCTTGCCGTTGAACGTCCGACATGAGTTGTGTGCGCTTCCGTCGACAACAGTTGGTCTAGGCGGCTTGGCGAGTATTCGCATCGCTGCTGCAGCGAGCGTCTTCGATGACCTGCGTGAGTGGCTCGCAGGAGAACGGCTCCTGCAAATAGGCATCGAAGAGCCGGGCAATGTCTCCCTGGCTGGCGGTGTCTCCCGTCATTGAAACGAGGAAAGCCGCGGAGCGAATCGGCTTGCCCTCACCGACCATGCGACAGCACTGCCTTTTATGTCGGGCAGGTTCTCGTCAAGCAAAGTGATTTCAAAAGCGCCGGTACGAAGGAGCCTGAGCGCATTTTTGCCATCTGGGCCGCAGCAGCATGGTGGCCATAGCAGTCCAGCGGGAAAGCGAGACTGTCCGCGACGGACTGATTGTCGTCAGGCTTCGATCGGATTCCAAGCCTCCAGAACATCGTGCAAACACGGGATACGAAGGCGGACCGCATGTGTCGCGATCTAACCAACAGCGCCAGACGGAGAGTTGGATCTGAGCCACCGGCCGCACCGTGTACATCTGTCTACCTATTCGTACTGGTAGTCATTGAAGTTCAATATTTTCAATTAGTTGTGTGATCGCTTACCGCGGCGCCACTGTTTGGCACGCACTTTGCATTGATCCTCATCGAGGAGTGGCGACATCCTCAAAAACAAGCTCTGACTTTCCTGACTGACTAATTTGCCCTTGGAGTATCGAAATGAACGCTTTGGTAATCAAAGACCTCCCCGTAGCCGTCGAGATGGATCGTACTGCAATGACCGCCGTCAGCGGCGGCAGGTTGCCGCAACAGATCGTGAACATCATCCAGGCCGTTTCCGACTATGCAAATGACGCTCCGGTCCAGCACAGTTTCACTGGTAGTGGGATTTCTACGAAGTACTAACAGAAACCCGGTGATTTCGTAGCTCAAGGCCCCGCCAACAGGGGCCTCTTGAATTCGCTTCAGGTGACTTTTTCTGCGCTGCCCGGATACCGGCGGTTTCTCCTCAACTCGACGGGTTGTTGTGTAAGCGACTCGGCCCGACCGTTTCCTCGTTCGCGCGCATCGTCGGGCGGTGATGGCGTGTCGGAGTCCGTGTAGATCAAGGGAGATCGTGTCCACGATCCATCCAAATCTATCCAGATCTACCCGGTTGAGGGTGTGGGCGGGGTGAGGGGGTTTCAGTCTGTCAGCCACATTCCAAGGCAGCAATTCGTCGATGCGAGAGATCTTGTGATCAGCGATGTGGGTCAGGACGTATTCCAGGTAGGCACGCGGGTTGATTCCGTTGAGCTTGCACGTCCCGATCAAGCTATACATCGCGGCGGCCCGCTCGCCCCCGC
>NZ_JAXDPY010000086.1:0-12821 GCF_034668105.1 Paraburkholderia sp. | reverse complement strand
AGCGTCGGATAGTCGATCACGAGGCCGTCTTCATCCACCGTCAGGTCCGCGGTGAAATTGCGGAAGATACCCTCGTAGCGGTACACGCGATTCAACTCGATGCACGAATACGCCTGCTCAGCGCGCGTAACCTGCAAATCAGGCGTCGAAATATAGGCCACGGAAATCGGCTGACGCTCGCCTTCGGCCAGTTGCAAACGGCGGATCGGCAGCGTGTTCGTGTACGGCGTGGCGGCGATATCGATATCGATGCATCCTTCGATCGCGCTCAGCATGAGGCCGTGGCCATCGTGCCAATGACCGGCGCCGTCGCCATGCAACTCCAGTTCCGCTGCGCCGACGATCTTCAGCCACGCATACGTGGTGCGCCATTGCGCGTCGCAACGTACCTTGTAGTGCAGGCCATAGGCCTTGCCGTAACGCTGCCCGACGAGGACGCTCTCAACCGCAAAGCCGTCCTCGCGCGCCTCGAACGCCAGATGTTCGAAGCCGTCACCCTCTTCCGATGCCCACCGTAGTTCACGCATCAGCGTGTCTCCTTGTTTGAACGGCACGGCACGCGTGCCGGATTCATATCGTAGCGCGAAAACTTTCGGTTCACCGACGGATCGGCGCATCACGCGCAGGTGTCGCAAATAGCCACTATCAACACCTTGCGATGCCCGGCGCGGCGTGCGTGGCCTATGCTCGCGATTCACGCTCAACCTGAAGCCGACCCGCCGCGTGCTCTGATTCGCACGCCGCAAAGTCGCGTCACCTCGAATTCATCGCCTTTAAGCCATGCACGCCGCCGCAACCGACGCACCATCCGCCGCCTTGCGCACCTTGCTGCGCAGTCTCGGCCAGATCGTGCTGCAGCCGAATGCGTTGACCGGCGCGTGCCTGCTCGGCGCGTGGCTGCTATGCGATCCGCGCCTCGCCTGCGCGGCGCTGATGGGCGCGGTCGCGGCCAACGTGAGCGCGGTATTGGCCGGCTATCGCGAGGACGACACACGCGCTGGACTGCACGGCGTCAACGGCGCGCTCGCCGGTCTCGCCGCGTTCAGCTTCATCGCCGACAATGCGACGGCTGCTGCCATCGCGATTCTGGCCGCGACAGGGACGGCGTGGTTGCTGGAGCCATGGTCGCGCCGACTGCGCGCGTACCGGCTCGGCGTTTTATCGAGCCCTTGTCTGATCGTCACTTGGCTTTGGCTTCCATTCTCGACCAGCGGAACTCACACAGCGAGTTTGGCCGCCCTGCACTCGCTCGGCGCGGCGCAATTGAGCGGCGGCTTACTCGCCGGCTTCGCGCAAACCGGTTTTGCGTCCGGCGCGTTGCCCGGTTTGCTCGTGTTGATTGGGATTGCGGCGGCGTCGCCGCGGCATGCCCTCTGGGCGTTGGTTGGCGGGGGCCTCGCGAGCGCCGCGCACCTCCTGCTCGGCGCAAGTACAAGCTCGTTCGACGCGGGCCTGTTAGGATTCAACGGCGCGCTGACCGCGATCGCGCTGGCCGATCGCGGCATCGCGGCGACGCTCGGCGGGATTGCGCTTTCGGTCGTGTTGCAAGTGTTCGCGACTTATTATGCGTGGCCGGCCATGACTGCGCCGTTCGTGCTCGCGACCTGGAGCATGCAGGGGCTCACCGGCCGCTTGATGCATGCCGCGGCAGTGCTCGAACCGGCGGAGCGCGGCGACGAAGCCGAACGGCGGCGCACGGCGCCGGCGCCGGTCAGCCGCGCACGTTAGCGCCGTGGATTCAGGCAATAGATTCGGGCCGCGCGTCCTGTTCACAGACCCGGCACCTGTTTGAGCCCACACAGTCAGGCCGCAGCGTCAGCCCACCCAGCAATCTCAGGAGACGGACATGTCATTCACCCACGCGCCCGCCGGCTACGTCGCCGAGGCGGGGCCGAGATCCGAAGCCGAACAGCAGACCCGCGTCGATCTGGCCGCCGCCTATCGCCTCGCGGCGCTCAACGGCTGGGACGATCTGATCTACACGCATATCTCAGCCAGTGTTCCTGGCGAACCCGGCCACTTTCTGATCAATCCGTTCGGCTTCGCATTCGACGAGGTGTGCGCGTCGAATCTGGTGAAGATCGATATCGAAGGCAACATCGTCGGCACAAGCGAGCATCCGGTCAACGCCACCGGTTTCGCGCTGCACGCCGCCGTGCATGCGGCCCGCGCCGATGCGGTCTGCGTGATGCACTTGCACAATACGGCGGGTGTGGCGGTTTCTGCTCAACCCGCCGGTTTGCTGCCGGCGTCGCAGCACGCGCTGCGCTTTTACGGGCACCTCGCGTATCACGAATACGAAGGTCTCGCGTTCACGCCGACCGAGGGCGAACGCCTCGTCGCGCATCTCGGCGACAAACCGGCCATGCTGTTGCGCAATCACGGGACGCTGACCGCCGGCCGCACCGTCGCCGAAGCGTATGTATTGATGGCCACGCTGATCAAGGCCTGCGAAATCCAGTTGCAGGCGCAAGCATGCGGCAGCGCGCTCGTCGTGCCCAACGATGCGGTAGCCACACGCACCGCCGCTCAACTGGTCGACGGTGGCGCCATCGAAGGCGCGCTCGAATGGCCCGCTTTGCTCCGCAAGCTCGACCGGATCGATCGCACGTACCGCGATTAAAATTGAATTCGCTTTTTCACGTCTTTCTTCAACGCCATTCATCACGGAGTTATGCAATGCCTACGTTTCATATCGAACTCTTCGAAGGCCGTTCGCTGGAACAGAAACGCCAGTTCGTCGAAGCCATTACCAAGGCGACCTGCGAATCGCTCGGCGTCGAGCCGAACTCGGTAGACATTATTCTCACCGACGTCAAACGCGAAAATTGGGCAACCGGTGGGCGCTTGTGGTCCGAAGCGGATGCGTGAGTGCTGATGCGGCTGAGCGCGCCGGTGGGACCAACGCGTGCGACGCTCAAAGGACGCGCGCCGCGGAGAATGATGCATGCGATGCTCGAAGCCGCACATCGCTGAAAATGCTGCGCGCGTTGCGCGCGCAGCGAGTACTTCCAGGCAAAGCGACGCGTATCTGAAACGCGTCGCCGCGGCGGTGTCGCATGACACCGCCGCGTCGCTACACAATTAGAACTTGTGGATGATGCCCACGCCCACAGCCACCTGGCTGCGCGACGAAGACGGCGCGCTGTTCTGGCCGTCGCCGATATCGGCCGTTGCGGTGATGATGCTCCGGCCGTTCGTTCCGATCGTCTGGCCACCCGCACGCTGATAGGCTTCCAGCGCGTACAGACCCGTGCGCTTGGACAGGCTGTAGTACTGCGAGAGGTTGAACTGCTGATAGCTCGCCGCGCTCGAAATACCGTTCGATTCCGTGGCGCGCGTGTAGCTATAACCCGCAGCCAGATCGAGCGCCGTCAGCGGCTTGTAGTGCAGGACCGCACCGCCCGTGTTGAAGGTCGCCTGGCTGAAGAACTTCGAGTTCACGCCCGGAATGTATTGCACGTTCGAGTACGAGAACGAGACATCCCATTGCGAGCTGAACGCGTAACCGCCCGTCACCGCAATACGCTGCTGCGCCTGCGCCGTCTGGTAGCCGTTATTGATGCCCGACACACCTGCTTGCGCGCCCGCATTCGACGTCGTGGAGTCAGCGCCCCATGCACCGCCGCCAGGCGTCGAGTTGTTGATACGCTGGAAGCCCGCTGCAATGCCGAACGGACCGTTCAGGTACTGAACCGCGGCGCTCCACGTCGAACCCGCGTTGGTGCTGCCCGCTACGCCACCCAGCGAGTACGAACCGCTCACCGTCAGGCCGTACATGTTCGGCGACGTGTACACCAGCGAGTTATTGGCACGGTAGAGCGTATCCAGCGAGTCGATATCGCCCGGGTGTGCGCCGTAAGCACCGGTCAGCCATGTGGTCGGGCTATAGGGCGACAGCAGCGTGTAGTACGAGGTGTACTGACGGCCAGCCGTCAACGAACCGTAGGTGGAATTGGCCACACCGACATAAGCCTGACGATTGAACGCCAGACCGTTCACGCCCTGCGCGCCGGTTGCACTGTTAAAGCCTTCTTCCAACTGGAAGATCGCCTTCGTGCCGCCGCCCAGGTCCTCGCTGCCCTTCAGGCCGAAGCGGCTGCCCGCCCAGATGCCGTTGACCATCTTGACGGCCGAACGGCCGCCTGTGGTCGAACCGAGCGACGTCGAACTGCTTTGATAGCCAATGCCCGTATCGACGATACCGTACAACGTCACGCTGGTTTGCGCGTGCGCGCCGAGGGCGACCAACCCAAGGGCCGAGGTTGCGATTGCCTTTTTCATTTTTGCTCCTCTGTAAAAAAATTTATTCTTTATGCCAGGCAGTGTCTCACCGGCGTGGACTATTAATAAGGTGTTCAAAACACTGGGTGGCCATTTATCAGGCTAGGCAACCACGTCGAAAACATGGGTACGTACGTCACGATATTGATCGCGCTGAAGATAGCCAGGTAATACGGCCACGCCACCTTGGTGGTTTCACCTATCGACACATTACCAATCGCGCAACCGATGAACTGCACCGAACCGATCGGCGGATGCACGAGACCCAATGCGCAGTTCAACAAAATCATGATGCCGAACTGCACGGGGCCAACGCCGGCATGCATCGCCATGGGCAGGAACAACGGCGTGGTGATCAGGATGTGCGCCGCCATGTCGACAAACGTACCGAGGAAGATCTGGATGACGTTGATGTAGAGCAGCATCAGCCACGGCAGGCTCGTTGCACCGTCCAGCATGTGTTCGATGGCGTCGGGGATCTCCAGATAAGCCATCTGGAAACGCAGCATGTTCGACACGCCGATCAGCAGCAGCACTACGCCGGTGGTCTTGGCCGCCTTGGACAACGCATGCGAGAGCTTCTTCAGCGTCATCGTGCGATAGACGACGATGGTCAATACCAGCGAGTAAGCCACGGCAATGGCCGCCGCTTCGGTGGCGGTGGCAATGCCTTTGGCCACGCAGACCAGAATGATCGCGATCACCATCAAGCCCGGCAATGCGCCGAGGAACGTGCGCGCCACTGCCAGCCAGCCAGGGAAGCGCTGCAATTCGCTCGAGCCGTCAGCACGGCGCGGATAGCCATTCTTGACCGCTTGCCAGTACGCAGCAATGAGCACGAAACCCATCACCCACAGAACCGGTAAGAGACCGGAAAACAACAGATCGCCGATCGACACGCCGCTCATCTGATGACCGTTCAGCGTGCCGGTGATGCCTTGGGCCGCGAACGCGTAGATGATCATGTTCGTCGACGTGGGCATCAGCGCGCCCGCCAGCGACGAATGGGTCGTCACGTTGACCGCATAGGCCGCGCTGTAGCCTTCGCGCTTCATCAGCGGAATGACCACACCGCCCATGGCGGACGTGTCTGCTGTCGGCGAACCGGACACCCCGCCGAACAGCGTGCACGCAACCACGTTGGCCATGCCGAGCCCACCGCGGAAATGGCCCACCGTGGCCTGGGCGAAACGCAGGATGCGGTCGGCAATGCCGCCGTGCAGCATCAACTCGCCGGAGAAGATGAAGAACGGCACCGCGAGGAACGAAAACGCGTTCATGCCCGAAATCATCGACTGCATGGCGGTAGCCGCCGGCAAGCCTTCATACAGATAGGTCAGGACACACGAAAGTCCCAACGCGAATGAAACAGGAACCCCGAATACGAGGAAAACAAGAAAACTAACGGAGAGGATGGCAAGTTCCATGATTCTTCTATTTTTGTTTCTGTGCGAAAAGCCCCAGCAGGTTCTCGAACGAGAACAGCGCAATACAGGCACTGGCAATAATCGGAATCACATAGCGAAGCGCTTCCGGAAGGCCCAGGATCGGGATCTTGTCCTCCATCGTCGTGTCCGCCATCTGCCAGCAGCCGAAGAAAATCGCCACCGCCAACACGATCAGGCACAGATGCTGAAACGCGTGAGCGATCATCTGGCCTTTCGGCGGCAATTTCTTGACCAGTGAATCAAGCCCGATATGGCCGCCCTCGCGAACCTTGAGCGCGGCGCCGAACATGGCAATCACGATCACCAGCAAAAGGGCAATGGGCTCGACGAAATCCGGTGCATCGCTGAAGACATAGCGCATCACCACGCCATAAATCACCAACAGGCACAGCGTGGCGAGACTCACCGACGCCACGACAACGAGCAAGCGGAAGAGAACATCATTTGGGCGCTTCATGAATCTCATTGACCCCATCCTTGCATACAGCGAACTTATATTCGATCTTCAGGAATCCTGCCAACCATAGCCGGATCAGGAAACCGCGCGGCGGGAAAAAACCTGCAGCAGCTGGCTGCAAGGCCTTTCTCCACCGCGTTACCGCCGAACTTATTTGACTGCCTGGATTTCGTCGACGAGCTGCTTCATTTGCGGGGTCTTTTCGTACTTCGCCCAGACCGGCTGCATCGCCTTCACGAAAGCCGGACGATCGATCTGCGACGCGGCGACGATGGTTGCGCCACCCTTGGTGACGGTCTTGGCCGCGTCGTTTTCGCGCGCGGTCCACAGCTTCTGGTAGTAAGGCACCGAATCCGCTGCCGCCTTCCTGATGATGTCCTGCTCTTGCGGCGTCAGCGTGTCCCACACCTTCCTGGAGAACACCAGCACTTCCGGCGTCATCGAGTGCTGGGTTTCGGAATAGACCTGCGCGACTTCGAAATGCTTGGTTTCTTCGTACGACGGCAGGTTGTTTTCCGCGCCGTCCACGAGGCCGGTCTTCAGGCCCGTATAGACTTCGGCGAACGGCATCGGCGTCGGCGTGCCGCCCATTGCCCTGATTTCATCGACCATCAGATCCGAAGGCTGCACGCGCACCTTCAGGCCCTTCATGTCAGCGGGCGAATGAATGGCCCGTTTCGCGTACATCGAACGCGCACCGCTCTCATAGAACGTCAGCGCGATCATGCCCTTCGCCTTGAAGGCGTCGAGAATCTTCTGGCCTTCCGGGCCGTACATCACCTTGCGGAAATGGTCGATGTCGCGAAACAGGAACGGCAGCGACGGAATCATCGATTCAGGAACGATCTCGTTGAACGCCGCACCGTTGGCGCGTGCCATGTCCAGCGCGCCAATGCGAACCTGATCGATGGTGTCGTTTTCGGAACCCAGAGCGCTGTTGCCGAAGACCTTCACGGAATCCTTGCCACCGGTTGCCTTGTTGATCTCTTCCCCCATGTACTTCACGGCCATATTGGTCGGATAGGTGTCGCCATGCACGTCCGAGACACGGAACACGCGCGCGTGGGCCGAGACGGTGCTGAACGCCAGCACGGAGGCCGCGACGATCATCGAAACACGGGAAGAGGCAAACTTGTTTTTCATCGTGACATTCCTTGAAATTAGATCATCCGATCGTTGCGGACGGCCGCACGCGGATGCGATATGGTTTTGGTGCGTCTCCCGGCTCCACGCGCGCCGCCCTTGCGGGTAGCGGGCGCCTTGCCGTGCTGGCCTGTTTGACGTCCCCGGCACAGATGCTCAGCACTCCTGTCAGACAACTCGACTTCTTTACTTCGACTGCATCGGCAGGATCTCCGCGCGCGTGAGTCATGCGCGCAGAGAGCACTGCCCTCCTTGTCCAGCGACCCAAGCTATCTCGAAAGCGATTTGTTTGGGCTCATATGTTGTACGACGACTTATAAAGTCTATAAAACACGGTTTGGGTTGTACAGCCGGTATTTACCCGCACGAGCGTGCGCTTGACGTAAGAGTGTCCGGTTTGAAATCCGGCCGCAAAGCCATAGCAGACGGACAACTACGCGCAAACATTGCGTCGCGGAATTATATTGTTCGTGGGAAGGCGGATGGCGGGAAAGTGGCATTTTCGCCACTATGTTGTACGACGAGCGATGAATAAATCACTACAATTATTCGGCGCCGACGCACTAATACGCCGGCACCTGTCTCATGTACTTCGCGTTATCGGAGTTTGCCCGCGTATTCAGGCTCGGGCAGACCACTCACGCCGGGGCGAACCGCAAACAGATGACCGTCATGTTCGGTGGCGCCAGCCGCGGGACGAATCGACGTCACGAAGAGCGTATCCAGATTGTTGCCGCCGAACGCGCACATTGCCGGCTTCACGGCCGGCACGGCAATCTGCCGGTCGAGCTTGCCTTGTGGCGTAAAGCGAAGCAGCCGGCCCGCGTCATTCGCGCAGATCCAGTAGCAGCCGTCCGCGTCCACGGCGGCACCGTCGGGACGCCCAGTGTAATCATGCAGATCAGCGAACACGCGCCGATTGCTCGGCTCACCCGTTTCGATGTCGTAGTCGAATGCCCAGATTTGCCTGCGCAGCGGATGCGAGTCCGACAGATACATCGTGGTCCCATCGGGCGACCACGCCAGACCGTTTTGCGTGATCAACGCGTCGACGACCGGCGGCGACAAGACGCCGTGCTCGTCGAAGCGATACAGCGCGCCGGCGGGATTTGCCGCCGCCATGTCCTGCACCATCGTGCCCGACCAGAAGCGTCCCTGGCGGTCGCAACGGCCGTCGTTAAAACGCATGTCGGCAAACGGGAACACCGGCGCCGCAAGCTTCCTGCCGGTCACGGCCAGCGGCTCGCCATGGGATGCGCACGTGGATGCATCTTCAGTCAGCGAGAGCGCGAAGAGTCCCGTCTCACAGCCCGCCAACACCATGCCGTGGCGATCGAACGCGAAGCAGGCCACCTTCTCCGGCAATACCCATTCGGACCGCTCGCCCGAACCGGGCCGCAGCCGCACGATCTTCCGCGCCGGAATATCCACCCAGTAGAGCGCCTGCTCCGCCGCACGCCACACCGGGCTCTCGCCGACCGACGCGGGCGCTTGCCCCGCCGCCTCGACACGCTCCACGGGCGGGTGCGCCGCCGCGCTCATCGCTTCGGCTCCATCGGCCCGGCCAGCACGAAGGGACCGCCCTGGAAATGCTGCGTCGGGTCGTCGAGTTCGGCGGTAGGCGCCGTGACGGGAAACAGATGCTCGAACTCGACCGAACTGTCCTGCGGACGAAAGCCGAGGAACGCGGCCTTGGTGTTATCCACCCATTTGGTCCGGTTATCCGACACGCCATAGACGATCGCGTGGCCGACCCGGTTGGTGAACAGCGAGCAGCGCACCAGTTCGATGAAGTCGCGAAAGCTCAGATAGGTGACGAGCATGCGCGGATTCTTCGGTTGCTCGAACGACGAGCCGATCCGCAGGCACACCGTCTCGAGACCGAAGCGGTCGAAGTAATAGCGCGACAGCGATTCGCCGAAGCACTTCGTTACGCCGTACAGGCTGTCGGGCCGCAGCGGCGCGTCGATATCGAGCACCGAGGTGGTCGGATGAAAACCGACGGCATGATTCGAGCTCGCGTAGACGATGCGCTTGACGCCCTGCTTCTGCGCGGCCGAATAGAGGTTGTACAGGCCGCGAATATTCGCCTCGAGCAGATCTTCGAACGGTGCTTCGATGGAAATGCCGCCGAGATGGACAACTGCATCCACGCCCTCGAGCAACGCGTGAACCGCGGCTTCATCCGCGAGATTCACGATCGCGGCTTCTTCATGCGCCGCCAGCTCGCCCAGCGGCGCGATATCGCTGATGCGTACGACATCGGCCCACGCGGCGAGCGCACCGCGCAACTGCTGGCCTAGATTGCCGGCTGCGCCGGTGAGCAGAAGACGGCGGAAGGGTTTCTGTGCCGCCGCGCGGCCAGGGTTCGAGTCAGTCATGTCTCAGTCTTTTCTTGATGAATATCAGCTACTGGCGGCACCACCGGCACTATCAGGTCACCGGCGCCGGATTGAACAGCGTCAATGCGTTGTGGAGTTTGAGTTTCTCCGCGCAGGTCTCTTTACGTCCGCTTGCGACGTCGAGCATCAGGCGGAACAGTTCCCAACCCACGTCTTCGATCGTCGCCGCGCCGGTTGCAATGGTACCGGCGTTGACGTCCATCAGATCGTGCCAGCGGCGTGCCAGATCGGAGCGTGTCGCGACCTTGATGACCGGCACTTCCGCGAGGCTATATGGCGTGCCGCGGCCCGTGGTGAATACATGCAGATTGATACCCGCGGCGACTTGCAGCGTGCCGCAGATGAAATCGCTGGCCGGCGTGGCCGCGTAAATCAGGCCCTTCTGCTTGACCTTTTCTCCCGGCGACAGCACGCCGGAGATCGCCGAGTTGCCCGACTTGATGATCGAGCCCATGGCCTTTTCAACGATGTTGGACAAGCCGCCCTTCTTGTTGCCAGGCGTGGTGTTGGCGCTGCGGTCGGCGCCGCCGCGTTGCAGATAATCGTCGTACCACTGCATCTCGCGGATGATCGCGGCAGCCACCTCCGGGTTGGCCGCGCGCGCCGTCAGTTGATCGACGCCGTCGCGCACTTCGGTGACTTCGGAGAACATGACCGTGGCGCCGGCGCGCACCAGCAAGTCGCTGGCGAAGCCCACCGCGGGATTCGCGGTCAGCCCGGAAAACGCGTCGCTGCCGCCGCACTGCACGCCGATCACCAGATCGGAGGCCGGGCAAGTTTCGCGACGGCGGTTATTCAGCCGCTTCAGATGGCCGTCGGCCATTCTCATGATCGACTCGATCATCGACTGGAAGCCGACGTGCGAGTCGTCCTGAAGCACCACCACATCGCCGTTCGCGTCGGCCTCGACGTCCCCGATGTCGGCGACTTCGGCGACATTCGCCGCCGCGGCAATCGGAATCGTGCCCGGCGGCATCAGGCGTTCAGGCTGCAGCTTCTCGCAACCGAGGCTGACCATCATCACTTCGCCGCCGAAATTCGGATTCAGGCTGATGTTGCGTACCGTGCGGATCGGCACCATCGCGTCGGGCGCGTCGATCGCCACGCCGCAGCCATAGGTGTGACCGAGGCTCACCACGTCGTCGACATTGGGATAGTTGGGCAGCAGTTCGGCCTTGATGCGCGTAACCGCGTGCTGAACCACGTCGGCCACGCACTGCACCGTGGTCGTAATCGCCAGAATGTTGCGCGAGCCCACCGAACCGTCAGCGTTGCGGTAGCCCTCGAACGTGAAACCTTCCAGCGGCGGCATCTCCGGCGCCTTGATGGTCGCGATCGGCAGATCTTCCAGCCCAGGCGGACTCGGCATGCGAATCACGTGCTCGTTGATCCAGCTGCCCTTCGGCAAGGCCTTGAGCGCGTAACCGATCACCACGTTGTAGCGGATGACCTCATCGCCTTCCGCCAGATCGGCCAACGCGACCTTGTGCCCCTGCGGGACACGCTCGCGCAACGCGAGGCCATCGGGAAATACGGCGCCCTCACCCAGACCGCCGTCGTTGACGACGATCGCGACATTGTCGTTGGGGTGAACGCGAATATAGAGGGGGGATTGTTCCATGTCATCGATCCTTATGGCGGGTTCAGGCCTGATTCGCCGACCATTCATACGTCATCCTACAACATGGTGCACCGACCGGACGTTCCGTATTTACCCCTATGGCGTGCATTATGCCGCCAAAACACCGTTGAGTTAGTCAAATTGTTGTTGTACGATGACGTATAAGAAATCTCCATTTCTACCGAATTCACTCTATCGCCGCCCTGGATACTCATCATGACGACACCGCAGGAACTGAAGCAGATCGTTTCGGAAGGCCTTCTGTCCTTCCCCGTTACCGACTTCGACGAACAAGGCGATTTCCGCGCCGATACCTATGCCGAGCGCCTCGAATGGCTCGCGCCTTATGGTGCGTCGGCACTGTTCGTGGCCGGCGGCACGGGCGAATTCTTCTCGCTCACGCATGATGACTACTCCAACGTCGTGCGTACGGCGGCTGAAGTCTGCAAGGGCAAGGTGCCGATTCTCGCCGGCGCCGGCGGCCCGACCCGCGTGGCGATCGCGTATGCACAGGAAGCCGAGCGTCATGGCGCGAACGGCATCCTGCTGATGCCGCACTACCTGACCGAAGCCTGCCAGGAAGGCATCGCGGCGCACGCGGAAGAAGTTTGCAAGTCCGTGCCGAACATGGGCGTGATCATCTACAACCGCGCGAATTCCAAGCTTAACGCGGACATGCTCGAAGGGCTGGCTGAACGTTGCCCGAACCTGATCGGTTTCAAGGACGGCGTGGGCGAGATCGAGAACATGGTGACGATCCGCCGCCGCCTCGGCGACCGTTTCTCGTACCTTGGCGGCCTGCCGACCGCTGAAGTTTATGCCGCGGCCTACAAGGCGCTGGGCGTGCCGGTGTATTCGTCGGCCGTATTCAACTTCATTCCGAAGACCGCGATGGACTTCTACCGTGCGATTGCCGCGGACGACCACGCCACCGTCGGCAAGCTGATCGACGAATTCTTCCTGCCGTATCTCGCGATCCGCAACCGTCGCGCGGGCTACGCGGTCAGCATCGTGAAGGCCGGCGCGAAGCTGGTCGGGCACGGCGCGGGTCCGGTGCGCGCGCCGCTGACCGATCTGACCGAAGAGGAATTGGCTAAGCTCGACGCACTCATCAAGACGCTCGGCCCGCAGTAATGCAGCACACGGCGCGAGGCGGTGCGACCTGGTTTCCGATCTACCTCGTGCAGGCGCGCGGCATGACGATTCTGCAAGCGGGTCTCGTGGCATCGCTGCCGGCAATTTGCGGATTCTCCGGCGGCGTGCTCGGCGGTGTTTTGTCCGATGGGATGATCCGGCGCGGCCACTCGCTCACCCTTGCGCGCAAGGTGCCGATTGTCGGCGGCATCGTGACGCCTATCGTGATCGGCTACCGCGTCGCGAAGACCGGCTCGTTCAACGGCGCGCTGGTTTTCGTCGGCCTGAATGCGCTGCTGACGGTGTTCAGCTACCTCGTAATCGTGAAAGAC
>NZ_JAXDPY010000085.1:0-3812 GCF_034668105.1 Paraburkholderia sp. | reverse complement strand
AGGAAAAGCGCTCGCTCCTCGAGCGCCTGACCGACTTCATCTCGCCTGAGCCCGACTCGCGCGCCGAACTTCTGGAAATCCTGCAGGACGCGCACGAGCGCAACCTGATCGACGCCGACTCGCTGTCCATGATCGAAGGTGTGTTCCAGGTGTCCGAGCTCAGCGCGCGCGACATCATGGTGCCGCGCGCACAAATGGACGCGATCAACATCGCGGACAATCCCGCCGAATTCATCCCTTATGTGCTGGAGAAAGCGCACTCCCGCTATCCGGTCTACGAGGGCAATCGCGACAACATCATTGGTGTACTGCTTGCGAAAGACCTGCTGCGCTACTACGCCGAAGAAGAATTCGACGTGCGCGGCATGCTGCGTCCCGCTGTCTTCATCCCGGAGTCGAAGCGCCTGAACGTGCTGCTGCATGACTTCCGCGTGAATCGCAATCACCTCGCGGTGGTGGTCGACGAATACGGCGGCGTGGCCGGCCTGATCACGATCGAAGACGTGCTGGAACAGATCGTCGGCGATATTGAAGACGAATACGATTTCGACGAGGAAAGCGGCAACATCATCGCCTCGCCGGACGGCCGTTTCCGCGTGCGCGCGCTCACCGAGATCGAGCAGTTCAACGAAGCGTTCGGCACCCATTACTCGGACGATGAAGTCGATACGATCGGTGGGCTTGTCACCCATCATTTCGGACGGGTGCCGCATCGCGGCGAAAAAGTCCGCCTCGACGATCTGATCTTCGAGATTCTGCGCGGCGACGCCCGCCAGATTCACATGCTGCTGGTACGGCGCGATCCGCTCGCCGGCCAGCGCGAGCGCGAAGCACAGCACGTGCAGACCTGATCCGCTTCTTTTCCCCGCTTCTTCAACTCCTCACGCCGACCGCGCAACAATGGCCGACCCGATTACATCCCGTTCGCGCCGCGGCGTGAGTCCCTCTGCCGCTCAGGAATCGCGCGGCCGTGCACTGCCCCGCTGGCATTACCTCGTCGCGCTGGTCGCCGGTGCGGCCAATACGCTGTCGTTCGCGCCGACGCCGCACGGCGGCTGGCTCGAACTCGTGATCTTCGTGTTTTTCTTTGCGTGGCTCACGCGGTCGACTGGCTGGAAAAGCGCGGCGCTAACCGGCGGCGCGTTCGGCTTCGGCAACTACGTCACCGGCGTCTGGTGGCTGTACGTCAGCATGCACTTCTACGGCGGCATGGCCGCGCCGCTGGCGGGCGCGGCGGTCGTGCTGTTTTCGCTGTATCTGGCGCTGTATCCGGCGCTGGCCGCGGGCGTCTGGTCGTTCTGCGCGGGGCACGCGCGCAACGGCGCGTCAGACGGCGACAGGCCTTTCTCGCCGACCTGGCACGGCGCGCTGGCTTTTGCGAGCGCGTGGGCGATCGGTGAGTGGCTGCGCGGCACCGTGTTTACCGGCTTTCCGTGGCTTGCAAGCGGTTATGCGGAAGTGGACGGTCCGTTTGCAGGATTTGCGCCCGTGGCGGGCGTGTACGGCGTCGGCTGGATGATGGCGTTGACGGCGGCGTTGGTCGTGCAGGCGCTGGTGGCCTTGCTGCCTTTGCGTACGCAGCGCGATATCGGTGACGGCAGCCATGCTGGAAATGCCGGCAATCAGGCGAAACGCAGTGTCGCGCGCGTCGCGGTGCCGGGTGGAATTGCGGTTGCGTTGATCGCAGCCGGCCTGCTGCTGCCGCTTGCGCAATGGACCCAGCCTGCCAACGCGCCGCTGACGGTGCGTCTGCTGCAAGGCAACGTCAAACAGGAAATGAAGTTCGAAGAATCCGGCATGCGCGCCGCGATCGATCAGTATCAGCAAATGATCACGTCGAAGCCGGCTGACCTGATCGTCACACCGGAAACCGCGATTCCGGTGCTCGCGCAGCAATTGCCGCCGCAGTTTGCGTCGGCGGTGCGCAGCTTCTCGGATACGACCGGCACCGCGATCCTGTTCGGCGCGATCGGCGGCACCATCACGCCGGAAGGCCAGGTGATCGACTATACGAACAGCCTGTTCGGCGTCACACCGGGCACGCGCGATGTTTATCGATACGACAAACATCATCTCGTACCATTCGGCGAATTCGTGCCGTGGGGCTTTCGCTGGTTCGTGAATCTGATGAGCATTCCGCTCGGCGATTTCGCGCGCGGCGCGCCGGTGCAGAAGCCGTTCATCGTGCACAACCAGCCGGTCTCGGTCGATATTTGCTATGAGGATATTTTCGGCGAGGAGATTGCGCGGAACATCCGCGAGAGCGATACGCCGGCGGGCGTGCTGGTCAACTCGACCAATCTCGCCTGGTTCGGCGACACGATCGCGCTGGATCAGCATCTGCAGATTGCGCGCATGCGCTCGCTGGAAACCGGCCGGCCGATGCTGCGCGCCACCAACACGGGTATGACCGCCGCGATCGACGCGCACGGTAAGGTGATCGGGAGATTGACGCCGTACACGATCGGCTCGCTCGATGTGACGGTGCAAGGCACATCGGGCAGCACGCCGTATGTGACGAGCGGCAACAATACGGTGCTGGCGGTTTCGTTGCTGTTGCTGGCTTTTGGGTTTGCGTTCGGGCCGGGGATTACGCGGCGGCGGGCGACGCGCTAGGCGGAATTCGGAGTTTGGACGCGCCAACTATCACGGCTGCGTCTTAGCGGACACGCATGACGCATGCCGAGATAGAGTGCGCCCACCCGTCACCGAACGGTCTGTCATCGTGAACAAATCCTGGCTCTATCAGAAACCGGCACGCCTGCCCTTCCCTATGCGCAAAGAACCGGCCACCTTCCCGTGGATGAAGCTCTCCGGACGATGGATCGAGACCGCCGGTTTTGAGCCCGGACAGCGCGTGCGTATCACCGTCGAGCACCAGAAACTCATCATTACGCCGCTTTAAAACTAGAAGGGCCGCGAATGCGGCCCCTCTGTCACAACTTCATCCCCAAACACATCTACCTGTTTATGGCTACGCTCTTCGCAAGAAGAACAATCCATCCGCCATATACAGGCTCGATTTCGACGAACACTTTTCCCCCTCGCTCGATCGCAACCACTTCGCGCTCAATCACCGGTAACCAGACTGCCTCATTCCTCTGGTCACCACTCACCCCGGACAACAGAAGCGCTAGAGAATCCCGATAGTCATTCGGCTCACTCGCCGAATCCCACAGATGAACTCTGTCAACAATGTTCTGCTCGCGGAATTCATCAGCAACAAAGCGATCCACTCCTTCCGCAACCAGCGTGAAGCGCTGTCTAGCTTGTCCGCGGAAAAAAATGCTGACGCCTTTATCGTCCTCAGTAAAGGTGATTCCAGTGACATGCGCCTCCACGAAATCAGAGAAATCAATCATCGATGCGCTCCCGTCTGTCATGGTTTTCGGGGCCACGGCGAGTAAGGACGCCCCGGCTCCTCGCGCGCGCCACCTGGCCATTCATGCACATGATCCACCTCGTTGCCTTGGTGCGGTTTGTCATAGTCGCGCTGCGGCAAACCATCCGGTCCGTATTCACGCCCCCGACGCGGACCCTCAATCCAACCATTTGCCGGACCCTCATCGGGTGGATTTTTGGGCCTATTAAAAGTCAACCCATCAATCAGGTCCTGAAACCACTTCGGAACTCTCTCGATCCTGGACTGCAACTCGGCCCAGCCAGTGGAGGGGGCGCAGGAACCGGAATTGCCTGCAACCCGCGCGGATCTCTGAACTGAACCGGGTTCCCACCTACATAAGCATACGCATTCGTCTGCCCACTCGCGTAGCCTATGGGGTCTTCGCTAATGAATCTTGCTGTACTCGGGT
>NZ_JAXDPY010000084.1:0-5933 GCF_034668105.1 Paraburkholderia sp. | reverse complement strand
CGTCACGGTCACCGTGGAGCCAGCCGGGAAGCCGGACAATCCCGTGCCGTCGTACTTCAGCGTGGTCGTCGCGTTGGGCATGGTGTAGCCCGCCGTCACTGTGCCCGGCGAAATCGTGGCGGTGCCGGTGTTGCTCACCGCCGTCGAGGCGAGCACCGGCGAGGCGGCCGCAATCGCCGAAGCAGATATCGTCGCGGTGGTGAAGCTGTTCAGCGCGCCGCGAGTCGGCTCGACCGTAAACGAGTCGCCGGCGTTCATCGTGCCGGTGGTCGAGAAATTCAGACCGTCGATCGGTTGGCTCAGGCTGGTGGCCGAGCCCACCACGGTGCCGCTCGAATTATCGGTCAGCGTATAGGCCGTGCCGTTGTAGGAGAGCGTGTAGTCGCCGGTGGTCGGCTGCGCGGGATTCGCGAAAGACACGTTCAGCGAGGCATTGCCGGTGTTCTGCGTGTTCGCGTAGACGGTCGGGGCGCCCACCGAAAACAGTGCGCCGCCCGGGGTGCCGGTGGGCGTGATGCCGAGTGCGTTCTGCGCATTGACCTGCGCGGAGAAGCTCACGGCGATCGCGCCGAGTTGCGCTTCGGCCGGGTCGAGCGTCTGGCTACGGAACGAGAGGAGGCCGCCGAGCGCCCCGCCCGTGACACTGCTGTCGGGCAGATTCTGCGGCGGGGTGGCCGGGTTCGCGCCGGCGAGACCCAGGTACTGCACCGAGAGTTCGCTGGTGTCGCCGGGCGAAACCGCCGTGCCCAGGTTGTAGCTGTTGCCCACGGACACTAGCGGCTGGCCATTGCTCATGAACACGTTGTAGTTGCCGTTGCTATTGACAACGCTCACGCCGACCAGCTGCGACAGATTCGACACGGCTTGATCGCGCTGATCCATCAGTTGGTTCGGCGGTTGGCCTTGCGTGCTGGCCGCCGCGATTTGTCCGTTCAGTTGCGCGATCTGCTGCGTGTAGCTATTGATCTGCGAAACGGTGCTGGTGAGCTGGGTGTTGACGCTCTGACGCAGCGAATCGTATTGCTGTCCCGCGGCGTTGATCTGGTTGACGAGCGTCTGCGCGCCGCTCATCGCGGTCTGGCGGGTGGCCACCGTGGAGGCGCTGTTCGCGACGTTCTGCAAACCGGTGAAATAGCCGGTGATCGCACTGGCAATACCGGCGGTCGGGCTGCCGATCAGATTGTTCAGTTGCGTGATCGCCGTGTTGTACGCCGACAGCGCGCTGTTCGAACTTTGCGCGTTGTTCAGCTCAGTGGTCAGATACTGGCTGTACTGGCGCGTCACGGTAACCGTCGAAACGCCCTGCGGCAGATAGCCGGAGCCCGTGTACTGGCCGCCGCTCTCCGCGTAGACCGGCGTTTCCATCGTGTAGCCCGGCGTGGACGCGTTGCTAATGTTCTGACCGGTCGTCGTGAGTCCCCATTGGGCTGCGTTCAGTCCACTGAGGCCGATACTGATGAGATTGTCCGACATGCGTCATCCTGAAGGGCGACACCGACCACATGCCGCCGCGTTACGTGAACATCCTGTTTAACGGCCCTCGCGAGGAAAAATTGAGGGCGATCCGATGCTTGTTCGACGTTTGTTTCAACGTTTGCGAGGCTTGTGTTAGCGGGCTTTTGCCCGCTCCACATTCAGGCGGAAAGCGGGCGGCATTTGAGCCATGCTCAGAGACCACCCATCGTTCATTTTTTATGGACGCACCAGCGAGCGGCGCTTCATTTCGAGCTGCGTAATCAGCCGCTGCAGCGTGTTTTCAGCACTGCCCGGCAAGGTCACAAAACGGAAGCCGAGTTGATAGCGCTGCGTGCCGTTCGGCAACGCGGTTGAGCGGTGCGACACCAGTTGCAGATCGAGCGAAAGCCGGCCCAACGAGCCGAGCACCAGCTCGCAACCCTCCAGCCGCGTCCCCATCGGCAATTCGGCCACGCGTTCATCCGTGGTGCGCATGCCGACGCCGCCAAGCGACAGATCGTGTACTTCGAAACGGAACGTCTCGCCCTCGGAAAGGCGGCCGGTGCACATATACGGATCGAGAATCGGCGCATCGACGCGGAAATACTCGCGGCGCTGCACGTAGAACAGTACTTCGGGGAAGCTCGCCTCGAATGCGGGCAGTCCTTCGTAGCGGGTTTCGCGCGGCGTGCCGGTGGCGAACTCGACGCGCACACCGTCCGGCGACGCATGGAACTGGCAGCGCGACGCGCCCAGTAAGCCCTTGTTGTGGGCGGAGAGCGCGCCCCAATCGAAAGTAAAGGTACGCCCGCGCACGTCGACGTCGAGCAGGCGCGTCACGAGCTGACCGCCCGCGTATTCAACGGTGAGGAAATCGCCTCGATTGACGAGGTTGCGTAACTGAACGCCGATCTCCAGCGGATTGCGACGGCCGAAATCGGGTGCACTTTCTTCTAGCGTGGCGTGCGGCTCGCCGAGTGCGTCGGTATGGCCGTGCGACTGGTTTGTATCCATGGGCTTGCCGGTATGCATGTTCTTGCGGGCGCGTGCCAAGGCTCCTGCCGGGGCTTTTGCGCGGTCTCCATCGAAGCCGCTGCACGCGCGGTCAACCGGACATTACAACGCTTTTTCCGGTATCGGGTGTGACTGATTAGCGGCAGCGTTCAAGCAAAATTTAGGGGCCGCTGATGAAATATTTGCCGCAAACGTTAAAACGCCAATACCCCGTCGAAATGTCATCGATATGCCGCAAGCGGAATCCGGTGCATCGAAACCGGCGAACGATCACGCAGATGATGCGGGTGGGCCGGCCGCCCGTAGGCGGCCGGCCTCTTCCGTCTTGTTATGCACCTGGCCCCGTCGCGTGCATGCTTGCTGATTCTGAAAAATCAAACTGCTCAACTCGCTCAACCGTGCGGCCGACTCCAACCGCGCACCTGTATTAACCGCGGCTCAGCCCATCTTCTGCATGATGGACATCAGCTTTTTCGCGTAATGCGGGTCGGTCGCGTAACCCGCGCGCTGCATGCCATTGGCAAAGCCATTCACGTCATGCGCGGAATTGATCACTTGCGCATAACGCGGGTTGCCCTTGAGCAGGCTCGCGTAGTCGGTCATCGCTTCCTGATACGAGTCGTACGCGCGGAATTTTTCAACCGTGCGCTGAGGCTTGCCGTTCACATACTCGGTCGTCACCGTCGAGACGGTCTTGCCGGTCCAGTCCTTGGTCGCCTTGATGCCGAACACGTTGTGGCTGGTCGAACCGTCCGTCTTCCTGATTTCGCTCTTGCCCCAGCCCGATTCGAGCGCGGCCTGACCGATGATGAAGCGCGCCGGAATGCCGGTCGCCGCACTGGCCGCTTGCGCCGGCGCGGCGAGCTTGTCGACGAAAGCATCGACCTTCGGTGAGCTGCCGTCGCCTTTGAGCGCCGGCGTCAGTGAACTGTTGGCCGAGTAGCCCCGGCCCATTGCGAGCTGACCATTGGCCTGCGCGTTGCCGTAGGCTTTCGCGAGCGCGTTCAGCGCCGCCGTCTGGCCTTCGTCGCCGCCGCTGCCGCCGCCCAACCCATTGGCCATGCCGGCGAGGCCGCCGCTTGCGCCACCCGCGCCGCCCACCTGCATGCCCTGATTGCGCATCAACTGCTTGAGCATCGCGTCCGCCACGCCGATGCCTTTTTGCGAAAGCTGTTGCGACAACTGCTGATCCATCATCGACGTGAAGGTGGCACTGTCGTGCGAATCGAACGGACCATCCTGGGGCGTCGCATCGCGCATGCTCTTCAACATCATCTGCGTGAACACCGCGTCGAACTGCTGCGCGGCCATCTTCATGCCGGCTTGCGGCGAAGCCTTGACCTGCGCGCTCAATTTGCCGAAGCCCTGCACGTCGAGTGCGAAGCGCTGGGTCAGGTCGTTCGCCGCGTTGGCGGAGTTGGTCGTATCCGAATTCATCCGGTGTCTTCCTTAGATGATTTCCAGGTCGGCGCGCAAAGCGCCCGCCGCTTTCATGGCCTGCAGGATCGACATCAGATCCGCGGGCGTCGCACCCAATGCGTTGAGCGCCTTTACCACGTCCGCGAGGTTGGCGCCGGCGCTCACCAGCTTCAGCGCGCCGTTGTCCTGCTTCATCTGAATCTGCGATTGCCTTGCCGCCACCGTCTGGCCGTTCGAGAACGCGCCCGGCTGACTCACCACCGGCTGCGTATTGATCACCACCGACAGATTGCCGTGCGCCACCGCGCAGTTCTGCAGCGTGACCATCTGGTTCATCACGATCGAGCCGGTGCGCGCATTCAGAATCACCTTCGCGGCGGCTTGCGCCGGCTTGACGTCGAGGTTCTGCAATTGCGCCATGAAGACGACCTGCTGCTGCGGATCGGACGGCGCGTGCAACTGGATCGTGCGGCCGTCGAGCGCGGTCGCCGTGCCGCTGCCGAACGCGTTGTTCACCGCGGCCACGACGCGTTGCGTGGTGTCGTAGTCCATGTCGTTCAGATCGAGCTGCATCGTGCCCGCTTGCGACACCGCGGTCGGCACCGCGCGTTCGACGATCGCGCCGCCGGCGATGCGGCCCGCAGCCAGCGTATTTACCTGGACCCTGCTGCCGTTGGCGCTCGCCCCGGCACCACCGACCGCGAGGTTGCCCTGGCCGAGCGCATACACCTGGCCGTCGGCGCCCTTGAGCGGCGTGAGCAGCAGCGTGCCGCCGCGCAGGCTCTTTGCATTGCCGAGCGAGGACACAGTAATGTCGATCTGTTCGCCGGGACGTGCGAACGGCGGCAACACCGCCGTCACCATCACCGCGGCGACGTTTTTCAACTGGATGTTCGACAGCGACGACTGCTGGTTGGTCGAGCCCGCCGCCTGGTTGTTGATCGAGATGCCGAGGTTCGCCAGCATGTTGGCGAGTGTCTGCGTGGTGAACGGCGTCTGCGTGGTCTGGTCGCCCGTGCCGTCCAGACCGACGACGAGGCCGTAGCCGATCAACGGGTTGTCACGCACGCCCTGGATCTGCACGAGGTCCTTCAGACGTTCCGCATGCGCGGGCGTGGCGACCGGCAGCGCGGCGCAAGCCAGCGTGACAAAAGCGAGGACGCGGCCGACCCGGCCAATGCAGTCGAACCGGGCGAGTTGCGCGACGCGGCCAAGGCTGAAGAAGACGGTACGCATGATCACCACGGCGACACGTTGAGGAAGAACCGCTGCAACCAGCCCATGTTCTCGGCCTCGTTGAGATAGCCCTTCGCGGAGTATTCGATCTTCGCGTCGGCCACCTGGGTCGAGTACACGGCGTTCAGGTTGGAGATCGTGTTGGGATTCACCACACCCGAAAAGCGCACGAATTCATTGCCCTGATTGATCAGCATCTGCTTTTCGCCGCTCACCGCCAGGTTGCCGTTCGGCAGCACACCGGTCACGGTCACGGTGATCGTGCCGTTAAACGTGTTCGACGCATTGGCACCGCCGGTTCCGGCAAACACGTTCGCGCCGTTCGCGCTGAGGTTGGTCTTGCCGAACAATCCACCCAGGAAGCCCGCTGTCGGCACACTGAAGTTGGTGCTGCCCGAGCGATTCGCGTTGGCGCCGGAGGATTTCGTCGCGTTGACGTTTTCCTGAATCACGATGGTCAGGATGTCACCCACATTGCGCGGCCGCTGATCTTCGAACAGCGGCCGGCCCGCGTAACCCGGGTTGAAGATCGAGCCCGGCGACTGTGCTTGCGGCGGCATCGGCGGCAGCGCTGTCATTGGCTGCTGCGTGATCGGCTGCTTGGGCACGAGGCCGCAGCCACCCAGGGCCGCGAGCAGCGTGAGCTGCACGAGCGCCTGAGCGGTGCGCGAATGAACCGGATTACGAGTGAAGTACGACATCTTGATTACCGTCTATCGAGAAAGCGCCGGGGCGCTTTTGATTCCCAGTCCCTTAGGCCTTAAACCTGCATCTGGCTGAGGGTCTGCAGCATCTGGTCGGACGTGGTC
>NZ_JAXDPY010000083.1:0-26708 GCF_034668105.1 Paraburkholderia sp. | reverse complement strand
CGAGTTGGGGCACGAAGCGGTTATTGACTTCATAACGGTGGCGATGGCGTTCGTTCACATCCTTGCCATAGATCTCTTCGGCCATCGTGCCGGGCTTGATCGGGCAACGTTGCGAACCGAGACGCATGGTGCCGCCCAGATCCGACGCTTCCGTGCGCTTCTCGACTTTGCCTTCGCGGTCGTACCACTCGGTGATCAGCGCGACCACGCGGTTTTCGGTTTCCTGATCGAACTCCGTGCTGTTCGCATTCTTCAGGCCGACCACGTCGCGAGCGAATTCGATCACGGCCAGTTGCATGCCGAGACAAATGCCGAGATACGGCACCTTCGCTTCGCGTGCATAGCGGATCGCGGCGATCTTGCCTTCGGTGCCGCGACGGCCGAAACCGCCCGGCACCAGCACGGCATCCAGATGCTTGAGGCTCCCGACGCCGTGCGTCTCGACTTCTTCCGAATCGATGTACTCGATGTTGACCTTGGTCGACGTATGCATCGACGCGTGGCGCAGCGCTTCGATCAGCGACTTGTACGACTCGGTCAGATCGACATACTTGCCGACCATGCCGATCGTGACTTCGTGCTTCGGATGCTCGAGCTTTTCGACGAGGTTCGACCACATCGACAGATCGGCCGGCTGCGGCGTGAGCTTGAGCTCTTCGCAGATGATCGCATCCAGACCCTGGTCGTGCAGCATCTGCGGAATCTTGTAGATGCTGTCGGCGTCCCACACGGAAATCACCGCGTCTTCGGGCACGTTCGAGAACATCGAAATCTTTGCGCGCTCGTCGTCCGGAATGCGGCGGTCGGCGCGGCACAGCAGCACGTGCGGCGAGATCCCGATTTCGCGCAGCTTCTGCACGCTGTGTTGCGTAGGCTTGGTTTTCAGTTCGCCGGCCGTGGCGACCCAAGGCACCAGCGTGAGGTGCACGAAGCACGCGCTGTTGCGGCCCATGCGCAGGCTCATCTGACGCGCGGCCTCGAGGAACGGCAGCGATTCGATGTCGCCCACGGTGCCGCCCACTTCTACGATCGCGACGTCCGGCTCACCGCACGTGGCGGAAGCCGCGCCGCGCTCGATGAACGCCTGGATTTCGTTGGTGATGTGCGGGATGACCTGCACCGTCTTGCCGAGATAATCGCCGCGGCGTTCCTTGCGGATCACCGATTCGTAAATCTGGCCTGTGGTGAAGTTATTGGCCTTGCGCATCTTCGTGCTGATGAAGCGCTCATAGTGGCCAAGGTCGAGGTCAGTCTCCGCGCCGTCTTCCGTCACGAACACCTCGCCGTGTTGAAACGGGCTCATCGTGCCGGGGTCGACGTTGATGTAGGGATCGAGCTTGAGGAGGGTGACTTTAAGACCGCGCGACTCGAGGATCGCGGCGAGGGAAGCGGCGGCAATACCCTTGCCGAGGGAAGATACTACGCCGCCGGTGACGAAAACATATTTGGTCATCGCTGGATGCTCGCGGGAAAAACGGATTATACCGTAAAGCAGGGTCTCAACCCAGCAAAATCCGAGCGACATCGGTGCGAAAGTGTGCCACGGCGATGGCACTCCCCGTACGCCGATCATGCGCCGTTTTTTGCTGCGGCAAGCTCGCGCGCCGCGCCGCGCAGTTGCACGGCCTTAAGCCCCCCGCTCCAGTTCGCGCAACATCCGCTGCACCGCGCGCGCGGTTTCGAGCGGCTTTTCCATCGGATACAGATGGCTGCCTTCGATCCATTCCACATGACCGCCCGTCGCGCGACGGGTGGCGTCCAGCCCCGCCTGACGCACTTCCTTTGAACGCGTGCCGGCGATGAATCCGACCGGCACCGGAGCGCCGCGCGCGAGGCGGGGCCCCAGCGTATGCGGCAAGGTCTTATAGATCTGATACTCGGTGCGCCGGTCGAACGCGAGCGAGCGGCCGCCGTCGGGTGAAGTCTGCGGAATGCCGAAGTCGATGTAGTCCGACAGCATGCGCTCGTCCCAGCGCGCGAACGCCGGCTTCGAATGAAAGTGCCGCCACGCCTCGTCGCGGCTCGCCCATTGCGTGCGGCGAGTGCGCGTGGCGGCCGCGGGCGACAGCCGCTCGTCGAGTCCGGTCCATTGCGACACGCGCAGCATGCTGCTGCGCCAACCGGCAATCACAGGCGAATCGAGCATCACCACGCCTCTCACCCAGTGGGGCTTTTTCAGCGCGGCCATCAGCGATAGATAGCCGCCGAGCGAATGGCCCACCAGCCACACGGGTTGCTCATACGACCGGCCGATGTCGTCGAGCAACTGCTCGACCAGATGCGGCCAATCCTGCGTGACCGGATAACGCGCGTCGTGCCCGATGCGTTCGATGGAGCGCAGCTCGTAGTCGTCGGCAAGCTCGGCGAAGATCGTCCGGTAGGTCGACGCCGGAAAACCGTTCGCATGCGAGAAGTGGATGATGTTTTTCAACTGCGGCTATCTCCGTTCTGTTTTGGCACGCCGGGCCCGGTTCCAGGCATTTCGTGCGGGCTCCGGCCCGGCGGCGTGCTTGTTCTAACTGTGCGGCCGGTAGTAATCCATCAGCGATCCATCCAGTAGCGGCGCTCTGTGTCGCGATAGCGCTCGAGCGTCAGTGCGGCGGCGTTCGGGCTCGGGCCGCTCTCCGCGTTCAACCCCGCGCCAATTGCCGGTCTTTCCTCGGGCCCGCTGCTGAAGCTGAGAGCGGGGCTCGGAGAAGGGTTGGAACCCGGGTTCGAACCCGGGCTCAAACCCGTGCCGATATCGACCCGCACCGCGCCGTCCGCGTCGCTGCGCGCAAGCTCGATGTGCCGTGCCTTGTAGCGCTCGAACACCCCCGCATTCGGATGATGAAAACGGTTGCGATAGCCTACCTGAAATAGCGCGATGAGCGGGTCGATAGAGTCGAGGAACGGCTCGGTCGACGACGTCTTGCTGCCATGATGCGGCACGACCAGCACCTGAGCGCGCAACGCGTCGCGAGCGCGCGCGAGCAGGACACGTTCAACTGGCGCTTCAATGTCCGCCGCCAGCAAGGCCGCCATGGCAGGCAAATTCGACGCAGCCGGCAAGGTACTCACCCGCAACACGCAGCAATGCGCATTCGGCTTGCCTTGCAGCGGACCGGCATCCGGCCAGAGCATCGCGAACTCGACCCCGTCCCATTGCCAGCGCTGCCCCGCCGCACAGCGCAGCGTGTGCGCGCCGCGCTGCCTTGCGTTCGACCACAACGGATTCGCCGGCGCCAATGCCGCCACCATTTGACGCACTTCGATCGCGTCGAGCACCGCCGGCGCGCCGCCCGAGTGGTCGGAATCGGCGTGGCTGATGATCAGCGTATCGAGCGCCGTGACCCCGTGCGCCTGCAAAAAAGGCACGACAACCCGTTCGCCCGCATGGGTCGACTCCGGTCCCGGTCCGGCGTCGAATAGCAACGCGTGATGCGCCGTTTCGACCAGCACCGAGGTGCCTTGACCGATATCCAGCGCAGTCAGACGGAAGCTGCCAGGCGGCGGCCCGGTCGGCGCCGGCAGCAGCAGCGGCAACCAGGTGAGCGGCGCGGCCCAGCGCAACGGCCAGCCGCGCGGCGCCAGGCACCAGAGCACGCCGACCGCCGCCGCGGCGAGCGTCCACGCGTCCGGTTGCGGCAGCCGCCAGAGCGCCCATGCTGGACCGGAGAGCGTCTGCAAACCCGCGGCCAGCAGGTCGAGCAAGGTGTGCGCGGCGCGCAACGCATAGGCATCGAATGGCACTGGCAACGCGACGCCGGCCAACACCGCCGGCGTCACCAGCAGGCTCACCCATGGAATCGCGAAGGCATTCGCGAGTGGACCGATCAACGGAATCTGCGCGAACCAGTAGACGGTGAGCGGCGCCAGCGCGACGGTGACCGCGAACTGCACATGCGCGGCACTGCGCAGGCGTTCACCGATAGCGCGAACGCGGCGGCACATGCCGGACCACAGGCGCGAGCGTCTCGCGGGTGTCATGCCGCGCTCATCCTCTTCATCGCGACGCTGCTCGTGATCCTGTATGCGGGGCTGTCCCGACATGGCAAACAGAATCGCCGCCACCGCGCAGAACGACAGCCAGAATCCCGCCGACACAACCGCCCAGGGATCCACCAGCAACACCAACCCCAACGCCCACGCCAGCACCACCGACCGCGCGACATTGCGCCCGGTGATAAACGCGAGCGCCACCACACCCGCCATCCACAGCGCGCGCTGCGCCGGCACGTTGAAGCCGGCCAGGGCCGCATGCAGCCCCGCGAACAACGCGCCGCCCGTCACCGCGACGAACTGCGCGGGCAATAGCAACGGCCAGTTCCGGCCAACAAACCCCGAGCGCCGCCATACGGCGCCGGCCAGCCACGCCGCGAGGCCCGCGACAAAGCCGATATGCAAGCCCGAAATCGCCACCAGATGACTGGTGCCCGTACCGCGCAACAACAGCCAGTCGGCCGCGCTGACTTCGTCCTGCGCGCCGATGGCGAGCGCCACCACGATCCCACGATGCGGCGCATCGGCGAGCACCGTGTCGATGCGCGCGCGCAGCGCGGCGCGCCAGCGATCGACCGTCACGCTCACGCCACGCGCATGGCCCGGCAAACGCAACGCGTGAGCTGGCATGCTGACATAGCCGGTAGCGCGTACATTGCGCGCGAGCAAACTCGCTTCGGCATCGCGCACGCCGAAGTTCGCATTGCCATGCGGACGTTTGAGGCGCACCGTCAGACGCCAGCGCTCGCCAGGTTCCAGCAATGGCGCAGGCGCATCTTCGGCCATCCAGGACAACTGGATCACGTGGGGAAAAGCGGCGATCCGCGGCTCGACCGAGTCGACTTCGAAGAGAAAGCGAGCGCCCTTGTCGTCACGTGACGGCAGCCCCTTGATGCTGCCCACGACGTCGAGATCGCGCCCTTCCCATGCATTGGGCAAACTCACCGCGAGGCGCGTTTCCGCACGCCAGGCGGCATAGCCGAAACCCACGCATGCGGCCGCCATCCACAACGCGCCCCAACCGATGCATGAACGCGCGCGTGCGCTGAACAGCACGTGCCCCACGCGTGAATTCGCAACCGCCGCGCGCGCGTGCGCGATTATCGAAGCACCGCACGATCCGTTCGAAGCCCCACCGCCGCATACGCCCGGGTCACCGCGGCCTCTCCCCCACACCGCGACAAGCATCGCCGCGCACCCGAACAGCACCAGCCCAATCCATCCACACCCATCCGGCAACGCCGCCTGCCGCTGCAGCCAGATCACACCCAACGCAAACCCGCACCACCATGCTCGCATCCGCCCTCCACCTTTGCGCCCAACCATCGCCGGACGGCGCAACGCACAGCGAGCAGGCGTCAGCAAGCCCGCCGGGCGCGTGTTCCGCCCGGCGCGAACCACTCAGACCAGCGCGTTCGATTATGCAGAGGAAAATGCGAGCCGCGGCAGCGCGGCGAGCGCGTTAGCCGTTGTGCCTAGGGCGGCTTCGCCGGCGCTCATGCCGCGCAGTTGCGCGAGACCCGCGCCGATGGCCGGAATCTGCTCCGGCGAGTTGCGCTGCTTGTAGATCCAGGAAGGGGCGATATCGGGCGCGTCGGTCTCGACGACCAGCGCGTCGAACGGCAATTGCTCAGCAAGACGGCGGATTTGCCGCGCCCGCTCGAAGGTCAGATTGCCGCCGAATCCGAGATGCATGCCCTGGTCGATATACGCCTGGGCCTGTTGAAAACTACCGTTGAAAGCATGCGCGATGCCGCGATGAATCTGATGCCGCCGCAGTCCTTTGATCACTTGATCCTGCGATTTGCGCACGTGGCAAATCACCGGCAGATCGAATTCGCGCGCCAGTTGAAGTTGACCGTTGTAGAAGAACTGCTGGCGCGCATCGTCGAGACCTTCGACGAAATAATCGAGGCCAATTTCGCCGATGCCGACGAACAACGGATCGTCGAGACTCGCCTCGATTTCCATGCGCAGCAGTTCGAGATCGCGCTCCTGGGCGCCTGGCGTAAAAAGCGGATGAATGCCAAGCGCATACGCGCCGCCGTCGACGCGATGCGCGAGTTCTCGCACCGTCGCGAAATTCTGACGGCCGATCGCGGGAATCACGATACGCCCCACGCCCGCCTGACGCGCCGCCTGGGCGACTTCATCGCGGTCGGCGTTGAACTCCGACGCGTCGAGATGGCAGTGCGTGTCGATCCACATGGCGTGCCTCGTTAGCGGCGGAGCATCGCTCACGTGCCGCGCGGTAATTAAACCGGCACGGACGGCTCTTCGTGCAATACGCCGTCGCGCAACCGCATGATCCGGTCGCAACGTCCGGCCAGTTCCGGGTCGTGCGTGACGATCACGAAGCTGGTGTCGAGCGTTTGCGACAATTCGAGCATCAGGTTGAAGACCGTGTCGGCGGTGCCCCCGTCCAGGTTGCCGGTGGGTTCGTCGGCGAGCACGCACGCGGGCTTCGTGACCAGCGCCCGCGCGATTGCCACACGCTGACGCTCGCCGCCCGACAGTTCGCCCGGACGATGCTTCGCGCGATGCCCCATGCCGACACGCTCGAGCACCGCGAGCGCTTCGCGCCGCGCGGCCTCGGTTGTCATGCGGCGAATCCGCAGCGGCATCGCGACGTTGTCGAGCGCGGTAAATTCCGGCAGCAGATGGTGGAACTGGTACACGAACCCGAGTGCGCGATTACGCAGGTCGTTGCGTTCGCGCTCGGAGAGCTTCGTGAAAGGCTTGCCCATCACCGAGACATGGCCGGCGCTCGGATCGTCGAGGCCGCCGAGCACATGCAGCAGCGTGCTCTTGCCGGACCCGGACGCGCCGACGATCGCCAGCTTTTCGCCGCGCCGCACGTTCAATTCCGCGTTGTTGAGCACCTGCACGTTTAGGCCGCCCTGCACGAACGACTTCGAAATGCCGGTTGCTTCCAGCACATAGGGGTGCAGCGCGGAATCTTGAGAGGCCATGGACAAGCTGGTGGAACGGTCATTCATAGCGCAGTGCCTCCGCAGGACGGACTTTCGCACCACGCCAGCTCGGATAAAGGGTCGCCAGCGCCGACATCAGGAACGCAATGATGCCGATCCGCACCACGTCGGCGGGAACCAGTTCGGAAGGCAGTTCACTGATGAAATACACGGACGGCGGCAGGAACTGCACGCCGAGCACATGCTCGATCATCGGCACGAGCCATGGGATGCTCCACGCAATCAGGCAGCCCAGCGCGACGCCGGTCGCCGTGCCGATAAAGCCGATCGTCACGCCCTGCACCACGAAAATTTTCATGATCGAGCCGGGCTGCGCGCCAAGCGTGCGCAGAATCGCGATGTCAGCCTGCTTGTTGGTCACCGTCATCACCAGCGACGACACCAGATTGAACGCCGCCACCGCGATGATCAGCGTGAGGATGATGAACATCATGCGTTTTTCGATCTGCACCGCGGAGAACCAGGTCTTGTTCTGCTGGGTCCAGTCGCGAATATACAAATCGCCCGACAGGCTGCGCGCCAGCTGATGCGCGACCTCGGGCGCCCGCTGCATATCGGTCAGGCGCAGCCGCACGCCGGTCGGCGCGGGTAGCCGGAACAGCGCCTGTGCGTCCTTGATGTTGATCAACGCAAGCGTGCTGTCGTATTCGTAATGCCCCGACTCGAAGACGCCCACCACCGTGAACTGTTTCAGCCGCGGCAGCATGCCGGCGGGCGTGATGGTGCCTTCGGGCGCGACCAGCGTGATCTTGTCATTGACCCCCACGCCGAGATTGGTGGCGAGGTCCGCGCCCAGCACGATGCCGAAGTCGCCCGGCACGAGGTCGGTCAGCTTGCCGGCCTTCATTTCCTTGCCGATGTCGGACACTTCAGGCTCGAGCGTCGGTTCGACACCGCGCAGCGCCACGCCGCTCACGGCGTCCTGGCGCGTGAGCAGCGCCTGTGCGTCGACATACGGCGCCGCGCCGATCACTTCCTTGTTCAGGCGCGCTTCCCTGGCGGTCAATTGCCAGTCGGGCATCGAACCGGTCGGCGAAAAGATTTCGACGTGCGCCAGCACCGACAGCATCCGGTCGCGCACCTCTTTCTGGAAACCGTTCATCACGGACAGCACGACGATCAGCGCCGCCACACCGAGCGCGATGCCCGACATCGAGACCAGCGCGATGAACGAAATGAAGCCGTTGCCGGTCGTGCGTTTGCCGGCGCGGGTGTAGCGCCAGCCAATCTGCCATTCGTAGGGAAATTTCAAGCGAATCCTTTTCTGCGTTCTTCGTCTGCTCCTGGGCCTGCTTCCGGCCTTGGCCTTGGCTTTTTACTGCCCGCCAACCGCGCATGACCGCGCCAGATGCAGCCGTCGCGCCGGTCATGCGGCCTAAGCGTCGTCATCATTGGTGTCGCGGCGACCCGGATGGTTCCGGTATGACGTTCCGCTGCCCTTGGGTGGCTTGCGGCGCAATCAGCAAACCCCCGCGCCACCGAAGCTACCCGCCGCCACACCTACTGCCGCGGTCAAGCCGCTGCTACCGCCGCGGTCAATCAAGCGCGAAGTTTGCCATACAATGCCGCGCCCCCGCGCAAAGGCCTTGCGCAGACGGCTCACGGCAGGCACAACCGGCCTGCTGCCCGCGCTGAATGCCTGACCGGCGGCGCAAGCCGGTCCACCCCTGCCATCCTGAGCGGACGCGCCGCTAACGCAGGTTGTAGTGGCGCCGCAGATCGTTGATGATCCCGGCCGCCTCACTGTTCGCGACGTCGCGCACGTCGGCGTCTTTACGGTCGCGATGCAGGTGGGTGATATCCCAGTTGCAGCCTTCCTCGTCCTCGACGGTTTCGTGGAATCCGGTCGGAATCCAGCCGGCCGTGACCGGATTGGCGTCGAGCGCCTTGACCACCAGGCCAAGCAGTTCATGCTCGGTTTTCAGTTCACGCGGCATGTCGGTCTCCCTCGTCACGGGCGCGGTGCCCGCGCACGGCTGGTGCCATCGGCGGGGGCTCCGTGCGCTGCCCGAATCCGCCGATATGGTCTGAATACTCGCACTCTTTGCCCTACAATGCGCAGCATCATGCACGCCAACCGTCTTCATCTTCTCCTGCCCTTCGCGCTGCCCGCCGCAGCGGACGCCTCCACCGCCCTGCACGATATCCAGAGTCCGGCGCTCGACCGGCTGATCGCCCGCGCGACGCTGGTCGAACGGGTGGTCGGCGAGGATTTTCAGCGCACGCTGCCGCACGAGCGCTGGGTGGCACGCCAGTTCGGCGCGTTGCCGAGCGGCGCGGCAGCCGCCGACGAAGCACCGCTTGCGCCCTACATGCTGCGTGCCGACGGCGGCGACCCCGGCCACGCCACGTGGGCCTGCGTGCAACCGGTTCATGTGCGCATCGCGCACGACCATCTGGTGTTGATCGATCCGGCCTCGCTCGAACTGTCCGATGACGAGGCCAGTGTGCTGCTGGCGGTCGCCCGGCCGTTGATCGAGGACCTCGGCGTACGCATCGAAGCGCCAAAGCCGGCGCGCTGGTACTTGTCGGGCGATGGTTTCGGCACGCTGGCAGGCGCTTCACCGTTGCGCGCGAGCGGCCGCAACATCGAAATCTGGCTGCCGCACGAGGCCCATTCGGGCGAGCGCTCACGCGCGTGGATGAAGCTCCAGAACGAAGTACAGATGGCATGGTTCGAGCATCCGGTCAATGAAGCGCGCGAGGCGCGTGGCCTGCCGGCCGTCAACTCGATCTGGTTTCACGCCCAGGGCGCGCTACAGCCGGTCAAAAGCCCCTTCGCGCAGGTGTACTCCAACGCGGCGGCGACCCTTGGTCTCGCTCTGAGCGCGGGCGTCGCCGCGGCTGCGCCGCCGGCGTCGTTTGCGGGGCTGCGGGCCGCTAGCGTTGCGGGCAGCGGCTCGCGCAGTGCTTCGGGTGATGCTTCGGGTGATGCTTTTTTAGGTGATGCCCCCGGTGCCGCTTCGGGGGGTGCTTCGGGTCGTGCCCCCGGCGCCGCTCCGGGCGGCGCATCCGCGGTCAACGCAAGCGCAAATGCGAATTCCCATGTCGATGGCGTCACCCTGGTCGAACTCGATCCCTTCTCCGCGCCCTACATCGAGCAGGACTGGGCGCGCTGGAACGACGCCTTCGCCGCGTTGCAAACCGACTGGATCGAGCCCGCGCTGGCGGCGCTGCAATCCGGCCAGCTCGCCCAACTCGGCCTGACGTTGTGCGGCGACACCGGCTCGGTGACGCTCACCGTCACGCGCGGCGACCTGCGCAAATTCTGGCGACGGCGCGTGCTCGCGTCGCTCTTCATCGAATGATTTATCGAATGATCCACGGCCTTTCCGAATGACTCGAATCGTTACGCGCGCAGCTTCCCCCGTCGACGCCGAAATCCTCGCCCGCCACGGCCTGCATCCGGTGCTCGCGCGCCTGTACGCGGCACGCGGCGTATGCATGCCCGATGAAATCGAAACCGGTCTGGCGCGTCTCGTGCCGCCCGCCGGGCTCAAGGGTTGCGAAGACGCAGCCGGGTTGCTCGCCAACGCGATCCAGGGCAAACGCCGCATGCTGGTGGTGGCCGACTACGACTGCGACGGCGCGACCGCCTGCGCGGTCGCGGTGCGCGGGCTGCGCATGTTCGGCGGCCAGATCGAGTATCTGGTGCCGAACCGCTTCGAGTACGGCTATGGCCTGACGCCCGAGATCGTCGCGCTGGCCGCGCGCAGTGCGTCGGGCAAGCCGGAGCTGCTGATCACGGTGGATAACGGCATCGCCAGCGTCGATGGTGTGGAAGCGGCCAACGCGCTCGGCATCGACGTGCTGGTCACCGATCACCACTTGCCCGGCGACGAGTTGCCGGCTGCCCGCGCCATCGTCAATCCGAACCAGCCGGGCTGCACGTTCCCGAGCAAATGCATCGCGGGCGTCGGCGTGATGTTTTATGTGTTGCTGGCGTTGCGCGCCGAATTGCGCCGCCGCGGCGCCTTCAACGACGCGTTCCCCGAGCCGCGTCTGGACGGCCTGCTCGATCTGGTCGCGCTCGGCACCGTGGCTGACGTGGTCAAGCTCGACGGCAATAACCGCGTGCTGGTCGCGCAGGGTTTGCAGCGGATTCGCAAGGGCAAGATGCAGCCGGGCATCGCCGCCCTGTTTCGCGCCGCCGCGCGCGACGCCCGCAGCGCCTCGGGCTTCGACCTCGGTTTCGCGCTCGGCCCGCGTCTGAACGCGGCTGGCCGCCTGTCGGACATGTCGCTCGGGATTGAATGCCTGACCACCGACGACATCGGCCGCGCATGGGATCTCGCGCAGCAGCTCGACACGATGAACCGCGAGCGCCGCGAAATCGAAGCCGGCATGCAGCAGCAGGCGCTCGAAGACCTGTCGGCGATCAACCCCGACGGGGCGACCACCATCACGCTGTTCAATCCGGGCTGGCATCAGGGCGTGATCGGCATCGTCGCCGGACGGCTGAAGGAAAAATTCCACCGGCCGTCGTTCACGTTCGCGCTCGCGGACGACAGCGGCCAACTCGTCAAAGGCTCGGGCCGTTCGATCCCGGGCTTTCATCTGCGCGACGCGCTCGACCTGATCTCGAAGCGCGAAGCAGGCCTGATCGTCAAATTCGGCGGCCACGCGATGGCCGCTGGCCTGACGATGGCCGCCGCCGACGTGCCGCGCTTTACCGCCGCGTTCGAGGCCGTGGGCCGCGAATGGCTCTCCGAAGAAGCGCTTTCGCGCACGGTCGAAACCGACGGCGAACTGGAAGACGCGTACTTCACGCCGCAATTCGTCGAAATGCTCGACGCTGCCGTATGGGGTCAGGGCTTCCCGGCGCCGGTGTTTTCCGGCGAGTTCGACATCGCGTCGCAGGCGCTGGTGAAGGACAAACACCTGAAGCTGCAACTCGTGCGCGGTCGCCAGCGCTTCAACGCGATCTGGTTCAACCATACCGACACGCTGCCCGCCCGCACTACCGTTGCGTACCGGCTGGCGAGCGACACGTGGAACGGCGTGTCGCGGGTGCAACTGATCGTCGAGCACGCGGCGAGTTGAAGCGCGCCCCGGCTGTCGCCATCCTGTGTCGCCAGCCCGTCTGCGCGCCGTGAAGTCCGCGCGTAACGCGCGCGCCGGCTAGCCATGGCCGAGTGCACCGCAGCTTGCCTGGTACTGCTCGAAACCATCGAAAATCGCCGGAAAATCGACCTCAAACCCGCGCCCGATCGCTCAACAGCCTCCGGGGCGGGGCCCCGATCGGCTATAATTTCCCCTTTTTACGAAGCTATAAAAGATCGACATGGAAGCGGAACGTCTCAACGCGATCGAAGCCTCTCTGGCGGACCTGCGCACGCGCGCGGGCGCGCTACGGGGGTATCTTTGACTACGACGACAAGGCACTACGTCTAATCGAAGTCAACCGGGAACTCGAAGACCCGGACGTCTGGAACGACTCGAAGCACGCCCAGGCGCTCGGCCGGGAAAAGAAACTGCTGGACGATACCGTCGGCAAGCTCACTTCGCTCGATAACGACCTGCGCGATGCGCAAGACCTGTTCGACATGGCCCGCGAAGAAGACGACGAGGAAACCCTCCTCGCCTGCGAGTCAGACGCGCAAGGCATCGAACAACGCGTCGCCGACATGGAATTCCGCCGGATGTTCGCGAATCCGGCCGATCCGAACAACGCCTTCCTCGACATTCAAGCCGGCGCCGGCGGCACCGAAGCGTGCGACTGGGCCGCCATGCTGCTGCGCCAGTACCTGCGTTACTGCGAGCGCAAGGGCTTCAAGACCGAAGTGCTGGAACAGACCGACGGCGACGTCGCGGGCATCAAGAACGCCACGATCAAGATTGAAGGCGAATACGCATATGGCTTCCTGCGCACCGAAACCGGTGTGCACCGCCTCGTGCGCAAGTCGCCGTTCGATTCATCGGGCGGCCGTCATACGTCGTTTTCGTCGGTGTTCGTGTACCCGGAAATCGACGATTCGATCGAAGTCGATATCAACCCGGCCGATCTGCGCATCGACACGTACCGCGCGTCCGGCGCGGGCGGTCAGCACATCAACAAGACCGATTCGGCGGTGCGGATCACGCACATGCCGTCGGGCATCGTCGTGCAGTGCCAGAACGACCGCTCGCAGCACCGCAACCGGGCCGAAGCCATGGCCATGCTGAAATCGCGCCTGTACGAAGCGGAAATCCGCAAACGTCAGGCCGAGCAGGACAAGCTCGAAGCCGGCAAGACCGATGTGGGCTGGGGTCATCAGATCCGGTCGTACGTGCTGGACAACAGCCGTATCAAGGATCTGCGCACCAACGTCGAAATCAGCAATACCAAGAGCGTGCTCGACGGCGACCTCGATCCGTTCATCAGCGCCAGCCTGAAACAGGGCGTCTAAGCGCAATCGGCGCGGCATGCATTGCATTCCTGCGCCGCATTTTTTTATCGCCTGAGGTTTTTCACTGACTGGCCACCCGCATGTGGGGCATTCCGATGCGGGCCACCGAATACCAAATCATCATGACCGAACCGACCCAGCCTGATGCGGCCCAGCCGAATGCGGCCCAGCCGAATGCGGCCCAGCCGAATGTCACGCCCGAGCTAGACGACAACAAGATCATGGCCGAGCGCCGTGAAAAGCTGCGCGAACTGCGTGAGCAAGGCGTTGCCTACCCGAATGATTTCCGTCCCACGCACCATGCCGAGGATCTGCAAGCGCAGTACGCCGGCAGCGACAAGGAAGCACTCGAAGCCAATCCGCTCGAAGTCGCGATTGCCGGCCGCATGATGCTCAAGCGCGTGATGGGCAAGGCGAGCTTTGCGACCGTGCGCGACGGTTCGGGTCAGATCCAGTTCTTCATCACACCCGCCGACGTCGGCCAGCAAACGTACGACGCCTTCAAGAAGTGGGACATGGGTGACATCGTCGCGGCGCGCGGCGTGTTGTTCCGCACCAATAAGGGCGAACTCTCGGTGCGTTGCACCGAACTGCGTTTGCTGTCGAAGTCGCTGCGTCCGCTGCCGGACAAGTTCCATGGTCTCGCCGATCAGGAGATGAAGTATCGCCAGCGCTATGTCGATCTGATCGTCACGCCGGAAACGCGCAAGACTTTCGTCGCACGCACCAAGGCGATTTCGTCGATCCGCAAGTTCATGGCGGACGCCGACTTCATGGAAGTCGAAACGCCGATGCTGCACCCGATTCCGGGCGGCGCCGCGGCCAAGCCGTTTACCACGCACCACAACGCGCTCGACATGCAAATGTTCCTGCGCATCGCGCCGGAACTGTATCTGAAGCGGCTCGTGGTCGGCGGCTTTGAGCGTGTGTTCGAGATCAACCGTAATTTCCGCAATGAGGGCGTGTCCGTGCGCCACAATCCGGAATTCACGATGATCGAGTTCTACGCGGCGTACACCGATTACAAGTGGCTGATGGACTTCACCGAACAGTTGATCCGGCAGGCCGCGATCGATGCACTCGGCAGCGCCACGATCAGCTACCAAGGCCGTGAGCTGGATCTGGCCAAGCCGTTCCATCGCCTGACGATCAGCCAGGCGATCCAGAAGTACGCGCCGCAGTACACAGACACGCAACTCACCGACGACGCATTCCTGCGCACCGAACTGAAGAAGTTCGGCGTGGACGCGTCGCAGCCGCAGTTCCTGAATGCCGGCGTGGGCGCGCTGCAACTGGCGCTGTTCGAGGAGACCGCCGAGTCGCAACTGTGGGAGCCGACGTACATCATCGACTACCCCGTCGAAGTGTCACCGTTGGCGCGTGCGTCCGATAAGGTCCCCGGCATCACCGAGCGTTTCGAGTTGTTCATCACCGGCCGCGAAATCGCCAACGGCTTCTCGGAGCTGAACGATCCGGAAGACCAGGCCGCGCGCTTCAAGAAGCAGGTCGACCAGAAAGACGCTGGCGACGAAGAAGCCATGTTTTACGACGCCGACTACATCCGTGCGCTGGAATACGGCATGCCACCGGCCGGCGGTTGTGGGATCGGCATCGACCGTCTGGTGATGATGCTGACCGACAGCCCGAGTATCCGCGACGTGATTCTGTTCCCGCATCTGCGCCGCGAAGACTGATCGTTGCATCGCTTGGGTCAACGGCTCGCAACAGAAAAACGCCCGGTTCGATGCCGGGCGTTCTGGCTTGCGGCACGTGAAAAAGCGCCGTCTCTCGCCACCTGACGGTTTGTAACCATCGGTAAAAGGTGCGTATCGGCCGCCACGCCACCGATTGCCCCGCCGGGCGCGCGTCCCTTGAGAGCCTCAGCCATCCCGCCGCGCTACGCGCGCTTTGACGCGAGCTGGCCGCGATGATTGCCCGGAAATGGTTACAAATTGAAACCCTCATGCGATCGATTTGCTCGACACTGAGTCTCAATAAAACCGACTCTGCTCCAGACGGAGGCCAATATGGACAATCCAGATACCAAACCCGCGCAACAACGTCGTATTCATCCGCTCGTAGCCACAGCTGCGGGTGCGGTCATTATTGCGAGTCTTGCTGCTACGGCTGCCGTCACCGGGCTGTTCCCGCGCGCGTCGAGTAGCGGCGCACAAACGGATCAGACGCAGGCCGCACAGGTGACCACGCAACCGAACGCCCAGCCGGGCGTGGTCGACTCCGCCGCGCCGGCAAGCCCTTCGGCGCAGCAGGCCGCCCAGCAGCAAGCCCAGCAACAGGCTCAGCAGCCGCAACCGGCCCCTGCGCCTGTTCCAGCACCGCAACAACCGCAGTATGCGCAGCAGCAACAAGCCCGACCCGCGCCGCAATACGCCCAGCAGCCTTCGCAGCCGGCCTATTGCTCGACCTGCGGCACGGTTGTGGGCATCTCGGCGGTCCGTCAGGAAGGCCATGGCACGGGTATCGGCGCAGTCGGCGGCGCAGTGGCCGGCGGCCTGGTCGGCAATCAGTTCGGCGGCGGCGGCGGCCGCACTGCGATGACGATCCTTGGCGCCGTGGGCGGCGGCGTCGCCGGTAACTCGGTCGAAAAGCACATCCGCAGTACGACGTCGTATTCGGTGCGGGTACGGATGGAAAGCGGCAAGACGCGGTACTTCACGTATCACGAAGCGCCGCCGTTCCAGGAAGGTCAGCGCGTGCGGGTCGAGAACGGCACGTTGGTGGCGAGCTGATCGAGTCGGCGATCGGACGACCGAAGCCAACCCACGCAGCCTGAACAGTTTGCAGGCGTAAAAAAAGGCGATTCCAATGGAATCGCCTTTTTTGTTTGCCCACTTTTGCTGGCCCTACAGCGGCAGCGGAATCAGTCCGCCCGCTGCCGACCACGAATTAACTACCACGTAACAGCCAGATAAAGTCATGCGCTCGGCATGACCTCAGTAATCCGCGTCTTCGATCCATGCAGCCTGAATTGCTTCGAGGATCTTTTCGTTCGACCGGTTGGGGTCGTCGTCGAAACCTTCCAGCTCGGTAACCCAGCGGTGCAAATCAGTGAAGCGCACCTGCTGCGGATCGATGTCCTGGTGCTTGTCAGTCAGGGCCATCGCGATGTCTTGCGTATCGGTCCACTTCATGGCTGCATCCTCCAGTTAGTGATTTTCCTTCGCGTGATTGATCGAGTAGCGCGGGATCTCGACGACCAGATCCTGCTCGGCCGGCACCATCGCCTGGCACGACAGACGCGAGGCCGGTTCGAGCCCCCACGCCTTGTCCAGCAGATCGTCCTCGTCTTCCTCGGACGGCGTCAAGGCGGCGAAACCCTCACGCACGATCACGTGACAGGTCGTGCACGCGCACGACTTCTCGCAGGCGTGCTCGATTTCTATGCCGTTATCGAGCAGGTTGTCGCAAATGCTCTTGCCGGGCACGGCGTCGATCACCGCGCCTTCCGGGCACAGTTCGACGTGAGGCAGCACAACGATTTGAGGCATACATTTTCCGTTTGGGTCTGCGGCACGGCTGCCGCGAACAGGCTCCGTACCATTTTACTGGCGCCGCGCGGACTTTTTAAGTCCGCGTGACGCGGTTCATTGCGGGCTGGCGCGTAGCGCGCGGCCACGCCGCAAGGCTTAGATCTCGTCGAGCTTGCGGCCAGCCAGCGCGCGGCGGATGCCCTTGTTCATGCGGCGGGCGGCGAATTCGTCGGTGCCTTCGGCGAGGGTTTTGGTCGCGGCTTCAATCGCGTCGGCGTCGTCGCTTTGGGCAATGTCACGCAAGGCGGTGAGCAGCGTGTCGAGTTCGGCGCGTTCACTGTCGTCGAGCAATTCGGCGTCGGCGGCGAGCGCGGCGTCGGTGGCTTCCACGAGACGGCGCGCTTCCACTTGCGCTTCGCGCAGTGCGCGCGCGCGCATGTCGACTTCGGCGGTCGAAAAGCTCTCTTCGAGCATTCTGGCGATGTCGTCGTCGGCGAGACCATAGGACGGCTTGACCACCACCGAGGCTTCCACGCCCGAGCCCTGCTCACGCGCGAACACGGACAGCAGGCCGTCCGCGTCGACCTGATACGTGACGCGAATCCGCGCCGCGCCGGCGGCCATCGGCGGAATGCCGCGCAACTCGAAACGCGCGAGCGAACGGCAATCGCTGACGAGCTCCCGCTCGCCTTGCACGATGTGGATCGCCATCGCGGTCTGGCCGTCCTTGAAGGTGGTGAAATCCTGCGCGCGGGCGACCGGAATCGTCGAATTGCGCGGGATGATCTTCTCGGTCAAACCACCCATGGTTTCGACCCCGAGCGACAGCGGAATCACATCGAGCAGCAGCCAGTCGTCGCCGTCCGCGCCGCGATTGCCCGCGAGCAGATCGGCCTGGATCGCCGCGCCCAGCGCGACGACCTGATCCGGGTCCAGATTGATCAGCGGCGGCTGGCCGAACAACGACTCGACCGCGCGGCGGATCACCGGCATGCGCGTCGCGCCGCCGACCAGCACGACGCCCTTGATTTCTTTGGTCGTGACCTTGGCGTCGCGCAGGGCCTTTTTCGTCGGCCCAAGCGTGCGCTGAACCAGCGCCTGAGTGATGGCTTCGAAAGTAGCCTCCTCGATCGTCAGATCGATCCGAGTGCCGTTCGACAGCTTCGCCCGTACGGTTGCAACCGGCGCGTCAGACAACGCCTCCTTGGTCACGCGTACGCTGTCGAGCAGCAGGCGGACGTCTTCCGGTGCGAGCGTATGCGGCGCGATGCCCGCCTGCTCCAGCACGTGGCGATACAGCGCATGGTCGAAGTCGTCGCCGCCGAGCGCGGAATCGCCGCCCGCCGCGAGCACTTCGAACACGCCCTTGGTGAGCTTCAGAATCGACAGGTCGAAGGTGCCGCCGCCGAGGTCGTAGACCGCGTAGAGGCCTTCGGAACCGTTATCGAGGCCATACGCGATCGCAGCCGCGGTGGGCTCGTTCAAGAGGCGCAGCACGTTCAGGCCAGCCAGACGCGCGGCGTCTTTGGTCGCCTGGCGCTGCGCTTCGTCGAAATACGCGGGCACGGTAATGACGGCGCCGACCAACTCGTCGCCGAGCGTATCTTCGGCACGCTGGCGCAGCGTCGCGAGGATTTCCGCCGACACTTCCACCGGACTCTTCACGCCGTCGACAGTACGGATCTGCACCATGCCGGGCGCGTCGACAAAATCGTAGGGCGCGTTTTCGGCGCCTTCCACTTCCGCCTTGCCGCGGCCCATGAAACGCTTGACGGAGACGATCGTATTGCGAGGATCGGCCGCCGCTTCAGCCTTGGCCGCGCGGCCGATACGGCGGCCGCCCTTTTCCAGGTAGCGCACCACCGACGGCAGCAGCGCATGGCCGTCTTCGTCGGGAAGCACGTCGGGCACGCCGCTGCGCACGGCGGCGACGAGGGAATTGGTGGTGCCGAGATCGATACCGACCGCCAGACGCCGCTGATGGGGCGCCGGCGCCATGCCGGGTTCGGAGATTTGCAGTAGGGCCATCTGGATCTTCTCGGAGCCGCTGGGCCCCGTCCTGAATTTTCGCGTTGCTGGATGTGGTGCTACGACTGCTATGGCTGCATCTTCATGCGCGGTGCCGGCGCGGCGGGACACTGAGGCGCCGGAGCGCCGGACCGCTAGTTCTCGAGACGCTCGATCTGCGTGCCGATTTCCGCCGCGACCCGCTCGATGAACATCAACTGCCGCACCGCCTCGCCCGCCGCCTGATTCGCGCCGCTATCGAGCAGCGCGCCGAGCTTGTCGAAACGCATGCGCTCTTCGTCGCGCAGTTCGGTGAGCAACGCGTCGAGCGCGTCGACGTTCTTCGCCGCGGCCGCGTCTTCAATGCCTTCGCGCCACTCCATCTGCTGCATCAGGAACGCCGGCTCCATCGCCGTGTTGTTCTCCGCGCCCACGTCGATGCCGCGCAGATGCAGCAGATAAGTTGCGCGCTTCAACGGATCGCGCAGCGTCTGATACGCCTCGTTGGTCCGCGTCGCCCATTGCATCGCGATGCGCTTTTGCGCGTCGCCAGCCGCCGCGAAGCGGTCCGGATGCACTTGCGCCTGCACCGTGCGGTAGGCGTGGTCGAGCGACGCTGCGTCAAGCGCGAATTGCGCCGGCAGATCGAACAGGTCGAAGTGGCTGTCGTTCAGCGAGGCCATCAAATTGAAGGAGTCCGTTGAGGAAAGCGCACCGGAGTGCAGGCTAGAAACGCGGATCGAAAGCGCCGCAAAATTCAGTGGCGCAATCAGTTGCAAGACAGCGGTCCGGTTGCGCGGATGAAACTAAAAAGGCGGCCCGCGCCGCCTTTGATCCGCACCATGCGGAATGTGCCGGTTTACACGCGGAACGATTCGCCGCAACCGCACTCGTCCTTCACGTTCGGGTTGTTGAACCTGAAGCCTTCGTTCAACCCTTCGCGTGCGAAGTCGAGTTCGGTGCCGTCGATATACGCGAGGCTCTTCGGGTCGACAATGATCTTCACGCCGTTGCAGTCGAACACTTCGTCTTCAGGCGCGAGTTCATCCACGTACTCGAGCTTATAGGCCAAACCCGAGCAACCCGTCGTGCGCACGCCCACGCGCAAGCCGACGCCCTTGCCGCGACGGGTCAGATACTTCTGCACGTGCTGTGCTGCCTTTTCGGTCAACGTAATTGCCATAGCGTTTCTCATTGCGCCGCGCGGGTTCGGCATTCATTTGCGTACTGGCCGCGCGGCCACCCTGCCTGCATCAAATATCGCTCATGCCGGACCGTGCTTTTCTGCTTGCACCGTCCGCTTCTGGTGACTCGAATGAGCGCCCGGATGAGCACTCAACCACGCTTACGCGTGTTGCTTGTCGCCTTCGACGACAGCCGCTTCACCGTGACGTTGCTTGTAGTCGGCGACCGCTGCCTTGATCGCGTCTTCCGCGAGGATCGAGCAGTGGATCTTCACCGGCGGCAGCGCCAGTTCTTCGGCGATCTGCGTGTTCTTGATCGACATGGCCTGATCGAGCGTCTTGCCCTTCACCCACTCGGTCACGAGCGAGCTCGACGCAATCGCCGAACCGCAGCCGTACGTCTTGAACTTCGCGTCTTCGATAATGCCGTCCGCGCCCACGCGGATCTGCAGCTTCATCACGTCGCCACACGCCGGCGCGCCGACCATGCCAGTGCCGACCGCGTCGTCGTCTTTCGCGAAGGAACCGACGTTGCGCGGGTTTTCGTAATGGTCCAGAACCTTGTCGCTATAAGCCATGATTACACTCCTTGATCCGTTTCAACCTGCAATTGAAATTCGATGAATTCGACGTCCACAACTGGCGCGTCAGTGCGCGGCCCACTGGATGGTCGAAATATCGATCCCGTCCTTGTGCATTTCCCACAGCGGCGACAAATCGCGCAGCTTCGAAATCTTGCTTTTCAGCAGGTTGATCACGTAATCGACATCCTGCTCGGTCGTGAAACGGCCCACCGTGAAGCGGATCGAGCTGTGCGCCAGTTCGTCGTTACGACCCAATGCGCGCAGCACATACGACGGTTCCAGCGAAGCCGACGTACAAGCCGAACCCGACGACACCGCCACATCTTTCACCGCCATGATCAGCGATTCGCCTTCGACGAAATTGAAGCTGATGTTCAGGTTGTGCGGCACACGCTTTTCCATGTCGCCGTTCACATAGGTTTCTTCCATCTCCGACAGGCCGCGCAGCAGACGGTCGCGCAGCATGCGGATGCGTTCGTTTTCCGTCGCCATTTCTTCGCGAGCGATACGGAACGCCTCACCCATGCCGACGATCTGGTGCGTAGCCAGCGTGCCCGAACGCATGCCGCGCTCGTGACCGCCGCCGTGCATCTGCGCTTCGATCCGGATACGCGGCTTGCGACGCACATACAGCGCGCCAATGCCCTTCGGGCCGTACGTTTTGTGCGCCGAGAACGACATCAGATCGACCTTCAGCTTTTGCAGGTCGATGGCAATCTTGCCGGTGGCTTGCGCGGCGTCGACGTGGAAAATAATGCCCTTTTCACGGGTGATTTCACCGATCGCCTCGATGTCCTGAATCACACCGATTTCGTTGTTCACCGACATCACCGACACCAGAATCGTGTCCGGACGAATCGCGGCCTTCAGCTTCTCGAGGTCGATCAGACCGTCGTCCTTCACATCCAGATACGTGACTTCGAAGCCTTCGCGCTCGAGTTCGCGGCAGGTGTCGAGCACAGCCTTGTGCTCGGTCTTTACCGTGATGATGTGCTTGCCCTTGCTCTTGTAGAAGTGCGCGGCACCCTTGATCGCCAGGTTGTCCGACTCCGTTGCGCCCGAGGTCCAGATGATTTCGCGCGGATCGGCATTCACCAGCGCGGCGACGTTCTCGCGCGCTTCCTCGACCGCACGTTCCGCGTTCCAGCCATACGAGTGGCTGCGCGATGCGGGGTTGCCGAACTGCTCGCGCAGGTACGGAATCATCTTGTCCACCACACGCGGATCGATCGGCGTCGTCGCGCTGTAGTCCATGTAAATGGGCAGGTGGAGAGTATCGTTATTCATCAATTGCTCCGGGGACGTCATTGCTCTGGCTTCTGGGTTCCTGATCAGGCTGCGGTGTGTGCAGATTGCCGCGCCTAGGAACCGGCCATGTTGAAAACAGAATTAGGCCCTTTCGGCACGACGCGGGCGGGTTCGACCGCCGGCGCCTCGTTGCGCCGGTCGCGCAACACCGAGGGCGCGCCTTCACGCGAACGCTGCTGGTCGACCAGATCTTTCAGGGAGACCGAATCCAGGTACTCGACCATTTTCTGGTTCAACGTCGACCACAATTCGTGCGTCATGCAGTGGCCGTCGTGCTGTTTGGTGCCCTCGCACGAGCCCTTGCCACCGCATTGGGTCGCATCGAGCGGTTCGTCGACCGCAATGATGATGTCGGCGACGGTCACGTCTTCAGCCCGGCGGGCCAGATTGTAGCCACCGCCCGGTCCGCGCACGGACTCGACGATTTCGTGACGACGCAGCTTGCCAAACAGCTGCTCGAGGTAAGACAGGGAGATATGTTGGCGCTGGCTGATACCCGCAAGCGTCACCGGGCCCTGCTCCTGGCGCAGTGCCAGGTCAATCATCGCCGTGACGGCGAAACGGCCTTTCGTGGTGAGTCTCATATGGTGTGGGAACCGCAATTCTCGACAAGTTTGGTCAAGTATAAATACATGACTGAATTAGTCAAGTATCCCTACCGCGATTTGGGTCATTTGCTTAATTACTGGATAAGGCGGCGGCCGGCCTGTCGTCCTAGGCGACCAATTGGGGGCGCAGCGCGGCGATTAGCCCGCGGCACGCCGCTTCGCATTGATCCAGCACCTGCTCGAAGCCTTCCGCGCCGCCGAAATAAGGGTCGACGATCTCCCGGGCTCCGTTCCAGCGAGCATCCGCTTCAGGCACGAATTCCATCAACAGACGGATTTTGTCGCGCTGCCCGGCCGGACAAACCTGACGCAGTGCGGCGACGTTTTTGTCGTCCATTGCAATCAGCAGATCGAAGCGCTCAAAATCGCTTGCGGCAATCTGGCGCCCCCGCAAGCCAGCCAGCTCGTAGCCCCGCCGACGGGCTGCAAATTGCGCCCGCTCGTCAGGCGGCTGACCGATGTGCCAGTCGCCCGTGCCGGCCGAATCGATCAGAATTCGCTCCGCGAGCCTGGCCTCCCCGACCAGATGACGCATCACGCCTTCCGCGGTCGGCGAACGGCAAATGTTCCCCAGGCAGACAAAGCAGATGGACACGGTTTTCATCAGAGGCTTTTGGGCGCAAAACGCGGGTGAGTCGGCGATTCGGAAACGGTGCCGCGATTATACAAAGTTGAGCCAGATTGCGTCCGGAGGCGGCGCGCTTCGGTCAGCGGCGGATTCGACCAGAGACGTGGCGTGCGGACTTAACGGCCGCCACAGCGATGAGATCACGACACACTGTCCGATCTCGCCGCGCTCAGGATGCTTCGGCCGGCGGCATGGCCGTTGCCGCGCGCGCGGGCTTAGCCGGCAACGCCGTTGCGTTGCCGACCATGCCATAGGAGACGGCACGCGCCAGTTCAGCCGTCAGTTGATCAGCCGCGAGCGGAGCTTGCGATGCACGCGAAGCGGCATCGCCGCCGATGTGCACACAAGCTGCCGCTGCGAGCGGCACAACGATTGCAAGAGGCCAGTACACCGATATTGTCTTTTTCATGATGTTGTTTCTTCCGATTAAGGACCCGTGAGTTCGTAACTCACTATGCCCAGTCGAAATCCTATAGGAATTCGCAATCGGGAAAAACCCACTGGCGCGAGATAGAGCGTTGCTCTGAGCGGAACAGTCCAGTGATTGTCTTGTGGTGCATGGCATTGACGCGCCATGGCACAGAAAAGAAATCCTTACAAACACATACAAAGCTCTTGCGACGGATGGCGATAATGGCGGTCTTACAGAAACGAAATCTCGCACTGGTCGATCATATGAAACCCTTTGCACCACTCGCTTGCCTCGCAGTCGCCGCCTTGCTCGGCGGCTGCGCGGTTTATCCGGACGGCACGCCGATGTACAGCAATGGCTACGGCGGCTGTTACAGCGGCTATGACGACGGCTACGATGGCTATGCCACCGGCGTGCCGGTCGTGCCGCAAACCAACGTCTACATGGGCTACAGCAACTACTCGGGCCCGGGGTATTACAACGGGCCGGGCCGCTATTACGGACCGGGACCCGGCTATGGCGGCTATCCCGACCGAGGCCGGCCGAATAACGGCAATCACGGCGATCACGGGGATCACGGCAATAACGGCGGCTGGCACGGTCAGCCGAACGGCGGCTCGCAGGGCGGCCCGCCGCCTCAAGGCGCTGCAGGCGGGCCGCGGGGCCCGAGCGGGTCGAATGCACCTCGGCCGGGGGCTGGCAGCCCACCGCCGCCCCCACCGCCGCCGCAACAAGCAGGCAACGGAGGTGGCCGGGGCAACGGCAACAACGGGGCACCCGTGCGCGGAGTGCCGGGCCGTCAGTCTGGCCAGCCGACGGACCACTGAGAAAGGAGCGTGTCGCGTAGCGCGACACGCAGACGTCGGCGTACGCGCGAGCACGCCGATCTCTGCGACTACCGCCGGATAATCTCGGTGACAATCGCCGGGAAGCGCCAAGCGGCAGGGCTGTTAATTCAGGCGGCGCTGCGCCGGAATCACTGGCTCGCGCTCGCGGCCACGAAAACTCGCAAAATACGACGGCGTGCTTCGCCCAACCAGCAAGGCCAGCTCAGTCGATATGGCTGCGCTGCGCCGCGTACAACTCCCTGAACGTCCGGCCGACCGGAGCGGGCATATCCCGCGTATTAGTCCAACCCGCGCCGCCGAGCGGCAGTTTGGCGATCGACCGGTTTCGCCCGCCCATTCGTTCCAGCACGCGAACCGCCAGCTTGGTCAGTAACGCATAAGCATCCGGGTGCAACGCGAGGAAACCCCACGCCGCGAGCCCGACCCGCTCTCGCCACGGCCGCAGGCGCCGCTCGACCTGCTTCTCGCGCAACTTGCGCAGCAGATCGGACAACGGAATTCCCACCGGACAGACGCTGTTGCACTCGCCGCACAAGGTCGCCGCCTGAGGCAGATCCAGCGCCTTGTCGATCCCGACATAGCTCGGCGTCAGCACCGACCCCATCGGGCCGGGGTACACCCAGCCGTACGCATGACCGCCCACCTTCTGATACACCGGGCAATGGTTCATGCAGGCGCCGCAACGGATACAGCGCAACATCTCCTGGAAATCGCCGCCGATCAGCCCCGTGCGCCCGCCGTCGACCAGCACCACGTACATATGCTCGGGACCATCCTGATCGCCCGCACCACGTGGCCCGGTCAGCACGGAAAAATAGTTCGACGTGGCCTGGCCGGTTGCCGAGCGCGGCAACAGACGCATGGCCGTTGCCAGATCTTCCAGCGTGGGCAGCACTTTTTCGATGCCGGTGACAGCCACATGCACCCGTGGCATCACCGTGCACATGCCCTCATTGCCCTCGTTCGTGACCAGCACGACCGAACCGGTCTCCGCCACCACGAAGTTGCCGCCCGTCACGCCCATGTCCGCGGTCATGAAGTGCGGGCGCAGCATCTCGCGTGCTTCGCGGGTCATCTCGGTGATCTCGGTCAGGCGCGGCCGGGCGTGCGTTTTCGCGAAAAGATCGGCGATCTCGTCCTTATCTTTGTGAACGACGGGCGCGATGATGTGGCTCGGCGGCTCGTTGTCGTTGATTTGGAGAATGTATTCGCCCAGATCGGTTTCGATCGATTGGACGCCCATTTGTCCGAGCACTTCGTTCAGGCGCATTTCCTCGGTGACCATCGACTTGGTCTTGATCACCTTCTTCACCTCGTGCCGGCGCGCGATATCGCCGACGAGGCGGGCGGCCTCCTGCGTCGTCTCCGCGAACAGGACCGTGACGCCGCGCCGGGTCGCTTCGCGTTCGAAGGTCTCGAGCCAGACGTCGAGATTTTCCAGCGCGCGATTGCGACGCTCCTTCAGCGCGGCGCGGGTGGCGGCAAAATCGATCGCGGTCATGGACTCGGCGCGGGCCGACACGAACTTGGTCGACAGCTTGGTGAGGTTCTGCTGCAGACGCTGGTCGGCGAGTTTCTGGCCCGCACGGGCCTTGAAATGCATCGATTGGACTTGCATGGCGGCCTTGAGCTTAATCGGGTGGACCCGCGGGTGAACCCGCGAACGAACTCGCGGATGAACTCACGGGCGAAATTCGCGGGTGAAAATTCCCGAAGAAATTCGCAAGTGAAAAAATGCGTGAGCGATCTGCGTTAAATGATGTGTGCTGAATCAGGTGCGCCAGTGGGGCGCCGCGATGATTTCAAGCGTCGCCGGCCAACACCTGGGCGATGTGTAGCACGCGCGTGGTGGTATCGCCGGTGCGCCGCAAGCGGCCTTCGATATTGAGCATGCAGCCGAGGTCGCCGAGCACCACCGCGCCGGCGCCGCTCGCGCCAATATTCGCGCATTTCTCGTCGACGATCGCCGTGGAGATATCGCCGTACTTGAGCGCGAAGGTGCCCCCAAAACCGCAGCAATGTTCGCAATCCTTCATTTCGGTCACCGCCACGCCAACCTGGGCGAGCAGCGCGCGCGGCTGCGACTTGACGCCAAGTTCACGCAGCCCCGAACAGGAATCGTGGTACGTCACCTGGCCGGCAAACTGGCCCGGCTCCAATTGCACCTTGGCCACACTGACGAGGAAATCGGTCAACTCGAATACCTTGGCCCGCAATCGGCCAAAGCGGTTCATCAACTCGGGATCGTTCGCAAACAGATCGCCGTAATGCGCGC